>JAYSTY010000057.1:0-25736 GCA_043719385.1 Blastocatellia bacterium | reverse complement strand
CTTTGTCGGTGGATATGTCGCCGCCGCCATTTCCGGGGCAGCCAGACTGGCGCATGCTTTAATTTTGGCAGGAATCATTATGGTGATTAGTATGATCGGACTTGCGCTGGCTGCGCGGTTAAATCCAGGCACACCTCCTCCGGGCTGGTATGAATATTCGTCCGCGTTGCTGGTTCCGGCGGGCGTTGTCATTGGCGGCTGGTACAGGAGCCGGAAAAACTAAATTAGCGCGGGTTGGAACGGGGAAAGCTAATGTCAAAATTCAAAATATTCATGAAGTATTTGCTGGGCATCTTTTTTGTTTTTGCGGGAGTGATGCACTTTGTTAATCCACCTTTTTACCTGAAATTAATGCCGCCTTATCTGCCCTGGCATTTGGAGCTGGTTTACCTGAGCGGCGTCTTTGAAATTTTGCTGGGAATCCTGGTTATTATTCCACAATATACGCGGCTGGCGGCCTGGGGACTGATCGCTTTATTGCTGGCGGTTTATCCCGCCAACATTTATCCCGCGATGAATCCACATCTGTTTCCAGAGGTCTCAGCAAAATTTTTATACTGGCGCTTACCCGTGCAATTTTTATTTATTGCCTGGGCCTGGTGGTTTACGCGCCCCGTCTCGCGGGGTTACAAAATACATTTTTAATGTGCAATTGAAAGGAACCTGAAATGCAATATCGCAGATTTGGACGTACCGATTGGCAGGTCAGCGAAATCGGCTATGGAATGTGGGGCATGGGTGGCTGGAAAGATTCGAGTGATGAGGAATCGCGGGCTTCGCTGCAACGTTCAGTCGAACTGGGCTGCAATTTTTTTGATACTGCCTGGGGTTACGGCGCAGGTCACAGCGAAGGTTTGTTAGGCGATTTAATCAGCGCTAATTCTGACCGGAAACTCTATACGGCTACAAAAATTCCACCAAAAAATTTCCAATGGCCCAGCCGCCGCGAATTTACTTCAGATGATTGTTTTCCGCCTGACCATATTGAGGAATATGTGCATGCCAGTTTGAAAAATGCCGGACTTGCCAGCTTCGACCTGATGCAATTTCACACCTGGGAAGATAGCTGGCTGAGCGATGATCGCTGGGTGAAAAAAGTTGCTGAACTGAAAGCGCAGGGATTGTTTCAGGCCATTGGGATCAGCCTCAATCGGTGGGAACCGTGGAATGGAATTCGCGCCGTCAGAAGCGGTTTGATTGACGCCGTGCAGGTTATTTACAATGTCTTCGATCAAAATCCCGAAGACGAATTATTTCCTGCCTGCCTTGAACATGACGTAGCCGTTATCGCTCGTGTGCCGTTTGATGAGGGGACGCTGTCAGGTGTCGTCACCAAAGATAGCACCTGGCCGGAAGGCGATTGGCGCAACACGTATTTCGTCCCGGAAAATTTACAAGCCAGCGTCGAACGTGCCGACGCCGTTTTCCCGCTAATTCCCGCCGGGATGAGCAAAGCCGAATTTTCTTTACGCTTTATTTTGAGTAACCAAACCGTTGGCACAATTATTCCCGGCATGCGGAAGCTCCGGCACGTCGCAGAAAATTGCGCGGTCAGCGATGGCAAAAACTTACCCGCTGAATTATTAAGTGAGTTAAGAAATCATCGTTGGGAAAGACAGCCAACCGAATGGTCGCAGTAAGTAAGAGGAGTGTTATGAAAATTGAAGCTGGTGCTTGTGTGATTGTGAATTTAGGTGAGCCACGCGAAAAATTTTGGGGCGTTCTGAACGAAATTAATGCGGCGGGCATTACGATTCGGGGGATTGATTTGAACAGCTATGATGAGTTGCTCAGAATGGTTGTCAAAGGCGAAGAGGGCATTTTCCCTGCGACTATCTTTTTTCCCTTGCGCCGCATTGAGCGAATTTTACTGGATGAAAGCAATGGCTTTCTGCCTTCGCTCAAGGCGCAGTTTGAGCATCGGACAGGCCAGACCATCGAAAATTTTCTGCTCGCAGATCAGGGGTAAGCTCTCTGCGGCGCAGGCGTAGCGCAAATTTTCCAGTTTGCATTTTTTCTTAACAGATTATCTGCTGACAATCTCCAAACTGGAAAGTTTGCGCTACTGATTTAATCGCTCGTCTGAATCGTACCCCAAATGATAGCATCACTGATTATTCGGCTCAGTGCCTCGCACTGGCGTTTCACGGTGAGCCAAAATCAGGTAACAAATAATTTAAGTAAGTAAAAGAGAATATTGGGATGTGTGGAATTGCCGGAGTTTTTCATTACGCAAGCGAGCAAGCGGTGAGTGCAGAATTGCTTAAGCAAATGACCGATGTGATTGCTCATCGCGGGCCGGATGATGATGGATTTTTGCTCAGCGGCAAAGCCGGCTTAGGACATCGCCGACTTTCGATTATTGATGTCTCTGGCGGTCATCAGCCAATCTTCAACGAAGATGGTTCGGTAGCAATTGTTTTCAACGGCGAGATTTACAATTATCGGGAACTGGCCCATCTTGTCGAAACGCGTGGGCATCATCTGAAAACTCGCTCGGACACCGAAACCATCGTTCATCTGTACGAAGAATTTGGCGAAGATTGTGTAGCGATGTTGCGCGGGATGTTTGCTTTTGCCATTTGGGATTCGCGCCAGCAAACAATGCTTTTGGCGCGTGACCGACTGGGCAAAAAGCCGCTTTATTATACCGATTTTCAGGGTCGCTTTTCGTTTGGCTCCGAAGTGAAATCTGTTATCCAGGATCGCGCCATTCCGCGCGAAATTGATCCCGAAGCCTTAGCTGATTATTTTTCCTTTCTGGCGATTCCCGCGCCCAAATCCATTTTTAAGCACGTCCGAAAATTGCGTCCCGCCCATTATCTGGTCGTGACGCCGAATGGGGTGCGGGAACGCGAATACTGGGACATTGATTTCAATCAAACCGAAATTCGGAGCGCCGCAGAATGGCAGGAGCAATTGCTTGAGGCTTTGCGCGAAGCCGTAGACATTCGGTTGATGAGCGAAGTTCCGCTCGGTGCGTTTTTATCCGGCGGCGTTGATTCATCGGCAGTTGTAGCGATGATGTCTGCGATCACGAATCGCCCGGTTGTTACCGCTTCGATTGGTTTCACTTCTGAGGAATTCAGCGAAGCCGCCGCCGCTAAAAAATTCGCTGCGTCTGTCAACGCTGATCATCACGAACGCATCGTCAATCCTGACGCCGTTTCCGTAGTCGAAAAACTCGCGTGGCATTATGACGAGCCATTTGCAGACTCTTCCGCTGTGCCGACCTATTATGTTTCACAGGTGGCGCGGGAATTTGTCACAGTCGCGTTGTCGGGCGATGGTGGTGATGAAAATTTCGCGGGTTATCGGCGCTATAAATTTGATGTTGCCGAAAATCGTTTGCGAGGAATTCTGCCTGCCTCATTGCGTAAACCAGCCTTTGGCGCGATGGCGGCGATGTATCCGCAACTTGACTGGTTGCCGCGACCACTACGAGCCAAAGCTACGCTTAGAAATTTGTCGCTTGATCCGGCGGAGGCTTATTTTAATTCGGTGTATGGCGCAGTGGCCCGCGAACGCGATGGATTATTCGGTGGTGACTTGCAGAGCAGACTGAACGGTTACAATCCGTTTGATTTATTTCGGTATCACTATGACCGTGCAAAAACTGACGACCCGCTTTCACGCGCTCAATATGTAGATATAAAAACGTATCTGGTGGATGATATTTTGACGAAAGTTGATCGTGCGAGCATGGCTGTTTCGCTCGAAGTGCGCTGCCCGATTCTGGATCATAAATTTATGGAACTGGCGGCGCGGATTCCTTCAGAACTGAAATTACGTGGCGGGGTTGGTAAATATATTTTTAAGGAAGCCGTTCGTAAAATTTTGCCTGAAGAAGTTTTGACGCGTCCGAAGATGGGTTTTTCGATTCCGCTGGCCGAGTGGTTGCGGGGAGATTTACGCGATCTGGCACAGAGTTTGTTGTTTGATACAAATGACGATTTGCTCAATCGTGCGGCGGTAAAAAGCCTGTGGGACAGGCATCAAAGTGGAATGCGTAATTTTGGTACGCCGTTGTGGACGATCCTGATGTTTAGATTATGGCAGCGCAAGTTTATGTGAAAAGTGAAAAGCAAAAGGGGGAGCAATTGTTTTTCTTTTTTACTTTTGCTGATTGATTTTGTTATGAGGATTTTGACTTATACGAGGCTGTACCCCAACGCAAAAATGCCGGAGCATGGAATTTTCGTGGCGCGGCGGGTGGAGGCTATGGCGCGTCAGGGCGGGCATCAGATTGAAGTGGTCGCGCCGGTTCCGTACTACCCGAAATTTCTTCCGGCGAGCGGCGAATGGAACGCGCTCAAGTTAATCCCGGAGGTTGAAGAACGCGATGGATTAAATGTGTATCATCCGCGTTATTTTAATCCGCCCAAAATTGGGATGGCAAAGTATGGCAAGTGGATGGCGCAGGGAAGTTACGATTTATTACATCGCCTGCTCAAATCAGATTTTCAGTTTGAAGTCATTGACGCGCATTTTGTTTATCCCGATGGTTACGCCGCCGTGAAATTAGGGCAGCGATTAAAGCGTCCGGTCATTGTCACGGCCCGCGGTTCAGATATTACACGTAATAAAAATATGCCACACATCGTCCCGTTCCTACAGGAAGTGATGCGCGGGGCGGCGCAACTGATCGCGGTCTCGGAGGAGTTACGGGATAATTTTTTAGAGCTTGGAGCGACACCGGATAAAATCCATGTAATTCCAAACGGAGTGGACACCAGCTTTTTTACTCCGATGACCCGCGAGGTTGCCCGCAAGTCGCTGAATCTGAGTACCGATGATTGCTGGCTGGTGTCGGTGGCACGACTGGATCGTAACAAAGGGCAATGGCTGATCCTTGAAGCGCTGAAAAAAATCGGGCTGGCTGAGTTACAAAATCGGCGTATTAAACTGGCACTGGTTGGACAGGGAGAAAGTCGTGCCGAGTTGGAAAAAATCTCGCAGGCAGCAGGGTTGGGTGATATAGTCCATTTTGCTGGGCAACAAAATCCTGAAAAAATTCGCATCTGGTACAACGCCGCAAACGTCAATATATTGGCCAGCAGCCGTGAAGGTTCGCCGAACGTTGTATTGGAAGCACTGGCTTGCGGAACTCCGGTTATTGCAAGCCTGGCTGGCAACAATGCAGCAATTATTCATGCAGGCAGCAATGGTTTTGTTTTTCCCATAGAAAATGCAGAAGCCTTGAAAATTGCGCTGCTGCTGGCGCTTGACCACCATTGGGATCGTCAGGCAATTGCCACAAGTGGGAGCCAAAGGAATTGGGCGGCAGTCGCCAGAGAGGTTGAGAGCGTGTTGGAATTGACCACCAACCGCACACGATAAATGTCAATGAAAATTATCTATCATCACAGAACACGCGGTGAAGACGCACAGGGAATTCACATCCAGTCCTTGCAGGATGCGTGGTCTGTGCTTGGTCACGAGGTGGTCGAAGTCAGTCTGGGCCGCACTCAGAGCGGCAAGGCGCAACCGCATAACAATAATGGAAAACATCATTCAGAAGGGCGCAGCACCTTAGGCAGTTTGTGGTATGAAGGACTATCGCTGGGTTACAACCTTTATGGCATGAAAAATCTGCGGTCGGCGATCAAACAACTACAGCCCGCTTTGATCTACGAACGTTATTGTCTGAATTTAACCGCCGGTGCAATCACTGCACGCAAATATAATGTCCCGTTTGTGGTGGAGGTAAATTCGCCACTGGTGGACGAAATGTCAAAGGAAAGCGGTTTAATTGGGCGCAATGTCGCGCAAAAATGCGAGCGATTAGTGCTTAGAAATGCAACGCGGGTGGTGGTTGTGACTGATGTTTTGCGCAAGTATTATGCCGATCAGGGAATTGATACCAGTAAATTTCAGGTGATTCAAAACGGCATTGATCCTGAATTGTTTCATGCTGAGGTTGACCCGAATCCCGTGCGCCAGCGTTACAACTTAGGCAATCGCTGCGTGATTGGCTTCGTGGGCTGGGCGCGACAATGGCATCGTCTGGATTTGCTGGTGGAAGCTTTTGCCCGCTTACCAGAGCGCGAGCGGTTTGCTGTCTTAATTTGTGGCGATGGTCCGGCGATTCAAATTTTGAGGGAAAAGGCAAAAGAATTGGGAGTCGCGGATGCCGTACACTTTTCCGGCGCTGTGGATCATCACGAAATTCCCGCGCATATCGCGGCGATGGACATTGCGGTGTTGCCCGCGATTCCGGTCTATGCTTCGCCCATGAAATTGTTTGAATATATGGCGATGGGCAAAGCCGTTCTCGTTCCCGACCAGCCGAATTTACGCGAAGTTATTGAAGATGGAGTCAATGGGATTTTTATTCCCAAAGATGACCCGAATGGATTTGCGACGGCGGTGACAACCCTGGCGATGAATCCTGATCTGCGCCAGAAGATCAGTTTTGGCGCTCTTGAAACGATCCAAAAAGGCAAATATTTCTGGACTGAAAACGCGCAACGAGTGTTGCAGGGTGTCGGGTTGGGTTAGCGGTTTTTTTGCTGTACACCGAAGCTGACTTCAGGTACATTTTTGCTGCCCCTTCGCGCCGCTTAACCTGGCCTGCACTGATTTATTCAGCTTCCAGCGAAATAAAAAACAATCACTACTACCCGATAATCACTGCCGTAATGAAGATTCTGCTGTTTTCACACCGAACCCCTTATCCACCTCATAAAGGAAATCAAATTCGCCCCTTCAATGTGCTGACGGCACTCGTTGCGCGTGGTCACGAAGTGCATTTGATCGCTTTTGCCGAGGGCGATGAAGAACTCCAGACCAAAGCCAAACTTGAAGAGTATTGCGCTTCAGCAACCCTGATTCCGCTGAACCGAATGGCGGGAAATATTAAGGCGTTATTAAGCCTGCCGACGACGCAACCGCCGTCCGTCGCTTATTTCAATTCACCGGCGTTCCGTCAGGCTGTCAAACGGATTGTTGACACACATGGCATTGAGGCGATGGTCGTCTATTCTTCAACGATGTGTCAGTATGTTCCGGCGGAATTTTTGCCGCACACGGTGGTTGATATGGCGGATACGGATTCGGAAAAATGGCTGGATTATGCCAAAGAGAAAAGCCCGCCGATGGCGTGGATTTACCAGGTCGAAGGCCAGCGTTTGCGCCGTTACGAATACTGGATTGTGCGCAATTTCGGTTACAGTTCATTGCACACGCAACGCGAAATTAATGTGCTGACCGAGTTGACCGCAGAAGAGAAAAAAAAGCTGATCCCGATTACGAACGGCGTTGATCTGGAAAAATTTCGCCCCCAGGATATTTCCGCTTCTGCCCTGGAAAATCTTCCTGCCAGCGAGCGCAAATTTTTCGCTACTGAAGATGAAAAGTCGCCGCGCATTGTGTTCACCGGGGCGATGGATTATTACCCGAATGCTGAGGCTTGTGTCTGGTTTGCACAGCAAATTTTCCCAGCCATTCGCCGCGCATATCCCAACGCTAAATTTTTGATTGTGGGCAGCAAACCCACGCCACAGGTCGTCGCCCTGGAACATCTTCCCGGCGTCATGGTCACGGGTTTTGTGGATGATGTGCGCCCGTATTTAGCCGCCGCTAAAGTTTGTGTGATCCCGCTCCGCATTGCGCGTGGCGTGCAAAATAAAGCGCTTGAAGCAATGGCTGCAGGCCGCGCTGTGATCGCTACGCAGGATGTAATTACCGGTGTCGGAGCAACCGCCGGAGAGCATTTGTTGCTGGCGCGTGACGAGCCGGAATTTATTGCTTCCGTATTACAGATTTTGCGTGATGATGAGTTACGCCTGCGCTTGGAAAAGGCCGCCCGCGATTTCGTCGAACGCGAATGCAGTTGGCAACCGTTGATGGAGCGGTTTGCAGGCCTGGTTGAAGCGGTCGGAAAAAAACAACTGACTCCGAATTACACGAATTTACACGAATTAAAATACTCCTGAAAAGCAGTGCGGCGTATTATTTGGATGAAAATGCTGACAGCCAAAACCATCGTCCGGTAAACCCCGACGCGATCCTGATCCTGCCCAAACTCAGGACAAATTGTTGCTTGACGCTGGTCTTGCTTGTGACTACAATGTGCTTACTGGGAAATGTCCAGAACGAAATGGAGTAGACGGAAGTATGAGGGGACGGATTATCAGAATTGGAAATTCACGGGGAATCCGCATTCCCAGGATATTGCTTGAACAGACGATGCTTGGTGAGGAAATAGAGTTAAAAGTGGAAGATAATCAAATTGTCATTAGTTCAGCGACATCCCCACGGCAAGGCTGGGGAGAAGCTTTTAAAGCGATGGCAGAACAGAACGACGACCAGTTGCCGGATCAGGAGCTGACTGGTCAAACCCCATGGGATCAAAGCGAATGGCAATGGTAGTCAAACGGTTTGAGATTTACCTGCTCAACCTCGACCCGACGATTGGCAGTGAGATCCAAAAGACTCGTCCGTGTCTGGTCATCTCCCCTGACGAGATGAATCGTCATATTAATACGGTAATTATTGCGCCAATGACCACGAAAGGCAGAGCTTACCCGACGAGGGTTATGTGTCAGTTTCAACGTAAGCAGGGGCAGATCGTCCTGGATCAGATTCGCACAATAGACAAAGCAAGACTCATCAAAAAGATGGGAACTCTTGATGCCAAAACACAAGCTAACGTGTTGACAATTCTGGCTGAGATGTTTGCCCCATAAAACCAGCCGCAAAGAAATTATTATGCTAGTCCGAACCAAAGCACCATTAAGAATCAGTTTTGCCGGTGGTGGCACAGACGTTCCGCCCTTTCCGCAACAGGAAGGTGGCTGTGTCCTCAGTGCGACGATTAATCGTTATGCTTACGGCACATTGCGCACCCGCGATGATCAGCAAATCAACATCGAATCGCTTGATTACGGGTTGTCGGTGAATTACAACCCCGAAGATTTGATGAGCTATGATGGCAAGCTTGATCTGGTCAAAGCGGCAATTCTGAAAATGGATAGTCGCGGCGAAAAGGGCTTCGATCTTTTTATTCATAGTGATGCGCCGCCAGGGTCTGGCCTCGGTTCCTCTTCGGCGATGATGGTGGCGCTGGTCGGGCTGCTCAAGGATTTCAAGGGCTTGCCGATGACCGATTATGATGTAGCTGAACTGGCCTATGTAATCGAACGCGAAGACCTTGCCATCAGAGGCGGGTTGCAGGATCAATACGCGGCAGCCTTTGGCGGGTTTAATTACATCGAATTTTTGCCGGATCACGTGATTGTCAATCCGCTCAAAATTCGTCCCGACATCATGAACGAGTTGGAATATAATTTATTGCTTTGTTACACCGGAACCTCGCGCTTTTCCTCGAATATTATCGAAGACCAGGTCAAACGCTACGAGAGTGGCGAGAAAGACAGCCTTGATGCGTTGCGGCAATTGAAGACTTTGACGATTGAAATGAAAAACGCTTTGTTGCGGCGCAAACTGGATGATTTTGGCGATTTGCTGCATCAGGAGTGGGAACAGAAAAAACGTATGTCGCATAAAATTTCTGCGCCACAACTCGACGAAATGTATGACGAGGCGCGCAAAGCCGGAGCGATTGGCGGTAAAATCACGGGCGCCGGTGGCGGCGGATTTATGCTGTTATACTGCCGCTTTGATAAAAAACATAAAGTTGCCGAACGGCTCAAGGAAATGGGCTGTACGATTACTGAATTCGCCTTTGAGCCGTATGGCTTGCAGACGTGGCGGGTGGCGGGTGATTGATGCCGTCAGGAATTTGTTATGACTAATTATTTGCAGATTATTAAAGAGCGTACCGAAGAAAGCATCGCCGTCAAACGTGCGTTGTTAGAAACACAGGTGAATGTTATCGCCGCCGCCGGACAGGCATTAGTTGCCGCCCTGCGCGACGGCAAAACATTATATTTATTCGGCAACGGCGGCAGTGCCGGAGATGCGCAACATCTCGCCGCCGAATTGGTTGGGCGCTTCACCAAAGAACGTCGCGCCTTGCCTGCCGTAGCGTTGACGACAAACACGTCAGCATTGACTGCGCTTGGCAATGATTATGCCTATGAAATTGTGTTTTCCCGCCAGCTTGAAGCTTTTGGCAAGCCCGGTGATGTTGTCATCGGCATTTCCACGAGCGGTAATTCTCCCAACGTTGTCAAAGGTCTGCAAACCGCTAAAGAATTAGGCATGGTGACTATCGGGATGACGGGCGAAGGCGGCGGCAAAACCAAAGCCGAAGCGAATCACTGCATCTGCGTTCCTTCGCACGATACCGCCAGAATTCAGGAATCCCACATAATGATCGGACATATTTTGTGCGAGTTGGTGGAGCAGGAATTGTTTGCCTGATGTGATTATGAATAACACCACCATTTTTTTAGACCGTGATGGCGTCATCAATCACAAGCTCGATAATACCTATGTCAAAAGCTGGTTTGAGTTTGAATTCATACCGCAGACCAAAGAAGCATTGCGCTTATTGTCCGAGGCAGGCTATCGCTTAATCATTGTGACCAATCAACGTGGTGTCGCGCTCGGATTAATGAATAGCGCTGAAGTCGAGGACATCCACACACGAATGCTGGCGGAGTTGGAAGAGGCAGGCGCAAAAATCTCAGCCGTTTATTATTGCCCCCACGAAAAAGGGCAATGTGATTGTCGCAAGCCTGAAGTGGGGATGTTCCTGCAAGCGCAAAAAGATTTTCCGGCCATTGATTTTACTGATGCTGTGATGATTGGCGATTCGCTTTCGGATATGGAAGCAGGCCATAAATTAAGGTGTCGGAATATCCTGATTGGTGAAAATCTGGATTACGAAGACGCCTCCTCTCTTTACGAAGCAGTCGTAAAATACTTCTCATAAATTCCATTTGCTTTCTTACGCAGCGTACAAATATTTCCAACGCAGACAGCATTTCGGTAAACACTTGCCGCAAATTGCAGTATCATCACCTCTCTTTCAGGAAACTTCAGCATTCTTACTGTGGCGGAAACTTTCGAGTTTGCGTTACATTTTCAAAGGGAAATACTCTATGACTACTCACCGTTGCTTTGTCCTCAAATCTGCTGTGACCGATAAGGTGCTTGCGCTGCTCTTGATATTTTTATTGCTGGTGAATGTCCAGGCTGGCCTGGGGGGCGAAGAAAAAGATGGCGGGTTCGGGGTGAATAAAACGGTGGTCACATTTATGCTCACCCATCCGCCACGCTTGCTGGTCACGCAAAAAACTTTTGGGTTGAATATTTCGGGGACAGAATCTGTGAAACCCGCGCTGAATAATGCGCTCAAACAAATTTTCAACGAAGCCAAAGCCGGAATCGTCTATGTGCCAGGGGGCGGCGAACTCCGCATCAATGTGGATGTGGTACACGATTACTCCGCACGCGCCTTCAACCGGAAAGTGAGTGTTGAAAAAGAAGACAAAACGACCAAAGAAAAAACGACAGTCGAGGAAACGCACAGATTTGTCGAAGTCATCTCGTCGTTTGAAGCTTCTTACGAAATTCAGGATTGGACTGGTGGCAGCCCCGCTTCGATGGGAACAGGGAAATACGCGCCGAGTCGCATCGCAAATGAAATTGATGTGACACTGGCAAAGGAAAAAACGATTTCTGAACTGGAAACCCGGCAACGAGGAATCGCCGGACTCAGCGCCCAGATGCGACCAATTTTTAATCAGGTGAACGAACGCATCGAAGTCATTTTGGGTAAGGTCGGCGACTTGCTGAAAAATGGTACGAGTCTGGCGGAGCGGAACAATTGGCGCGGCGCTTATGAGGCCTGGAACGCTGTGTCCGCGCTGGCTTTTCCCAAAGCAGAAAGCTACCGGATTTACAATCTGGGCGTAGCCAACGAAGCACTGGGACACGAAGCTTTTAATCAGGGCCAAAATGTTGATGAAACGTTGAAGTATTTAGCCGAGGCGAAAAAGCTGTATGAACAGGCGCAGCGGCTGAAGCCGGACGAGAAATTTTTCAATACCCGCTGGCGCATTTTCGATGCACCACTGGACCGCATCAGCAAATCTGTGACGGCATACCGCGCGTGGAAATTACGGAAAGAAGCGCTCCAGCAAGTCAGTCGCGGACGCGTAGATGATTTGCTCTCGGACAATCCCGTTGCCAGTTCAGGTAATCGTAGCAGGAGTACAGCCAATCAAAATTCGTCGCAGGGAGCAGCGATGAGTAACGACGACGTGATTGAATTAGTCAAAGCCAAAGCCTCCGATGATTTCGTGGCGGAAACCGTTTCGAGTGCGCCAGCCACTCAGTTTGACCTGTCGGTGCAGGGACGAATCAGCCTGCTGAAAAGCGGCGTCTCGGAAAAAGTAATTCGTGTGATGCAACAAAAACAGACGCCAAAATAAGCGCCAATTCTGAAAGCCGCCTTATGCGTACACAAAAAAATCTTACTTCTTACACATTGCTGTTGTTACTCGTCTTGCTTGTCTTTACTCCGGCTCACGCGCAGGAAGATTTTGCCAATCTCAAGGCGCAGGGGATTTCTTATTACAAGCGCGGCGAATACGAACGCGCCAAAGAATTTTTTATTCAGGCTGCGAAAATTCGTCGTGAGGCCGAAGTTTATAAGTACCTGGCGGATATTTATCGCCGCCAGGGGGATACCGAGTACGCCGATAAACTGGCGGAAAAGGCGCGTGAACTGGAAAATCCCGTTGCCACTGCGCCTAAAATTCCTGCCTCCGCAAAAGATCAAACGCCACCAACGATTGAATTGATTTCGCCATTACTGACACGCGGTTTATCCGTAGTCACAATCCCCGAAACTAAAACACGAATTGCTGGTCGCGCCGTTGATGCTTCCGGGATCAGCGAAGTCACCGTGCGCGGAATTCCTGCCAGCCTTGATTCCGAGGGAAATTTCGCGGCGGAAATCGGACTGAAAATTGGCGACAACCCGATCACAATTGTCGCCACAGATATTTATGGCAATCGCGCCACAAAGGACTTCACGCTCAAGCGCGAACCACAGGCAGGCGGCTCCGCAGAGGCTGTTACGCCAGTTTCCAGCCTGGGAAATCCGGGCAAATTTTACGCGCTGGTCATTGGCATCAACACCTACAAAAAACCAGGTGTCCCGCCGCTGGAAACCGCCGTTGGCGATGCGCAGGAAGTCGGACGCGCCCTGAAAGATGATTATGGGTTCGAGGTGAAAATGCTGCTGAATGCGTCCCGTAACGAAATTTTAGGGGCGATGAGCGAATACCGGAGGAAATTAGAAACAGAGGCGAACTTGTTAATTTATTACGCCGGGCATGGATATTTCGACAAGCAGGCCGACAAAGGCTACTGGTTGCCGGTTGATGCTGAACAGGACAATCCCGCCAATTGGGTTTCCGCCGATGACCTGACCACTTCGTTGCGGGCAATTCCTGCAAGACATATTTTAGTGATTGCCGACAGTTGTTATTCCGGGACGCTGACCCGTGATGCGCCTGTTCGGATAGGGCTGCCGACCGAACGAAATCGCCTGCTGGCAAAAATGCTGGCGAGTTTCTCCCGCACTGTCATGGCGAGCGGTGGCAACGAACCCGTAGCGGATGGTGGCGGCGGGAAGCATTCAATTTTTGCAGCAGCCTTACTCAAAGGATTAAAAATTATTGACGATGATGCGTTCACAGCGGATGAGCTTTTTCTTCGTTATGTGCGCCAGCAGGTCGCAGGCCGAGCCGACCAGAAACCGCAGTATGACGCGATCCTGAAATCAGGGCACGACGGTGGAGAATTTGTTTTTATTCGCCGGAAGAAGTGACCTGTAGTTAGGGCTGTCTGATTAATTAAAAATTGAGGAGGCTGATATGAATAAGATTCTTTTGATTTTCGCCATGATTTACAGTGGTTTATCATTTACGGTCTCCGCCTACGTTCAATTGAACGACTCTGGTGCGCCTGATTTGATTATGTTGTCTTTTACTAAAAAGGCAACATTGGAAAAAAACTATACATCATCGGGTTGGGATATGGACGGCAGCCCACATTATCATTCTTTACCTCCGGTCTCGCGCACGAAATATGAGGTAAAAGTAAAAAATAATGGGCAAAAGGTCATCAAAACTGTGTGGTGGCGCTATGTTCAGGCCTACCCCACAGGTGAGAGTTATCGGGATTATTGCAGCCAGCTAAAAATCAAACCTGGGCAAATCAAAAAACTTGAAATGGGTCAGGTGTTCGGGAAAGGAGTGGCGCAAATTGTTCCAACTTTTACAGAGGCAGAGCGACAAAAACACCTGGGAGAGCAAGCGGTAATCATGTGTATTCAATACAAGGATGGCTCGATTTGGAATCGCCCTTAACTTATAGATGGGAATTTATTCAAATTACATTTTCCCCCACCTGCTTGATTGGGCTTTGGGCAATCGGGACGCTAATGAGCAACGACAACTGACATTAGCGAACGCCACAGGGAACGTGCTGGAAATTGGTTTTGGTACGGGCTTGAATTTACGTTATTACCCACCAGCCGTAACAAAAATCATCGCGCTTGATTCCGAAAATTTCCGCCCTGAATTGGTTCGGCAAAGAATTGCGAAAACCAGAATCGAGGTCGAGCAGGTACAGCTTGATGCTGGAGGAAAATTGCCGTTTGCGGATGCCAGCTTTGATACGGTTGTGACAACGTGGACGCTGTGTTCGATTGCAGAAGTCAATGCCGCGTTAGCCGAAATGAAACGCGTGCTGAAACCTGACGGGAAGTTTTTATTTTGTGAACACGGGCGCAGCGACGAAGAGAAAACCGCGCAGTGGCAGGATCGTTTGAATCCGCTGCAAAAAATTGTCGGCTGCGGTTGCAATATGAATCGTGCGATTGATTCGTTGATTATAAAAGCCGGATTTGAAATTGCTGAGATGAATCGCTTCCTGATGCCAAACGCGCCGCGCATCCTCAGCGAGATGTATCGCGGTGCTGCCAGAAAGAGTTAATTACGCAGGAAAATTCGACAGGATTGACAGGATGAACAGGATTTTTTATCAACTAAATCTTGTTCATCTTGTTCATCCTGTCGAATTCTTCTCCGTCTTCTTTGTCTACCCTTGTAGTTAATTTTACTTCTGATACGGCGCAATAAATCTGATGAATTGTAGTTGCGCCAGCTTTGATAATTTATCTACTGCAATTTTGCCGATGATAAGTTTGGAGCCGCTGGGATCAGAGGTAACTTCAAAGCCTAATTGCTTAAGCTTTTGCACATTGGCTTCGGTTTTATCAAGCAGCCAGATTTGAATTTCAGCTTTGCCATTATGAATAAAATTGCCGCCCTGTCCATTGATCGCCGCGAGTATTGCCGGATGCAGATTCGATGAAGTTGCATTGACCGAAGCTTTATCACGACTGACTTCCTGTTCGGCAATTCTTCCAGTCGGTTTTACTGTAGGCATTGGTTTGGGTGGTGGCGGCGGATAGTTGCCCGCTGCACCTTTAGCTGCATCGGCACGTGAAGATTTTCTTAGCTCTATTATT
This sequence comes from Blastocatellia bacterium, assembly GCA_043719385.1. Taxonomy (GTDB): domain Bacteria; phylum Acidobacteriota; class Blastocatellia; order RBC074; family RBC074; genus JAFDVL01. Next base: position 10,276 of record JAYSTY010000057.1, on the reverse strand, counting down.
GGAGTTTCTGAAATTATACTGGTGCTGGAAGCGGGAGCCATTTGCAGCGACTGCCTATTCCTTGATTTTTCTTTTTGGCGTTCTTCACTCTCACGACCGAACACGCCGGCATGACTCACGCCCTCTGGCATTTCGACCGGCACATCAACGCGTCGCGGCGTCGTACCATCAGTGATGATCTTTTCTTCGACCGCTACAAACGAAGTGAATTGCGTCATCAACCGATATTGCAGCCCCAGCGCCGTGATTGATTCGCGCAGGTCAAATCGCTCGCCATTATTCGGGTCTTGCATCGTGAGTTCGTCAATTTTCGTCCGCGCCCACAACGTCGCCAAAACATCGTGTTGCGGTTGCGAGGCTGGCAAATCCACGGCAATTTCTCGCGTCAAAATCTGCCCGCCCTGTTTGCCGCGAATGCGAATTGTACCGCGTCCGCTGCCACTATACTTGCCCGTCAAAATCAAAGGTTTTGCGCTGAACAAATCCAGCATGCGATGAGGCAGGACATCGCTCACTGGCAAACTACCCCAGTCAATTTCGATGTCAGTGAGCAGTGGATTTTGTACGCGTTCGTGAAAACGTTTTGCCGCTTTTGAGCCGTCATCATTGAGCGCAACGTATTCGACTTCGCCGCGTCCGGCTTCCGCCGTTTTGTCAAGCAGGAAACGATTCACAGATGAACCAATGCCGAAGCTGAAGACACGGGCGTTCGGATGGCTTTTGATTTCGGAAATAATTTCGCCTTCGTTGCCGACATAACCGTCCGTCATAAAACAGACGATGCGAAGGTGCGCCTGGGAATCCGTGGGAGCCAGTGCGGTGCGGATCGCTTTCATCATTTCGGTGCCACCGCCGCCGCGCCGCTCAGCCAAAAATGCCTGAGCCTTGCGCAAATTTTCGTGGGTTGCCGGAACGGGTTCAGGGAAAAGAATGTGCGTGTCTCCCGCAAAGGTAATTAGGTTGAACGTGTCGCGGGGATTGAGTCCGTCAATTGCCTGCTTCATTGCTTCTTTGGCTTTTTCAATGGGGAAGCCGGACATTGAGCCAGACGTATCGAGCACGAAAACTAATTCTTTAGGCGTGATGTCATCTGCCAGCGGACGATCAGGTGGTTGCAAAATCAATTGGAAAAAACCGCCGTTTTCGCCTTTGTGCGTTAACACCGCATCCGCGATTTTTCGGCCTGAAACATCGTATTTCAAAATAAAATCTTTGTTGGGAATTGTGTTCTGTGAGTTGAGCTTGACGACGGCGCGATTGTTACCATAACGCGTGATTTCGACTTCGTGTGTTTTAGACTTCAGGTTTTCAATCGGCACGCCGGCATCAAGCGCAACCTCGACCGAAATATCATGTCCGGCGCGTGTGCCAGGTTTGGCTACGTTTGGCGTGATGTGTGAAGCATCGGGAACCTGCGTTGTATCATTCGCCCAGCCGCCACCTTGTTTGCCAATCGGAGCGCCGGGAATGTAGCGCGGGCCAACGACCATCGGAAACACGAATTCATAATTGCCGTCTTCGTATTTCAATGTCTCGACGTAGCTGATGACGATTTTGATTTTTTCGCCCGGCATAATATTTGTCACTGATTGCGTGAAAATATTCGGACGTTCCTGATCCAGCAGGGAAGCGACGTTGCCGTTGCGCCGTGCGTCTTCGTAAATTTGTCTGGCTTCTTCGCGTTTTTTGATTTTGCCTTTGACCGTGCGCTCACCAATCAGCATCGTCATATCATCCACCGCCGAATTTTGCGGTAATGGAAAAGTGTAGATGGCTTCGATTTTATGATTGGCAGTATTTTCAAATTCCTGAGTGACATTGGCGCGGACAACGAAGCCGCTGATGTCGGCTTTGACATCGGTGTGTTTGAGCGGACACAAACCCTGTGGGCGGCCCTCTTTATCAAAAATACGCAGTTCGCCCTGGGTCGAAGGCGTATCCTTGTCTTTAACAATAGCTGGTTCAATAACAGCTTCGATTTCAGTTGGCGTTTGGATAATGGTGATTGGCTGGCTGGAAATTTTTGCCCACGCGATGAAACACGCAAGGGACATCAACAGCAAAATAGAAAGCGCGATTTGGAATTCACGTCGCATAAAATCCTCCGAAGATTAAAAATTTGGGAGCTGATGGTCGGCGAAAAATTTTGCCGACAAGTGAAGAACGGAAGTTTTAGAAGTCCTTGCAGAAAAAAATAAAAAAATATCGTCCGTTAAGAAAAGTGCTGTGGTTGCAGTCTGCGCGGCAGTTGAAGTTACCTGCATTTGCACAGACTGCAAGATTCCTCTATCCTTCCGCTTACTTGGAATTACTAACCGCAGTCGCAGGAAAATCCCTTTGAGCAAGGTTCTGGCTGGATTTGAAGTTGGGGACAGGGTTGTCTTTAGCTGTTGGTTAGATGTTAGCGCTGGTCGGCAGTCACTGTTACAACAGTCACGCGCTGGTCGGAAATTGAGTAGCGAATAATCGCGGAAGAAGAAATATTAATGTCTGAGCAAAGAGAAATATCAGGGGCAAAAGAAGCGCCAAAAACATTGCCAACAGTTGCCATCATTGGCCGTCCGAACGTTGGCAAATCTACACTATTCAATCGCCTCGTTGGCTCGCGTCGTTCCATCGTGGGCGATATGCCTGGCATCACGCGGGATCGCATCTACGGCAAAGGTGAATGGGACGAGCGCGGCTTTCAACTCGTAGACACAGGTGGAATCGTGCCTGATGACGAAGCCATAATTCCCGCCAACATTTTCAAGCAGGCACGCGCCGCGATTGACGAGGCATTGCTACTTTTATTTGTGGTTGATGTCCGCGCCGGAATTTCTCCGCTGGATGAGGAAATTGCGCAAATTCTACGCACGCTGAACAAACCTGTTTTCATCATTGCGAACAAAGCGGAAACGCTCCGCACCGCCGACGAAGCCGGGGAATTTCATCGTTTCGGCTACGACAAAGTTTTCCCCGTCTCCGCCGAACACGACATCGGGATTGGCGCGTTGATGGATGCCGTGATGGAAGTTTTGCCCGAAGTTGCACCCGCCCCAAAATTGCAAACTGAAATCAGAGTCGCCATCATTGGTCGCCCCAATGTTGGAAAATCTTCGCTCGTAAATAAACTGGTAGCGGAAGAACGCATGATTGTTTCGCCGATTGCCGGCACGACCCGCGATTCCGTTGATAGTTTAATCAAGCCGAAAGAAGGAATCTTACCGATTCGCGTAATTGATACGGCGGGCATTCGGCGCAAAGGCAAAACCGAAGGGCTGGAAGAAAAAATGTCGGTCGTGATGGCGCGTAAACACATCGAGCAGGCGGATGTCGCGTTGATGTTGATTGATGCCGTTGAGGGCGTGACACATCTTGATGCCAACATCGCGGGCTATGCGCATAACGCCGGAACTTCTGTCATCATTGTGGTCAACAAATGGGACCTGGTGGAAAAAGACACTTACACTTCCTTGCAGTTTGAAGAAAAATTGCGCATGCAGATGAAATTTTTAGAGTACGCGCCCGTGATTTTTCTTTCGGCCAAGTCAGGGCAGCGAGTTCACAAATTATATGAGCTGATTGCGAAGGCAAACGCGGCGCGAAATATCCGCATTGGGACAGGGCCATTGAATCAATTTTACCGTGAACATTTGGATCAACCGAAAGCCACGACTTCAAAAGGCCGCTTGAAAGTCATGTATTTGACGCAGGCCTCGGTCGCGCCGCCGACCTTTGTTTTATTCACCAATGCGCGCGACGGCTCCAAATTACATTTTTCTTATGAACGCTATTTGATAAATCGTTTGCGCGAGACATTTGATTTTTACGCGACCCCAATTCAGCTTAAGCAGAAGGGAAAATCCTGAGCAGTGCGGATAAGTTACCTGCGCAACGGGAAATTTACGCAGCCTTTTTCAATTCATTAGCAATTGCCTTCGCTAATGCTTTAATTGTTTTGCTGTCACCCAGCGAAACAGCAGGTGCTTCAGCTTCCAAATGATTGCGTAAAGCCAAATTGATTTGAGTTTGATAAGGCATCGCGTTTTCGGCTTCGGCGGCACGCTTAAAAGAGTCAACGATGTCCTGATCCAGAAACATGGTGACGCGAACTTTTGAAGGTTTTTGTGGTGACTTCAATTCAGGATGACGTTGCAGAAAACCGCCTCGAATTGCTTTGTAAGTGCCCGGCTTAAGAATTTCATCATCAGTCAACCCTTGTTTTATTTGTTGCTGATAACGATTTTTGGTCACCATATAATTTGATTCGCCTGACTTATTCTGAGAAGTTGGTAATGAGATTTTTTTCATATTCTTCTTTTTCCGCCTGGTCTGGCTCACGCGCAGAAATAATTCGGACTGAACCGTGAGATAATTCTTTGAAGATCACAAATAGCAATCGCTCTCCAGCTACTCCGATTAAAGAAAATCTGGGTTCAAAGGTAGAGTGAAGATCGTCAAAAACTTTGAGCGCTTGAGGGTCAGTAAACGCTTCTTTTGCCGCGCGAAAATCGACCCTATGTTTGAGCCAGTTGGCTTTGGCTTCCTCGCTCTCCCACTCAAAGATTCCGTCCCGTTCAGTCATCGGCAAACTATATGCACAAATATCCGTATCGGCAAAATTATTCATGAGTGGACAACAATTTTTCCAGGTTCTGAATTACGATATAAATTCATCAGCCCGCACGGGCATTATCAAAACTGCCCACGGCGAAATCGAAACGCCTGTCTTTATGCCCGTCGGCACACGCGGCACAGTCAAAGCCTTAACCCAGGAAATGCTCGAAGCGTTAGACGCGAAAATTATTCTGGGTAATACCTATCATTTATTTTTGCGGCCCGGACACGAATTAATTGCCGAACTGGGTGGCTTGCATAAATTTATTTCGTGGCCTCGCGCGATGCTGACAGATAGCGGCGGCTTTCAGGTTTTCAGCTTAGGGGCTTTGCGCAAGATCAAAGAAGAAGGAGTCGAGTTTCGCTCGCATCTGGATGGCTCAGTAAAATTTATTTCGCCGGAAATTTCCATGCAAATTCAGGCTGCGCTTGGCTCTGACATCGTGATGGCGTTTGATGAATGTACGCCCTATCCGGCGACCAGAGAGGAAGCGAAAAAATCTTTGGAAATGACTTCGCGGTGGGCGCAAAGATCGCGGACGGAATTTGATCGGTTGCAGGACGAGGGACGCGAGCCGGGTGTACTTCCGAGACAGAATTTATTTGGCATTATTCAGGGCAGCGTCTATCACGATTTACGCCAACAGAGCTTGGATCAACTACTCGAAATTGGATTTGAAGGATATGCCATTGGTGGTTTAAGCGTCGGCGAAGAAAAATCCATGATGTACGACACGACGGAATTTATTGCGCCGCTGATGCCGCCAGACAAGCCGCGTTATTTAATGGGGGTTGGGACGCCCGAAGATTTAATCGAATCGGTTGCGCGTGGTGTGGATATGTTTGATTGTGTGATGCCGACGCGGAATGCCCGCAACGGCCAGGTTTTTACCGCGCACGGCAAGCTCAATGTAAAAAATGCGAAATATGCCAAAGACACGCTACCACTGGATGAAGAATGCAACTGTTCAGTGTGTCAAAGATACTCAAGAGCTTACGTGCGGCATCTTTACCTGAATGACGAGATTTTGGCGAGCATTCTGTGTTCCTATCACAACCTGGCCTTCTACCTTGACACTATGCGCCAAATCAGGCAATCTATCGCGCTTGGCGACTTCTCGACTTTTCGGTTAAACTTCCTGGGTAAATTTAAGGGAAGCTAAAAGCGCGATAGCGATTAAAGAACCAAAGCGCCAAAGACCGCTAAGATTATCTTGCAAAGAAAGTAGTACCCGCCCCATATTATGTCACTTCATTTTGCCTTAATTTTGTTACAAGCCGGAGCATTTTTAATGAATATTGCTCCGATTCTTTTAATCTTCGCGCTTTTCTATTTTATGATAATTATGCCACAACGCCGGAAGCAGCAGGCACTTCAGACTATGTTAAGTAACCTGAAGGTCGGCGACAAAGTTGTGACCTCCGGGGGAATTTATGGCACAGTTACCATTGTCCGTGAGAAAGAGCCGAAAATTCAGGTTAAAATCGCTGATAACCCTGCGGTTAAAATTGATGTTTCTTTAAGCTCAATCACGGGTTTTCAGGAAGCTCCTGAAGACAAGAACTAACGATATTTTATTCAGCAAGAGTTAATTGTATGAACAAGAACCTTCGCACCCGCAGCATAGTTATCGCAGTCGTCACTTTCTTATGTGCCATCATAATGTTAGGTCCCTGGAGTAAACAAAAAGGCTACACCAAAACTCCGGCAGATTTTGTTAATCCAAAAAACTGGAAGCAGAACCTCAGCGAAAATATTCGCCTGGGACTTGACCTGCGCGGCGGCACGCACCTTGTGGCACAGGTGCAGGCCGATGATTACCTCAAGACGTTAACTGAAAATGAACGGCAAAAATCCGAAGAGTTTTTGAAAAAAGAAAACCTCGCTTTTACTGCTGCGAAGTCTGCAAATATTGGTCAGGTCGTGATTGAAACCACCGACACCAGCAAGCAGAGCGAGATCGCCGATAAACTTTCCAAACAGGTTTTTGGGCCAGACTGGGTTAGTGCAACCAGTGCCGCTCCCGTAACTGTTACTTTTACGCTCAATACTTCAGCCGCGAACGCCCTGAAGAAACAGGCAACTGAACAAGCCAAAACAATTATTGAGCAGCGGATCAATGCCTTTGGCGTGGCTGAACCGACCATTCAATTCCAGGGGCGCGATGAAGATCATCAAATCCTCATCGAAATGCCTGGCATTGATAACCCGGAACGCGTGAAGGAATTGATCAAAGGTGAATCTCGCCTGGAGTTCAAAGCAGTTGTTGCCGGAACGCAGTTTTATTCCAAGAAGGAAGATGCTGACGCGTCAATTGTTGGTCAACCTGATAAGGTGGTCTTGAAGGTTTATGAAACTCGTGCCGCGAAGGCTGGCGATGCTCGCCCTGCGCGTGAAGGTTATCAGGTAGTTGAGAAAGCCTCAATTATTACCGGAGCTGATTTGCGGAATGCCACGGCCCGACCCAGTACCGGTGGAATGGGTGGTGGGTACGAAATTGATTTTGAATTAAAACCTGCAGCGGCTGAAAAATTTGAGCAGTGGACCAGCAAAAACATTGGCAATTTATTAGCGATTGTCCTGAACGACGAAATCAAAAGCGCACCCTCAATCAACGGAGCTATTCGTGATCGCGGACAAATTACGGGCAGCTTTACGAAAGATCAGGCAGAGGATTTAGCTTTGACGCTTCGCTCTGGCGCCTTACCTGCCAAAATTGTTTATTTACAGGAAAGCACAGTTGGCCCTTCGCTGGGCGCTGATTCAATTCGGCATGGAGTTTTTGCCTCCATCGTTGGCCTCGCGCTGGTCGTGCTGTTTATGCTGGCTTACTACAAACTTTCAGGCGTCAATGCCGTAGTCGCATTGATGCTGAACTTGGTTATTTTATTAGCTGGTCTGGCGCTTTTAAATGCGACACTGACCCTGCCGGGAATCGCGGGTGTGATTCTGACGATTGGTATGGCGGTTGACTCGAACGTCCTGATTTTTGAACGCATTCGGGAAGAATTGCGGGCCGGCAAAATAGTCGCATCCGCCATAGATATTGGGTTCGGCAAAGCGCTGACGACCATCATTGATACGCACGTGACCACGATTGTTTCCTGTTTGTTCCTTTATGCTTTCGGGACGGGGCCGATTCGTGGCTTTGCCGTGACACTGGTCATTGGTTTGCTGGCCAATCTTTTCACCGCAGTTTATGTCTCCCGCACAATGTTTATCTGGACGTTATCGCGCCAGGGACAACGCGTCGAAACTTTAAGTATTTAGTTATCTTCAATGGTTGCGAGAGAATTTAATAATCTCCCATCCGCAATTTTATGATCGAGATTTTTAAGCATACAAATTACGACTTCCTCGGCAAAAAATGGATTTTTATCGGGATGTCGTGGGCATTAATTTTAATCGGCGCCTTATCGGTTGCCTGGCGTGCCTTTGACGGAAACCCGAATACGCACCCCTTTAATATGGGCGTAGATTTTGCGGGTGGCAGCATTGTCACCGTGAAATTTGGGACGACACCAGATTTGGATAAATTGCGTGGAGCCATTGAAAAGCAGGGAATTCCTGGCGCGGCAATTGTCTTGCAGCAGGTTGGCGCGGCGGTTGGTCAGGCTCCCAAAAATGAAGTCCTGGTACGTTTGCCAAATTTGACGGGCGGTGAATTTAAGACAGATTCGATAGCTACTGAAGACGTTGATAAGGGTAAGTTGGCTGTTCTAAGAGCCTTGCCATTATTGAATGATCCCGGCGCTCAGGTGATCGGGGCGGAAGCTGTGTCGCCACAGGTAGGTGCTGATTTACGGAATCGTGCTGTTTATGTGACATTGCTGGCCTGCCTGGGAATGCTGGTGTTTGTGGCTTTTCGCTTCAAATCGTGGGGCTTTGGCATTGGGGCAATTATCGCGGTCATTCACGATGTGTTGATTACGCTGGGCTTGTTCTCAATTTTTCAGTTGGAACTTAATCTGACCGTGATTGCAGCGTTGCTGACACTGGTTGGTTATTCGATGAATGACACGATTGTAATTTTTGATCGAATCCGCGAAATGATGAAGATGAAGCGGCGCGAACCACTGGAAAAAATATCGAATGATGCGATCAATCAAACGTTGTCGCGGACAATTATTACTTCGGGCTTAACTTTTCTGACGGTCGTTGCACTGGTTATTTTTGGCGGCGAAGTGCTGAAGAGTTTTTCGTGGTGTCTGTTTATGGGCATCATCATTGGAACTTATTCTTCAATCTATATCGCCAGTCCTTTTATGTTGTGGTGGGAAGAACACTTTGGTAATAAATTGTTATCCCCCGTAGCCGCAGCCGCAGGTGTTGCAAAGGCGGTAACGACTGGTGCTTCATCGTCAACTGGTACGACTGGAACTGTTGTACGCCCATTAAAGAAGAAAGCAAAGAAGGGACGCCCGGCATCGGCTGGACGCTAGAGATTTGATAATCTGAGTGATTAGGACAGGCATTTGCCTGGTATAGTTCAATTACCTTTGTACGGATGAAACTACACGACGAAAAAGTTAATATGGTTATCTCCCGCCTTAAATTGGTCGCTACTTTTAAGCGTAAAAAATCTCTTGCTTTTTTGTCTGATCTGCACAAGAAATACATCCTGGGGCGCTTGACTTATGCAGCAGTCAGATAGTAGACTCCATTTCGTTGCTGACCCGTCATCAGGTTAATTTCAAGTTGTATTCAAATTAAGAAGTAGCTGGTAACTCAGGAAACTTTAAGTCATTGTTTGCTTGTCTGGATAATCGCTGAATTGTCCTGCTAAAGATAGGAAAATTTGTAATTTTTACCTTTAGGAAAACAGTGTTGGTACGCTACCTCAGATAAGATTTGAAGTTATGATTTTATGATTTAGATCGTGAGGGGGGCATAGGGATGGTCGTCCCGGCAGGAAAGCTCTCTCGCTAAATTTACTGCTGAATTTTTTTTGCTATTCGCTTGTTATAGAAGTTTCCATGCTTCGCTATTTTGTGAGTTTTCACTCCAGATAGTATATAGAAACATCGTCAAAGTCTAAAACTGAATAAATCTGCTTTGACCCATCGGCGTTCCGTTAACGGAGGTCATTAGAAGGCAATGTTCGATCAACTTGTTGAATCAAGAACCGGGAAAAAAGATCATCGTTCTGGAAGGTTTACGATGGTGACTGGCTTGCTCTACGCTTTAGCGTTAGCAATCGGATTGATTTGGAGTATTACTCACTTCAAGATTGATCTGGCCGAAACAGCGGATGCCGCAACTTTGCTTGCGCCACCGCCACCGCCACCACCGCCACCACCGCCAGCAGAGGTCGTTGTTGTACAAAAAACTCCTGAGGTGGCGACCGCTTTTGTGCCACCCAAGGTTCCGCCCAAAGAAATCCCCAAAGCTGTTGATGTGAGGCCTAAGCCTATCAGAGTTGCGCCGGTTGTTGCTGGAGCGGTTGCTGGTGGGACAGGTTCGCCGTCCGGTGTTCCGGGTGGCGTTGCTGCCAGTACTGGCGATGATGCGCCGCCGCCACCGCCACCACCACCGAAACCGGCTGCAACTCCAACGCCACCACCACCACCCAAGCCGTCAACGCAAAGAGTTTCTGGTGGGGTCTTGCAGGGGAACGCGATTAGGAAAACGCAACCGCCGTATCCGCCTATCGCTAAAGCTGCTCGCGCTCAGGGA
>JAYSTY010000557.1:0-4633 GCA_043719385.1 Blastocatellia bacterium | reverse complement strand
TGGACATGTTTACCCCAAACATCGAAGCAATCGTGTCGGGAGCGATGGCAACACCAGGTTGAAAACTTGCACCATTCACAGTCGTTGAAGCTCCGTTGGAATTGTACTGACCCGTGACCTGTAGCGTGTAACCTGATGCACCTGAATTCGCGCCGACACCAATTGTAAACTGTCCACTTGTCGGCAACTTCATCGGGCCGATTTGGCGACTGTTGACACAGCCTGAGCTATACAAACACGGCATCGAAATCGCAATGCGTTGCGAACTGCTGTTGTACAGATAAAGCGATAAATTCGCGCTGGAAACTCCCCAATTCAAATCTATCGTTACCCAGTCATTCGCATTGCCTGTGAAAGTGTAAAAATCTTTCACGCTTTCGCCTGTGGTGGGATCAGTCGTGCCTGAATCGCCTGCACTAACGTTGCCACTGATGACAACCGGAAAGGCGATGTTATTAGCGGCAGCCTGTGTGTTGTTAGGCTCACTTTCATTGGCCGTTGGGAGCGCTGTGTTATTCAAAATAATATTGATGCTGTCAACCGTTTGCCCGCTGCCGACGGAAACAATGGCGGCGCTGTTGGTCGCATCGTTATTGGATTCACTGGCTCCGCTGTAATACTCGGCGGGAGCAGGCAGATCCACGGGCGGATCAAGTGGGCCAACCGAGGAACCGCTGATAAAGCCAGGATGGATAGGCTCAATTTCCACTGTGTAATTTCCCGCTGGCAATCCGGTAATTTCATAATAGCCCTGTTTCGTCGGATCACTAACACCACGATTCGCGCTTACACCAGTACCCTGATAAAGAAATCCTGAAACTGAACAAACCGCGATATTGGCCGAATCATCAACGCGTCGGGCGATCACGTTGGCGCCCTGGAATGGAGTTGTCCCGTCAGACAACAAAACCTTTCCCCTGATCGTGCCAAAGCTTCCGGCTGACGCGCCCGGATAAAGTCTGGTCAGTTGGGCTTTATCATCGGTGCTCAACGTCACAGGTCTGTCACCCAGCGAGATCGGAAACATAATCGGCAGGGTTCCGTTGTTATTAAAAAGGACTTCGCGGTCAAACGCATTGCCAATATTGAGTTGCGAATGTCCCAGGCCGAGGAAGTGTCCGAACTCATGCAACATAATTGCTTTAAATTCGGTGAGTGAACCATAACCGGAGGAGAGAAATTTCGCATTCAGCACCGACGAAGCGTCAAGGATTTCACCATCGCTGGCTCCGCCAACGGTCCAGGTAGGGCCGGCAAATCCGGCAGTAAAATCGCTGGCTCCAACGCCAAAAACTGCATCAGTGATCGAGCCATCCGTATCAAAAATAATCGCATGGTAGGGGTCTGGATTAGTAGAATTATAGCTACGATAAGAGGAGAAATTCCCTGCATTCACATCAACCGGAAGCTGTGCTCCTTTTTGAACCGTCAAACTTACCGAAGGAATACTTTGCCAAATGCCAAACAATTCATCCACAAGCGCAACCGCCTGCGTATTGTTAAGCGTACCGAGGTTCCCCTGATCTACGTTATAAGTAATGGTCGTACCTGTCCGCCACGCCACTTCTTTTCCGTTCTTAGTAACAGCCAGCGGCGTTCCTGCCTGCGCAGGGTGATCAAACTTTAATGACCCGGTAACTAAAATTACGCACAGCAGCAGATGAACGATTTTATTTGCGAGACGCGGGGACTGGCCTTTTAAATTCGCCAGGCAAAGATGCAACTGACCTGAGAGATCACGCATAAGATTTTTCCTTTTTCGGTAGTAGTTATTTTAATCGTGACAGTCAACAGAGAGACAAAGGGGCAAGGAGATTGCCTTAGCGGCAGCTCACTTTCCCTGCTCTTTTATCGCTGTGTTTTTACTGTAAATTTGCGTTCGGACTTGCCGCTATTTTTCGCACGAGCGAACGAAACGCGCCAAATTCCAAACCTTCACCGGCACGGCTTTCCGGTCGCGCCACAACTTCGCGTTCGGCTTTGTTAAGTGCGAGTTTGGAATTTAATTTGGCGGCGTCAAGATGGTTGAAAAGCGAGCGATTCAAGTGCTCGTTCATGAGTTGTCGCTGACCGCTTCGCACATTATCGCGCACCACAAATTTGCCCTGCCCTTCGCCAACCGGACTGGTGAAGCCGAGTTTGCTTTCCGCATACAAAAACAGGACGACCTCTTCGCCCACGCTGTATCTGGGCAAATGCACAACATAAAGATGAGTGCTGTTGCCGTATTGCATGAAAGTAAAATCACGGACAGCTTCGCCCTTAATCATATCGGTCACTTGAATTTTGACGAAAGTGACCGCGATCTGTTCATTTTTAGGGTGTGTGCCGTCGCGGACTTCGACCACACGGCCATGGACAATACGACCGGCGCGTGAAGTCATTTCAGATAAATTCACGGCGCGTGTATTGGCAAATGATGCCGTGCCAAAGATGGCGATTGACAGGAGTAAAAATGCTATTCGGGCTGAACGAATAGACGTGGACTGAATCACTCGGTAGTAGTTCATGGTCATATCTTTTTTTCCTTCGCGGAAATTGTCCGCAAAATCTAAGATCAGAATGACCACCGCGTCAGTTAAGTAAGTATGTGTTGCGCGGTTGCTTTTTCGGTCTTACTGATCGGTAAAATTATCGTGCCAGATGGCAGGTTTCAGATGTCAGTCAGGTTGACTAAAATCTTCTACCTTACATTTGTCATCTGCTTAAAGTTTGTCATTGAACTTGTAGCCAATGCCCCAAACAGTTAGAACATAAGTCGGCTTTGCCGCGTCAGGCTCAACCTTGGAGCGCAGGCGCATTACGTGCGGATCAATATTCCGCTCATACCCTTCATAGGAAGTACCCCAAACCTGATCCAGCAGAGCTTCGCGGGAATATGCTTTGCCAGGATTGGTCATCAATAATTCGAGAATCTTGAATTCGATGGGAGTGACCTGAATCGGTTCGTCATTGAGTGTTACGCTGTAAGCTTCAGGATCAATCGTCAAGCCACCACGCATGATTTTGCCTGCTACCGGCTCATCAAATGTGTGGTTGCCGCTGCGCCGAATGACGCTTTTGACGCGGGCTTCGAGTTCGCGCGGACTAAATGGCTTGGGCAGAAAATCATCTGCGCCGCCTTCTAATCCGGCTACGGTATATTGTTCTTCGCTTTTACTGGTCAGAAAGATGATGGGCGTCGTAATGTTGTTCTGGCGCAGTTGATGACAGACATCAAAGCCATTCATCTTCGGCATCATGACGTCAAGGATGATGACATCAGCTTTTTTCTCCAGGCCGGTGCGTAAACCCATTTCGCCATCAGTGGCTTCAAGTACTTCGTAGCCTACGCGTCTGAAATACTCCGAAACAAGGTAACGAACCATACTGTCATCTTCGACCATCAGAATAGTCGCGGTGTGATCGGCTGGCACAGTGTTTTCCTCCGAGAAATAATCAGCAAAGCATTGATTTGCTGACAGTGCTTGTAACTTAAAAATTCATCAGCAAACTGAAATTTGCCGGACAAGCAAATATAAATCCGTGTTTGTGGTGTCGTCCGATTGGGTTGTCGCTTGTGGGTTCATTAACCTGACTGGCGGGTTGGGAAAACGCTGTCCAGGGCTTGTGGTTCAGGCAATGTCAATTAAGTTCGAGGCAGTGAGGCAGGTTGCTTAAGAGGGTGCTTAACAACCTTAAGCGAGCGGAGAATAGCATAGATTCATAAAAAAACAATCACTAAATTCAGTACTTTCGTGAGAAAGAAAAAAAGAAATTGTTACTGCTTTGCAGCAGGTAAGTGATTAGGTCAAAATGACTTAATCACAGGACTTGAACAAGTTCTGTGATTGAATATTAACCCGATCAGGTGAGAAGTAGGAACTAGCCCCCAAACTTTTCTTTCATCAAAGCCAGGGAAAAAGGGCTGTTGTGAAAAGCGTCTTCACCCACCACAAACGTCGGGACTTTGCGTTTGCCACCATTAATGGACATCACAAGCTCCGCCGCTTCCCGGGAATTTTCGATATTTATTTCCTCGTAAGCAAGATCATGCTCATCAAGAAATCTTTTGGCATTCCGACAATCAGGACACCACGTAGTTGTATACATCTTAATTTCTGCCATTAAAAACTCTCCTTAAAAAATTTACTCTGCTCCCTTGTACTGCTTAACTTCAGTCACAATCTCGGCGCGTTTATCACTCTGCAACTCTTTCGCCAAACGCCGCAACGCTACCGAAACGACTTGGTTATGATGCAGTTCCTTATTTTCCTTCGCTAATTCCAACCACATCCGATGCGTAAGTTCAATGTCGTCAGGGCTGACATTTGGACGATGTGCGCCAAGTTCGTAAGTCAATTCTGTCCCGTCGGGATTGATGAGTTTCAGCACCCGCAGCTTGCGTTTATTTTCGTGCTGAATTGATTCCCACATATCGCCAATAGTTTTGGCCTGCTGGTCGGCAGACATTTTTGTCGAAACACCCGCCACCAAAGTCGAAGACTCAAGCTGAATCGCCGTCATTACTGTCGCCTGAAATGCATCATTTGACGGCACAACCAGCAGCTTGATTTCCTTGCCCATTTTTTCTGCGACAGCGACAGCACGCGTAAATAATAATTGCTCGTAATCCGTGAACAATTCATCCTCG
>JAYSTY010000556.1:0-1912 GCA_043719385.1 Blastocatellia bacterium | reverse complement strand
CTCGGAAAGAAAGTTAAGGCGCAATAAATAATTTATGCTGACTATTGCTCTGGCCAAAGGAAGAATACAGGATGACACGCTGGCATTGTTTGCGCGGGCGGGCATTGTCGTTGCCGAAGAAGAATTGAATTCGCGCAAATTGGCGGTGGTGTCTGCCGATCAACGATGCAAATTTGTCTTCGTCAAACCGGGTGACGTACCGACGTATGTTGAATACGGCGTCGCGGATGTCGGCGTGTGCGGGCGCGATGTTTTACTTGAAGTCAAAGCCGATGTTCACGAACCATTAGATTTAAAATTCGGTTATTGCAAAATCGCTGTCGCCGGACGCAAAGAGGTTGTCGGGCAGGATTACAATTTGCTTGCCACGGTTCGTGTTGCGACGAAATACCCGAACATTGCAACGGAATATTTTCATCAGCGCGGCATCCCGATTGAAACTATTTATTTGTCAGGTTCAGTCGAATTAGCCCCGATTCTAGGGCTTTCCGACCGCATCGTGGACTTAGTCGAAACCGGGCGAACCCTGAAGGAAAACGGACTGGAAGTGCTTGATGTCATCACCGAGACGACGGTTCGTTTGATTGTGAATCGGGCGAGTTTTCATTTGAAGCGAGACGAGGTGAGCAGGTTGATTGGTGAGTTAGCAGGAGTTTTGTCAGATGGATGAATTTGAACTCTCAACTCCTGCGCAACAGATGATGCTCGAAAGAAATATCATGGAAGAATGGGTTTGGCGTACAATTAATACACCAAAAAGGAGGCGTCGAGGAGAAGATGAAAATATGCACTACACAAGAAAAAGATGGACGTGTTTTACATATCGTCGTCAATCAGAATACTGAGCCTCATCGGATCATTACGATGTTCTTTGATCGAAGACTAACTTCAAAGTGAGCTGTAGATTATGAGATTGAAAATTGACAAAGAAAGTGACACTCTTTACCTTCGCTTGGACGAGAATGCCATCGTTGAATCCGAAGAAGTACAACCGGGAATTGTGCTTGATTTTGACGAGCAAGGGAAAGTCGTGGGGATAGAAATCTTAGCTTTAAGTACCCGTACCCAATCGGAAAAAATGCGCGTCCTTCAATTTGAAACTGCCTACTAAAAGATGATCGAAATTATTAAGCTCACCGATTTTGACACATCTCAAAATCCAAAGCTCAAACAAATTTTGCAACGTACAAGCGGCTTAACCGAAGAATTCGTAGCGCGTACGCAATCTATTGTTAGTGCTATTAAGACTCGTGGCGATGAAGCGTTGTTTGAATTTACCGAAAAATTTGATGGCGTTTTTCATACTGCAAATTCTGTTTGCGTAGATCGAAATTTGATCGAAGAATTAGCCGCGCAAGTAGACGAAAATTTGCTCGCTGCCATGCGTGAAGCCATCGCCAATATCCGTTTTTATCACGAACATCAACTCACAAAATCCTGGGAAATTGAACGCGAGAATGGCGTCCGTTTGGGGCAACGAGTTTCACCACTCGAAATTGTCGGATTGTACGTTCCAGGCGGCAAAGCGGCGTACCCTTCAACGTTAATGATGAATGCAATTCCCGCGCAGGTTGCCGGAGTCAAACGCATTGTCGTCGTTACGCCTCCGGCGCAATTCAGGCAAGCGCCCATCATCGCGGCGACGCTGAAAGAGCTGGGAATCTTTGAAGTGTATTTAGTTGGCGGGGCGCAGGCGGTCGCGGCACTGGCATATGGCACGGCGACAATTCCGCGTGTAGACAAAATTGTCGGGCCGGGCAATCAGTACGTCGCCGCCGCGAAAAAAATTGTCTACGGCGATGTAGACATTGATTCCATCGCCGGCCCCAGCGAAATCGTAGTCATTGCCGATGACACGGCGCGACCTGATTTTATTGCCGCTGATTTACTTTCACAGGCGGAGCATTCCGAA
>JAYSTY010000555.1:0-11175 GCA_043719385.1 Blastocatellia bacterium | reverse complement strand
TTTACGCGCCTGCTGAAACCCCTGGAATCATTGCGTGAAGATTTCTTTGTGCTGTCCGGGTTGGACGATAAAAACGGGAACGCACTCGGCGATGGCCCCGGCGATCACGGACGTGCGGGAGCTTCGTTCCTAAGTGGTGTGCATTGTAAGAAAACTTCCGGTGCAGATATTTTAGGCGGTGTTTCGGCTGACCAGGTGGCGGCGCAATTAGTGGGCAGCAAAACCAGATTCGCCTCACTTGAACTTGGCTGCGAAGATTCGCGCACCGTTGGCAATTGCGATTCGGGTTACAGTTGCGCTTATACCAACAGCATTTCGTGGCGCACGCCAACGACTCCGAATCCGCCGGAAGTGAATCCGCGTTTAGTTTTCGAGCGGTTATTCGGAACTGCCGATTTGAGTTTGTCGCCCGAAGTTCGTGCGCGTCGTGCTGAGTATCGCAAAAGCATTCTCGACCTTGTGCAGTCCGACACGAAAAAACTTGTCACCAATTTGGGAGCAAATGATAAGCGCAAAATTGATGAATATCTTTACGCGATCCGCGAGATTGAGCTGCGCATTGCCGCCGCCGAAAAAGATAATCGCCAAATCACGCCAGGCATTGAAAAACCCGCCGGGATTCCGATTACCTTTGTTGAATATTCCAAGCTCATGTGCGATTTGCAATTGATGGCGTTTCAGACAGATTTGACGCGCATCTCAACGCTGATGTTTGCGCGAGAAGGAAGCATGCGTGTATATCCTGAACTTGGCATTTCCGATCCGCATCACCCGCTCACGCATCATCGCAATACGCCAGAGTGGATTGAAAAAGTAGCGCAGATCAATACCTTTCACGTGAAGCTGTTCGCTGAATATTTGCAGAAACTCAAAGATACCAAAGACGGCGATGGCTCACTGCTGGATCATTCAATGATTGTTTATGGCGCAGGTATCAGCGATGGCAACAAACACAATCACGAAGATTTGCCGATTTTGTTAGCTGGTCGCGGCGATGGCAGCCTCAAACCCGGACGCCACATCGCGTACACTCCCGGCAAGCCGATGACGAATTTATATTTGTCGTTGCTGGATGGACTCGGCGCAAGACCCGAAAAAATTGGCGATAGCACAGGCAAGCTTGATTACCTGACCGGATTACAGGCATAGCCAAAACAAAATTTAAGATTTGGTGGGAAATATATTTATGTCCAACAAATGGGGACTTACCTGCTTCGTGTGCGCCGTTTCTTTTTCATTAATTTTGCTTGCCAGCCTCTTCAAATCAGAAGCGAAAGAAAATTCGCCGCGCACAGCCTTTCTTAAATTAATTGACCGTCCGCTGGTTCCACTTGCGCCGGAGGAAAAAAGCCTGAGCGAGGCTGAAGGGCTGTCGCAATCGCACTTCACGTTTGCGACTGAGGCTGGGCAACGAGTCCCCGGCATCCTCGTCAAACAAACTAACGCGACCGGAAAACGTCCTGTAGTCATTGCGCTACACGGCACGGGTGGCAACAAAGAAAGTCAGTTGCCGTTGCTCAAGGATTTAGCGCGGCTTGGTTTCATCGGCATTGCCATTGACGGTCGTTATCACGGCGAGCGCACGAAAACCGGCTCCGGCTCGGCGGAATATAGCGATGCGATGTTACGCACCTATCGCACCGGACAGGAACATCCTTTTCTTTACGACACAGTTTGGGACGTGATGCGGTTGCTGGATTATCTGATTACACGTCCTGATGTGGACGGCAACCGCATCGGGATGATCGGGTTTTCCAAAGGCGGCATGGAGACTTATTTGACGGCGGCGGTTGACCCGCGTGTTGCGGTAGCCATTCCCTGCATTGGCGTACAAAGTTTTCATTGGGCGCTGGAAAATAATTCGTGGAAATCGCGCGTCGAAACTTTCCAATCCGCAATCAACAGCGCGGCGAAAGATTCCGGCGCGAATGAAGTCACTACCGATTTTGTCCGCAAATTTTATGACCGCGTAGTCCCTGGCATTTACAAAGAATTCGACGGCCCGCAAATGTTGCCGCTCATTGCGCCACGTCCCTTGCTGGTCATCAATGGTGATTCCGACCCGCGCACACCAATCCCCGGCCTGATGGAATGTATTAACAGAGCACAAGCCGCTTATCGTAGTCAAAAAGCTGAAGATAAAATTGTGCTGCGGATTCAGGAAAAAACCGGCCATGCCGTCACGGCAGCTTCCCGCGAGGAGGCTATCTTGTGGTTTCAAAAATGGCTTAAGCCATAGTGTGCCGTATCATTTACTGGCAGCAATAATTATCTGAGCCGTAAGATTAGGGGAGCACGGAAAAGATGACCTGGACAGTCGCTTTTCCGTGCTTCGTGCAATGTTCGGCACAATCAGAATGAATGGTATTCACTCTCCTCAGACGATGACTACAGCCGTATGTCATTACTTGTAGTCTATTCAATAAAACGTAAAACGATGGCGATAGCTGCCACGCCTAAGCAATTTTTTTTGCTCAGACTGTGCGTAACTATCCTGACCTATGAACACATTTCCTTCAGTTCTGGGAGTTACACAATTATTGCAGGCGTATGTGTATCATCCATTTCTGAAAATCATGTAGGCTGGCTTAACCGCCGCCACGTTATTTTTTTCGTAAACTCTTGACAGCACTCGAAGGCTATATGTTATGGTCTGCACGTCTCAAGTTGTTGGCAAAATCACTCTCTGCCCTTTTTGCTGTCAGCCCGGACAAATGGCTATTATTTAATCCCTGCTTAAAAATTTGTTTCAGTAATTGTCAAAGGTGTTTCTCAACGAGAAATAGAAAAGATGTAAGGGTTTCTCATGCATCCACGAACTGATACGACATTTTATGCGTTAGCGCATTGGCAAACCAAAATGGTATTCCGCTGTTTTGTGTCATCCCCCCCCCCTACAATTCCCGTGCCATAAACTCACTTATCCCCAGAAACTTTCCCCCGTCACAACAAAACGGGCAAGCCTGCCACAGTTTGGTCACTCAGCAAGCTCGCCCATCTTTCTCAACAATTTCACTTTTTGAAAGGAAACCGTTATGCGAATCTTAAAGTCAATCGTCCCGACATTCAAGCGTCCCATTGGCGTTTACTTTGCACTACTGGCAATATTGTTTGTTGCCACACTGCTTTTATTTTCCAGTATCCCGAAACGAAAAGTAGTCGCGCAGGAAAGAAAAAAGATTAACTGGCGTGAGAAAGCGCCGAAGCCAACTCGGACATCGCAATCAATTCATGCTCCGATCACTGCAATGGAACAATCATCCGGCTCGGAATTAGCGCTCAACAATAATGGTCCCACCAGCATCATCGTCAATCCGGTGTTTTATGACTCACAGGGACAAGCCTACCCCGCACAACCCCTTACACTGGAGGCCACCAAAGTGCGGCATCTCGAAATTGACAGCATCAAACCAGCGGAATTCAGAGGCTCTAATGGTGGGCTGACGTTGAATTACAACGGCGCGATGATGGAAGTCGTTGCTCAAATCACTTCGTTTGGGCAAGGACAGGCAGGTAGTGTGGATATACCTTTTTCCGCCGCGATGGATTATAAATCGTCAATACAGGAAGCCGTTTGGTGGTCACCCGAACAAAGCACGGCAACAATCATTTTGGGCAATGCTTCTGATGCGGCAATTACCGCGAAGTTACAATTCTCAAACGGCGAGGCGGCAACCTCTTACCTTGCGCCATATGCAACAGAGATCGTCGAGCAGCGACGAAATAAAAATCAAGCGGCGGACTCTGTAAAAATTACGGCGACTGGTGCGGTTGGTGCCTTGCGTGTCACGGGCGCAATTCAAACAACCAATAACCGCTATACCAGCACGATTCGGTTTTACGATCCACAAACCGTCAGGCAACAGAATTTGTATGCCACTAATTTTCGCCTTAAAGGGAATGTGCCACATCTGGTTTTGAATAATATCAGCGCTGAACCGTTGACTGTAACACCCAGGTTTTTGTCAGCCGCAGGAGCATCCGGCAACCCTGTTGAGCTTGCGCCTGTCAAACTTGCGCCGAATCAGGCAACCGAAGTGAATTTGAATCAACTGGTTGCAGCCGCCGCGTCCAGACAGGATTTAGAAACCGTCACCGTCGAAATTCTCAGTTCCGGCGCGAAAGGTAGTTTGATCGGCGCACTGTCCGCTCACAATGAAGCGACGCGAATGACTTACGATGCGCCCCTGCGTGATTCAGGGCCAATCCGCAATTCGACTGGCGGCTATCCGTGGCAGATTACCGGCGCGTACAGTGCGATTGTGTCCATCACAAATGTCGGCGAGGCTCCGGCAAAATTCCTGGCCTCGGTGAATTTTGCCGAAGGAGCGTGGCAGCCCCCAATCAAACAATTGGCAGCAGGGGAAACCGCTTTCTTTGACATCAGGAAAATCCGCGATCAACAAATTAAAGATAAGGATGGACGTGTTGTGCCGAAAAATATCACGAGCGGGCAATTTCATTGGAGCCGTTTTCAGGGAGATGAAAATCTGCACTTGATTGGGCGACTGGAAATGCGCAGCACTGTCGGTACTATTAGCAGCATCGCAACCGAAGCAAATCACGACACGTTGCGAGGTCGGCGCCGAGTTACCAGAAATGTCAGCAGCAGTTTCAGTTGCGGGGTTTGTTGTCCTGATTCTGGCCCGTACCCTTATTTGACCCCGGATACTTTCGCACTTGCCGTAAACAATTTAAGAACCGTTGATTCCAAAGGAGACATTTACGCCTGCTATGGCGGCAATCCGTTTACTACTTACGTGGTTACTCATGCCTGGAACAGTGCTGCTCCGGCAGTAATTTCCCTGGCACAAAACCAGGGTGCTGAAAACACTGTTACCGGAGTCAGCGGGGGAACTACTTATCATTATGGTATTGCCGAAACTTTCCACATCTGGGAAGAAGGCGCAGGAGATTGTTATCGCAACACAGAACTCAACCCTGAAGTTTCAGGGGATACAACGGTTTTTGATGTCACAATCAGTGCAGCAGTTAACTGCAATGATGGCGATACGGCGAGTTTTAGTGTGACAGGAACTCCATTTGAATTTGTTACTGGATACGCTTGGTCATACACTCCCTTTTCGTTACAAGGTGGGATAGGTAACAATCCGCAAGTCAATTTCGGCTCGCCAAGTAGCGATTCTACGACAGCTAACTGTAAATGGTTTGCAAGCCCTGATCAAGAATGTACGCTGGATGTATGTAAATACAAAATAAGTTGTACTATAACCTTTAACAATGGAACAAATATTACCAAAGAAACAAATCTTTTTGTAGAAGTTCCATGGAGCCCTGCGGGGTTAACTTATCCCCCAAGTATAACCGGGTTTCCAGCTATGCAATTTTCATTTCCAGCAGGCCGCTATGTTGTTGCTAATCAAGGAGATTGGACGCGCAATCTACCAACGCCTGATATTCGTGTCCCAGCTTCAAGCCAGTTTTATAACAAAACCGTGATTCATGAAAATAAGCACGTAGCAGGATATGGTCCAGGGGGAACTAATGCTGATCTTTACCTGATTTCTGACCTTTACTCGCGCGTGAGTGGACTTACCGACGGAACAGAGGACGGTTTGAGAAATAAAATCATTGGTGCGTGGTTAACTTGGACTATACAACAAGACACAAAAACGGCAATGCGATCTCGCCAAGATGAAATTCAAGCTTATCAGGTCTCAGACTCAGTAGACCCGCGCTACTTATATCAGGGCAGGTGTAATGGGTTTTAGTAGCCAGTATCGAATAATTGGCTATAACTAGATTATTCAGTAGATAGTGTACTTTTTGTAAACTATCCAACCACAGTGAAAATCATACCTTCGAGGTTTCACTATCACAAAGCGGCAGCGAAGGTGTAATTAAACTTGTTTTTTGTTTGTGAACTCGAACTAAGTTATGAGAATGAAAGCGAGATGTACTATGATTATAAAAAGAAATATACTTGTGCTTTTAATTAGTTGCTTGTTTGTCCAGGGACAATCAGCAAACGATCAACAATGGATGAGGCTTGCTGAAAAAAGCACTTTTGTTCTTATCGGTACAGCAACGGCTACATTACCAGTAGTAAGGCGCGATAAAGTCAACAATATAGCAAAGAAGTCTCGCGAAGACATAGGCGCATTAAGAATAGATGAGTTTATTATTGGATACATAATTCGCATAAAACTTAATCAAGTTATCAAAAATGAGAGCCGAACCAGCTTAGGGAAAGAAATTGGCATCTTTCTTACCAGAGCGCAATATGTAGGACATAGTACACCCTTGTTAGAAGGGGAAAAGGCTCTGATATTTTTATCTAGACTGAAAGAGAAAGATAGCGAATTTAAAGGGGCTACCATCTTTCAATCTCAAGCGGGGGAAAAAAAGGACGAACAATTCGATCCCTCTTCTTGTTATGTCATTGTAGATAGCACACGCGGGGTAGCGCGAATTACAACTAAAAATAGCAAATCAATCGAAGAATTTGCTCAGGAAATGAAAAAGGCTGTCGCCTCACCTAACAAAAAATAAACCCAGTTCTTAGCAATTCTGCGGCAGGCTAAACCGTAAATAACGCTGGGAAAAATAAGAACGGCTGCCGAATCATAAAGAATCGGCAGCCGTGATAATAAACAGGAAGATTAGGATTAATCGCCGCTGATTGCCAGCGCACCATTGCCATCATCTTTCTTGTCTTTGATACCGCCAAGCTGTACCAGCTTCGGCGCATCAGCCTGTTTCAGCACTGATTGCATATACAATTTGCGCATCAATTGCTGTTCGTCTTTGGCGGTTTGTGGCAGGACACCTTTTTCACGACCACGCGCAGCATCGGCGGTGTTGACGACCAATTGGTGTTCCGTCTCACCCAAATTGACGCTGTGGTTATTGGCAAAAATTTCGTGGCGACCGTTATCTTTGTACCACTTCGCTACGGTTGCGTTCTGGTGCATATTTTCGATGATATTGCGCCAGCCGATGCCCGTGTTATAAGCACAGAAAGAGATTTCGCCTTCCTGTGTGCCGTAAGGAATGATGCACATTTCCGTGCGGCGGAAATCGTAATTGAACAAATCCTGAAACCACATTCCGGCTACGAACAGGAAATTCCAGGGGTCCTGACGACGCTTCTCAATGTCTTCCTTCGTGCGCTCGCCACTGACTTTGCCGTAATCTTTGCCCGATAAACCAAAGGTCTTATCGAACTTCTTCATCAAATCAAGTAGCGAAAAAGTCTTGGGCGCATTGAATGAATTGTAGTTTTTGAGCAGCGCAAACGCGATCATCATATTCGACATCATTTTGCCGCGTCCGGCATCCGTAATTTTCGTGATGTCTTTCATCAATTGTGGAATGTTGATGAAGGAAGGAACCGGAGCCATCTCTTTCGTTTCCTTGTTAATCATCAAAGCAGTTCCGACGCCGCAATTCGGATGGCAGCCGCAACTCATCTGGCCCCATTCAGCCTGTGGCCCGTGAATGAGATCAGCAAAATCTGCGAATGTACTCATAATCGAAATCGGGAACCAGTCGCGCGTCGGTTCGGTCACCCCGATTTGTTTTTTCACATCGTGTGCCATGTGCGAGAGCGTGTAACGCTGGCGCAGGCGGCGTTCATCGGTGATGTCTTCGTCGCGTCCGGTGAAAGAAACCGGCTGGAACGAAATGAACGAAATCTTCTTGGGATTGTCGAGCGCGAAACGGATCACGGGGCCAACTTCTTCGTTGTTGACATCATTGACCAGCGTCGTCACCAGCACGATGTCTACGCCTGCTTCGTGCAGGTTATCAATCGCTTTCAATTTGACATCAAACAGATTTCCGACCTGACGATGCCCGTTCGCAGCGTTGCCGATCCCATCGAATTGTAGGTAAACATACCGTAATCCGGCTTCCGCAGACTTGCGACAGAATTCTTTGGACTTGGCGAATTCGATGCCGTTGGTGGCGGCCTGGACAGAGTTGTAACCGACTTTGCGCGAGTAACGAATAGCATCCAGGAAGTAAGGCGAAAGCGTTGGCTCGCCGCCGGAAAACTGAATTGACATTTGACGGCGCGGCTTGATCGAAACCGCATTGTCCATAATTTCCTGAATATCTTCCCAGCTTAATTCGTGGACGAAACCGACCTGATTCGCATCCATAAAACAGGGATCGCACATCATGTTGCAGCGATTGGTCAAGTCTACGGTCAGGACTGAACCGCGTCCGTGTTTGATGGTTGACGAACCATGCTTGTGCAATTTTTCATCGCTGTGCGCATCAATGTCGCGGCCTGGATACATATTTTCAATATGTTCGAGAAACTTCGCATCCACTGCCATCATATCTTCGTAATGACCGTGAATCGGGCAATCCTTAATCATCCAGATTTCATTATCGCGTTCAATGATCGTAGCCTTAATTTCGCCTGGACGATCTTCGATAACTTTGAAAGGGTCTTCGCCATCTTCAACAATGCGCTTGCGCGCCTCTTTCACACAGGCGGGGCAAAGTGAATCGGTCGTGCGAGGCCAGCCCAGAGTCGGCTTGGATTTTTGCCAGGACTTGAGCATTGGTTTTTCCGACCATTTCGGGGTAAAGGAAGGAGCCGGTTTGAATTGATTCACCGACTGGATAGCGTCGAAAGCTACGGTTGCAAATTTCGATAATCCTTTTTCGAGATACTTGATTGGTCTATGTGCCATTATTTTTCCTCACTTGATGGGTGTTTGTCAGATGGCTGAAAATTCATCTCGTCCAAACGCCGTAAAAAACATTTACTAAAATTATTACAGTTCTCACCGCTCGGTTGAGACGTGTGTCAGTTTCGCACGGTCTCAGCAAATAAAATCTATACTTTGGTATAATTGCCAGCCTGTTACTGCTTGGCGGCGGCGAGCGACCTTATTAACAATATGATTATAGCAAATACCAGGCCACATAAGGCAAGGGCTGAGGTGAATTCTGGATAAAAATGCTAATTATTGTGAAAGCTGGATTTGGAAGATAGTTTCTATTCAGAATGTGGCCAACCATAACCCCAACTCATCAGGCAAAATGCCATTATAACTTAGGCTTTCGAGTCATAATGGGCTAACCAGGTGCATTAATATTGATTGTGTAGCAAGCTGACATTCAGCAGGCGACACCGCCCGCCCGAGTGTGTCAAAATGCCCTTAAAAAATAGTATTGTGAAGTATTTGGGAGCGTTAATGGCAAAGACTTGTTTCGCGTTTCGGGTTTTGAGTCTCGCGGCTTGGAGCGAGCGGTCTTTTTGATAAATGTATAATCACGACATGTGAACGTCGTTTATTAAGTTATGGTTTTTTTGGTTATTTTTCTGGACCTGCCTGTTTGGCTGCCAATTTTATTCCAGTTGAGAAGGGCAAGGTTGCCGCAGCGATATTTTGTTTGGGTAAATTTGCAGGTAAGATGTGCCATTAAATTAGACGAAAATCGGAATTGTGCGACGTGCTTGAAATAACGTATGCCAGAAATTACAGGTTCATTCTTTACTTACTTTTGTCACAGGCCAGGCACACTTGCTGTAAGCCTGCTTCTTTTCTCCTTTCTTTTTTTTGCTATGCCAATCAATGCTCAGGATAATGCGCTCAAATCTCGTGCTGAACTCAGCAATTATGAAGAAACCAGCCGCTACGATGATGTCATAAATTTCATCGGTGAGCTGAAAAAACGCACGAAATTTTTGCGGACGGAATCGTTTGGCAAAACCGAAGAAGGGCGCGATTTGCCACTGCTGATTTTGGCGAATCCGCCCATCAATTCACCACAGGCAGCGCGTGCATCAGGTAAAGCCATTATCTTTGTCCAGGCCAATATTCATGCGGGTGAAGTCGAAGGTAAAGAAGCGGTTCAGCATTTGGCGCGACGGATCGCAACGGGCGATTTAACCTCGTTGCTCGACCGCCTTGTGATTCTGATTGCGCCGATTTATAACGCGGATGGTAATGAAAAATTCAGCCTTAATAATCGCACCGAACAAAACGGGCCGATTGCCGGAGTCGGCACCCGCGAGAACGGCAAAAAATTAGACCTTAACCGCGATTACATGAAAATTGAATCGGTCGAGGCCAAAGCTTTAATCGGTCTGTACAATCGCTGGGACCCGCATTTGATCGTAGACCTGCACACGACCAACGGTTCGTATCACGGTTATCATTTGACGTACTCGCCGATGCTGAATCCGAATACGGATGAGCGCTTAATAAATTTTGAGCGCGAGAAAATGTTGCCTGCGGTGAATGAGGCGCTGCTGAAAATTCATAAATTTCGGACGTATTATTACGGCAATTTTACGACGAAAGACGCGCTGAATTACGAAGTCGAAAACTTCACACAAAAACATGAAGGCAAAGAAAAAATCTGGCGCACGTTCGATCATCGTCCCCGGTTCGGCAATAATTACGCGGGTTTGCGCAATCGCCTGACGATTTTGTCGGAGGCTTACAGCTACCTTGATTTTCGCGGGCGCATCGCCGTTACCGAAGCTTTTGTCGAAGAGATTTTTAAATATTCGGCGCGGAATGCAAAGACTATCGCGGCGCTGATCAAGCGCGTAGATGAATCCGCCACGCAGCGCAAAACGACCGAACAGGGAATTGAATTTGAAATCAAGCCGCTCGCCAAACCCGTAGACATTTTGGTTGGTGAAGTTGCAAAGAAAAAAAATCCCCGCTCAGGAAAAATGATGACGGTGATGATGGAAGATAAATTCACGCCGACGGCAATGCTGGATTATGGCTTCTTTGCCGCCCAGCGTCGCATCGCGGTTCCACAGGCTTACATCCTGCGCCCCGAAAAAGGCTTGCAGGTAATTATCGAAAAACTCAAAATTCATGGCATCAAAGTTGAAACATTGACTAAACCTGCGACCATTGAAGTTGAAAGTTTTGTGATTGATAAAGTCACCCGTGCCACCCGCGAATTTCAGGGGCATCGCGCCATCAACCTCAAAGGGCACGCGCAAAATGAAGCGCTTAATTTTCCGGCTGGCACAGTGATTATTCACACGGCACAACCGCTGGCGAATTTAGCTTTTTACCTGCTCGAAGCCGAAAGCGATGATGGTTTTGTCGCGTGGAATTTTCTGGATGATTATCTGGAGAACGGAAAAATCTATCCGATTTACAGGTTAATGAAAGAAACAAAATTACCGCGCCGAGCCACACGCTGACGAGCCTATACAAAACT
>JAYSTY010000554.1:0-11185 GCA_043719385.1 Blastocatellia bacterium | reverse complement strand
TGCCTACCCAGGTGGCGGCGACTCTGGATCAAATTTTGCGCCTTGATTTCTGGGTCTTCACGCCCACCTGCTGGAAGCGTGCCATTGTTCTGCATCGGTTTCTGGCCCTGTCTGGTGTCGCCACGAAAATTGTTTTTGGTGTGCAACGTGATGGTGAAAAAAAATTAGCCGGCCACGCCTGGCTGGAACATCAGGGTGAACCGTTTCTTGAAGCCCAGCCCCCCGATTATGTTCCGACGTATTGTTTTCCTAATTAAATCTATTGGAGATATGTATGAAATTCTCTCATTTTCTGAAGCGCAACACTATCTTCCAAAATTTAACCAAACATCAAATACGAGCGAACAGTGGCTGGTCTAATATTTCGCGCCGCAAAATCGTAAGCTGTGTGCTGGTTTGCCTGTTCTTCGTCTTCAGTCTGTCCGGCTTGGGAGCGAAAGCAAAACAACAAACCCAATTTGCGCTCAGAGAGATTCACTCAACGGTTGGGAATTTGACCAGGCCGTTTACCTTGAGTAGCCCAACCAGTTGGTCTGCCAGAATTACGGCTGCCAATGCTGCCACAGTTCAAGTTGGTACTCCGAGTGTAGCGTATCCAACCATCCGTAATATTACTTCATCAAGCGCTACACTCGGAGGTGAAGTGACATCCGATGGCGGTGCGCCGATTACTGAGCGCGGCGTTATCTTTGCACTCACCGCGACGAATAGTGACCCATTTCTAAATGGAACGGGTGTCACTAAAGTAACAGCGTACGGTGCTATCTTTTCCGTTGATGTAACGGGATTGACGCCGGGAGTTGGCTATACATTTAGGGCGTACGCAACAAACAGCGCCGGGACAGGTTACACGGCCGTTGCCCAAAATTTCGGGTAACGTGTCTATCCCAATGCAACCGTGACCGCAGGGGGGTCTGTGGTGATAGCGCCGGATGTTTGGGCAGTGTGTAGGGTGGCTTCAGGTTTTGCACCGGGCTTTAAGGGACATATTACCGTGAATCCTGAGACGGGCATCGTGAATATCAGCAATGCGCAACCCGCCGGAACATATACCGTTATGATCAAAATGATCAAAGGTGGGAATGGTAATAATTGGTCTGAAACACGGACGTTGACACTCACTGTTACGAATCCGACGCCTGTCAATACAATCAGTTTCACAAATGCTGCCGCATACAGAGACTCTCTCTTTTATTCTACAATCAAGTTGGGGGATTTTAACAACGATGGCAAGCTTGATCTGGCCGAACTCTATGGGAGGGAAGGGGGGCTAGCCTCCGTATCAGGCGAGGAAAAAGTGATGGCAATTTCCAGTCGTTAGCGACTGCGGAAGTAGGTAATTTTCCACCTACTGCAAATCAACCAGTTGCTGATTTGTTAACAATCGGTGATGTCGACGCAGATGGTAATTTGGATGTTGTCTATGACAACGAAATCACCAAATATGATGGCAACTTAATTTCGGCAAGTCTGAAAGGCAACAATTCTCTCACCCTCTATAACACCTTAGTCAGGCCATATACTAGCATGGCATTGGGGCAAACGGGTCGTTCCGAGTATCTCCCCACTCTTTACATAGGAATTCCAAAAACTAAAGAAATAAGGTCGGGACAGTTCTATTATCCGGATAGACCTAACAACACTCCTTTACTTCCCAACTCACTTTATTATGGGCTAAAGTTGGAGCATATTCAGAGAGACATAGATCTTGATTTGCTGGTCTTCATTCAAGGGCAGATTTTTACTTATAATGTCACATCGAATTATGATGGATCAGTACAGTAGTTCAACAATAAAATTATTTCCGTTCAGACCCAACCGATTCTGGCAGATGTTGATAACAATGGACAAATCGACCTCCTGTATCAATCGAATAGTGGTGGTGGCACTGCTCATGTTTACCGTGGGTTTGGGTTCAACTTAAAGACATCTTTTCCGAGTAGTGACTTTTTCGTCACGACTGCCGATTTTAACGGGGATGGCTTGGTGGATTTATTAACGACAGACCTAAAAGGAAATTGGAGTATCGGGTTGGGAGATGGCAAAGCAAATTTCAGTTTTGTCCCGCTTCCCAACATCCACGGGGTGATAGCTGCAAGACACAATGTGGCGGTTGGCGATGTTAATGGTGATGGGAAAATGGATATTGTCATGGCCATCGGAAAAACTGTTTCGGTCTGGCTTAACAGTTCGATCCAGGTGCCAGTCGGTACAGCACCTGTCATTACCTACCCGGTTGCCGACAGCATCAATACAACCGGCGCCAGTTTGGGCGGCAATGTAAGCAGCGATGGGGGTGCGCCGATTACTGAACGTGGGATTGTTTATGCGGAACAATTGACGAATAGCACGCCACGACTTGGTGGAGCAGGCGTGACGAAAGTTCCGACATCGGGTACGACCGGAGTCTTTTCGACGAATGTCACGGGGCTAACCGTAAACACAGCGTATACATTTGCAGCGTATGCGACGAACAGTTATGGGACGACCTATGCATTCTTTGCCAGGTTTACCACCGCATCAAATCCACCGACGCTCGGCAACTATCCCAATGCCAGCGTTACTGCTGGCGGCAGTAGTGCCACCATCACTCCCAACCTGACGCCGACAGATACGACCAGCATCACTGCCACAGCGCCGGGATTAACCGACTTCCTGACCGTCAATCCCACCACAGGCGTTGTGCGCGTAACTAATGCTCCAGTGACAGGTAGCTTCACTGTTACTGTTAAAGCAACTGGCACAGGCGGAAGCGTTGCAAAAACCTTTACATTAACCGTGAACAATCCTGTGAATTGTTACAATACAGGTTTAGCGTGACCTCAGCCGCCGCAGGAATTGGATTCTCTTATGATAATTTTTATCCGAATAACATTGGTCTGGGTGATTATAACAATGACGGAAAACTGGATTTCATAAGCTTAAATAATCTATTTGCTTTAATAAAACTTGGGGACGGACTCGGAAACTTTAATGAAGGTACTCAGATAGATTTCCGGGGAAACCTCACAAAACCAGGCTCGCTGGCAGCAGGTAATGTGAACGGCGACGGGAATCTTGATCTCGCCATCTCGTTCAATGATTCCAGTGTAGTGTCAATTTTCCTCGGTGATGGCGCTGGCAAGATTTTTGACAGCGGAATTGCCACCAGCGCGGCAGTGGCGAGCAGCAATATACTTTCGATGAAGTTTGGTGATTTCAATGGCGATGGCAAGCTTGATCTGGCTGCCGTAAATTTTGATACCAATACAGTCTCTATTCGGCTGGGCAATGGCGATGGGACATTCAGCGGGACAACCGAAGTCAGCGTGGGAGCCAATCCACAATTCGTGGTGTTGGGTGATTTTGATAAAGATGGCAAACTGGATTTTGCCACTGCCAATCAAGGCAACAACAATATCTCAATTCGATTGGGCAATGGTGATGGTACGTTTAGTGGCGCGCCAGATGTCGGCGTTGGCACGAATCCGCGATCCATGGCTTTGGGAGATTTCAATGGCGATGGCAAATTAGATTTCGCCACCTCTGACAACTACTACTATACAAGCTGCCCCTCCTGTATTTTCGGAGGCGTTTCAATTGGTCTCAACAGTTGTGTGAGTACCCCGCCGCCAGTGATTGTACAGCAACCGCTGGCACGAGCAGTTTGTCAGAACGCGACGGTGAACCTGAATGTCTCGGCGACGGGAACGGGAACGCTCAGCTATCAATGGAAAAAAGATAATGTCGCCTTGAGCAATGGCGGAACTATTCAGGGAGCGACGACGGCAGGCTTGACAATCTCTCCGGCGGCGCTCAGCGATGCAGGTTCATATACCGTGGACGTGACGGATGTTGGAGGCACAACGACTTCCACGGCAGTGTCAGTAGTAGTAAATACCAGCGCGGTCGCACCTTTGATTACGAGTCAACCGACTTCGCAATCGGTGGCGATTGGCGAGACAGCGACGTTCGCAGTGGCAGGGACGAATGCCGATACGATCCAATGGCAGGTGTCGGTGAATGGCGGGCATTTCTGGACAAATATTGCGGGCGCGACTGCCACCACCTACAGCATGCCAGTGCGTCCAATCTATGACGGCAATCGCTATCGCGCGGTGCTGACCAATTGTAGCGGGATTGCCAACAGCAATCTCGCGCTCCTGACCGTGACCGGGACTTCTCCCGCTGCCAGCTTGACCGGCCTCGTCATCCGCGAATTTCGTTTGCGCGGCAATGCGTCGCTGCCACTTGATCCGGCGCAGGACGAGTACATTGAAATTCATAACGTCACACCCAACAACATCACCGTCAATAATGGCGGCTGGGCGGTCGCGGCGCTGGCGAGTGATGGCAATTCCTCCACCACCATTGCCACGATTCCCGATGGTACGGTCATTCCTACCAAAGGTCATTATTTGCTCGTCAATCCCAATGGCTACACGTTAGGTGCGCTCGCGGCTGGTGATGTGACCTTCACAACTGATCTGCCGGATGATGGCGGCCTCGCGTTATTCAATACGACGAATGCCGGCAGCTTCAATGCGACGACCAAAATTGATGCCGTTGGTTTCCAGAGCGCCGGCACGCAAGCCGGACTCTTCCGCGAAGGCACCGGCCTGACCAACCTCGGCACAACCAATGGCGAATATGCCTGGGTGCGCAAAATGCAAAATGGACAGGCCGTAGACACCGACAACAATGCGAATGATTTTGTGTTAGTGAATCCGGCAGGTGGCGCGATCAATGGTGTCACCGCGCAACTTGGCACACCGGGGCCAGCGAATCTTTCCAATACGGTAGAAATGAACAGCCAGATTATCCAGTCGTTGTTTGAGCCGCTGATGGCGACCGCCGCGTTACCCAATCAGGCGCGTGACACAACGGCGGTCCTAAATGGCGCATTTGGGATGCTCGCCCTGCGGCGAACGTCCACCAACAATTCCGGCGCCCGGCTGAGCAAAGTCCGCTTCCGCCTGATTGACATCACCAATGCGGCGGCAGGCAGCGAAGCCAATTTGCGGGTGCTGAATTCCGTTACGGCGACCATTGACGGCAAGACAGTCGCAGGCCTGACGCTGGCACCGCTCCCGGCGCAACCCAATGGCGGCCGCCTGAACTCGCTGCTGGTGTTAGCCCCTGACCTGCCCATCGGCGCAACGGTCAACGTCGAATTCAAACTCGGCGTGATGCGCAAAGGCCAATACCGCTTCATCCTCAACATCGAAGCCGCACCATAATTATCGTGCTTCCGATGTCACGCCATCTATGACGCGTGGATGGCGTGACACCGGAAACTTGTACAGGCTTTATTTTTCCGGCAATACTTCAGCGCCGTTGATCTTCAGCACAAACGCATGCTGACTCGGTGCCTGATCGGGGGCGAGGTCGGGCATTGTAATCGTAAGCGTATCTTTTTTGAGCGAAGCCTTCAGCGTTCCCGCTACACCGAGCATTTCTACTTTCGCATTTGCTGGCGCTTTGATATTGCGCAGCACCAGTTGTTTGCCAAGCCAGCCAGAAGTAATCGCATACAGCGCATCCGGTTTTTTGGTGAAGAAAACCTGCTTGACGGCAATACCATTTTTCGGTTGTTGTCCGATCTGATCCATCAGTTTGTATTTCACCATGAACTCGCCATATTGCTGATCGGGGCGTTTGCCTTCGCTCCATTGTGCGGAACGTCCGGCGGTGCGCGTACCGTAAATTGCTTCGCCGTTGACCTTCAACCAATCACCAATTTCGAGCAGGCGTTGTTCCATC
The DNA here is from genome assembly GCA_043719385.1 of Blastocatellia bacterium. Classification (GTDB taxonomy): domain Bacteria; phylum Acidobacteriota; class Blastocatellia; order RBC074; family RBC074; genus JAFDVL01. Next base: position 5,443 of record JAYSTY010000554.1, on the reverse strand, counting down.
AACGGCGGAATCGTGCCGTCGCCATTTGGGCCGATGTCGAGCAATAAATTTCCACCGCGACTCACTAAATCAATGAGCGTAAAAATAAATTCGCGTCCGGTTTTATAATCGTCTACGCGTTCGGCGCGATTCACGCCGTAGGAATACGCCATGCCGCGACTTTCCTCCCACGGATGCGAACCATCTTTCAATCCTGCTGCGTATTCCGTCGTCCAATATCCGCCGTGTTTGTGGCGCGAATCTTTGCCCCAGCGATCATTGATGACAACCTCGTCTTTGTTGGCGGTATCGTTGAAAAGCCACGCAAGTAAATCTTCGCTGTGCCAATCTTTTGAAGACATATCCCATTCGCCATCGCTGAAAATAATGGAAGGCTGATAGCGCGTCACAACGTCTTTGAATTGAGGCATCATGTGTTCGGTGACGTAACGTGCACGGTCGGTTTTCCAGAGCGGGTTGTACCATTCATAGAGCGAATAATAGAACCCGAATTTCAGGCCTTCGGCGCGTGTCGCAGTAGCGAGTTCGCCCAGCACATCGCGTTTTGGCCCCGTTTCTACGGCATTCCACGGACGCCCCCACGTGCGGCTGGCTTCGGCGCTTGGCCACAGGGCAAAGCCTTCGTGATGCTTGGAAGTCAACACGACATACTTGATGCCGCCGCGTTTGAAAATATCCGCCCATTGTTTTGGATTGTAGAGTTCTGCTTTGAACTGCGGCGCAAAATCCTTGTAATCAAAGCCATAATTTTTCTGATGAAATTCGCGCCACGGAGCAAATTTTGGATCAGTGCCGGAGATGCGATTCCAATACCATTCCGCGTATTCGCCGACCTGTCCATACGCCGGAACTGAATAGACGCCCCAATGGATGAACACACCGAATTTCGCATCGGAATACCAGGCAGGCATCGGGCGCGCATCCAACGATTCCCATTTTGGCTCGTAGCGTTTTGCCTGAGCCAGCGTGGGCAATTGCGCGAATTCTGCGAGCAGTAAACTGACAATTAGAACGTGTCCCAAATAAGCATAAGAATTTTTCAAGGTATATTGGATAGTGTGCATAACAGATTTCCTTTGAAGTACTAGAAAAAATATGACGTAAATTGTTCCCGACGCAACTATCGTTTATTTAATTCCTGTGCGGACGCTGGTTGAAATTTTAGCGCGATGCCGCCTTGTCCGACCAGTTTTTCTAACTCATTCAACTCAGTGGGCAAAAAGTCTGTAAAGTTTTCATAACTATTCGCTGTAATTACGATGACGTCTTCGTAACGAATATATAAATTTTCTTCGGGCACCCAGAGTTGCGGATCAATCGAAAAAACGTGTCCAACCTTAAGTACATCACGGTTATAAGGGCCATCGTCGTGAACCGCTAAGCCAACGGGATGAGAAAGCGTACCGCCACTGGTTTCCACCATCTTGCGCGCTGCTTGTTCGTAAATAGGTTTGGAAAATTTCGTCCGGGCTAATACGGGTTGGATCGCAACTTTTGCTTGTTCGATGATTTGCTTAGCAGTAATACCAGGACGAATGAGTTTCAAAACGGCATTGCGATATTCCAATACGAATTGCAAAAGCTCGCGTTGGACAGGCGAATACTTCCCGTTGATCGGCCACATCCGTGTCACGTCACTGGTGTAATAGCCATAGTCCGGCGCGAAATCCATCAAGACCAAATCACCATCTTTCAACTGCGCGTTGTTGCGAAAATAATGACCGTTCCAGATGTTCGCCGTACCTGCCGCAGTGATCGAACGATAACCTTCGAGCCGTGCACCACCCGCCAGAAAAATGTAACGCGCCGCCGCATCAAGCTGATATTCATAAAGTCCTGCCTTCGTACTTTTGATCGCTTCGAGAATGCCCAAGCCCGCCAGTTGCGAAGCGCGACGAATCAATGCAATTTCACGCGGGCTTTTCACACTGCGCATTTCGTCGAGCATTGGCGTGAGGTCGCGCACGTCAGCACGCGGCGCGCGCGTACGCAACAAATTAACGAAATGCGCTTCACGGGAAACGCGTCCATCCCAGTAATCAGCGGCGATGGAAGCATTCGCGTTTTGTAATTCGTAACGACTTTCGGCGCTGCCTTCGGCAGGCGTGAACATCGTATAAATCGCAGGCGCGATTGCTTTCATTAATTCGTTCAGCCAATCTTCGCCCATCGCTCTGGTGCTGGCGACGGCGTCTGCTCCCGTCAGTTGCTTGACCAGTTCAGCGTCTTCCGCCGAAAGTACTTTACCTTCGCTGCGCTCTAGTCGCTCGTTGCGTGGCGGAAGAATAAGCGTAACTTTGCGCGTACGACCATCCAGTAAAATGTATGCGCCAGGCGTTTCAATACCACTCAAATAATAAAATTCATTCGATTGACGTGGGAAGGCGAAGCCTTTGGTCAACGACGCACCTTGGACAATGGCTACTGCACGGTCTCCAATTTGATCAAAGATTTTCGCCCAGCGTCCTTTGAATTCTTCAGGTGGAAAGTGCGTTTGGTAATGCGGCGTTTGTGCAAAAATCGCGACTGGAAGCAACAGCAACAAGGCGAATAACAAATGCGAACGTTGTTTCATAATGTTTTCCTGTGTCAGGTTTTCAAGTGTCGGTAACGACAAAAAGAATTTCGTGCCTATGCCTTCAGGTGCTCAGCAAGTTCGAGCTTCGAATCATTACACGGTAAGAATCGCTTCTCCCAAAACTTCCCGACGTGCTTCCAGACCCAGTCCAGGGCGCGTTGAAGATGCCAATCTGCCGTGCTCTCTTTGCGGAGCTCCGGTGGCAATGCTGACGGTCACGTAACTGTTGAAATCAGTTGCCGAAAACAGGTATTCCGTCGGCGTGCTGTGTGCCAGGTGAGCAATCGCGGCAGTAATAATGTCGCCGCCCCACGTGTCTTCGATGGTCATCGCAATGCCAAGTGAAACACACAAGTCGCGAATCTGACGCGCTTTGGTCAGGCCGCCAACTTTAGAGATTTTCAAGTTGATGACATCCATCGCCTGATCGCTGTAACCCCGCACGACTGTCTTCAAATCATCAATCACTTCGTCCAGCACAAAAGGGCGATTCGTGTGGCGGCGCACGACTAAACATTCTTCGTAACTCAAACAAGGTTGCTCGATATAAACATTCACATCCTTGACACCAGCGGCAACACACATTGCCTGATGTTGTGTCCAGCCGCAGTTCGCATCGGCTACCAATACATCGCCCGGTTGCAATTCCGCCGCGACGGCGTGGATGCGCGCAATATCTGTTTCGACATCACTGCCGGATTTTAGTTGGAATTTCGTATAGCCTTCGGCACGGTATTTGCCAACGCTCGCAGCCATTCGCTCTGGCGTGTCTTGCGAAATCGCACGATAGAGCGCGAAGTCTGCGCCATAACGTCCGCCCAGCAAAGTCGCTATGGGTTGTTCACAGGCTTTGCCCAGAATATCCCAGCACGCCATATCGAGCGCTGACTTGACGTAAGGATGACCGCGCAACGATTGATCCATACACGTATTCACTAAATTGAGTTCGGTCGGATCAATCCCGATGAGGTGTGGCGCGAGTTCAGCGATTCCTGTGCGGGCTCCAGCGGCGTAGGCGGGCAAATATGCAGGGCCGAGCGGGCAAACCTCGCCCCAGCCTGTGATCCCGTCATCGGTTTTTACTTCCACAACTGTCGAATCGAAAACATCCACACTTCTGCCGCCTGACCATTTGTAACTGCCTTCATGCAGTGGTAACTCGACTCGGTAAACATTGATTCCGGTAATTCGCATTTAAACTTTCCCTTACAATTAATCTCTTACTGCACTGTCGCGTTCCGATAAAGATGAACGAAGCAGTATCACTGCTGTATAAACTACGACGATCACGACCAGCCAGCGAACGTAATAGAGGTCTAGTGATTTAACGATCAACGCTGCGATCAAGACTGCAGGAATGCCTCCCAATGCCAGACCTAATGCCGCGCGCAGGTTATAACTTTCCTTGCGAATAAAGCGCGTGCTGCCCGTTGGCATCAGGAACGCGCACGATCCCATCATGATTGGAAAGGCGGCTTTCGGGTTCATTCCTAACAGACTAATCATAATCAGGCACGGGCCATATAATCCGATGCCGAGCGACATCAATGATCCCAACATAAAGTTTCCGATGATGCCTAACCCTAACATTCCGCCTGTCAAAGCAAGCGCTTCGCCGCCACCTGCCTGTTTATTAAAAATTGCCATCAACGTAAAACCTACTGCGACCAGCAACGCAATACCCATTCCAATTTGCACCGCGCGTCGCGGTAATTTGGCAACTACACCTGCGCCCAGCCACATACCTAAAACCGACGCCGCGATTAATAAAATCAGGGTCAGTATGTCTACTTCGACGATAGCAATGTAAATGAAAGCTTGTGTGATCGTTGGCAAAGTGTGTCCGACGTTGAGCGTGCCGGGGAGCGCTTCGTCGCGCACCTGATTCCAGAATTTGTACATTGAGGTGGTCGTCGCAAACGAGCCAATCCCTAGTGTGTCGAAAAAGTTTGCAATGAATCCTATCCCTATCTGAAGGGGCGTTGGCGCAATTGCTTCAGTGCCTTTGCGACTACGAATTGCAAGAAACCAAGTCACCAGGTAAAAAATTGTCACTGCGACAAGCGCAACAAAGAGCCAGGTTTTGACGGCCAGCATATTGGATTTTCCTATATTTTCACGATTGTTATTATGACGGAAACAATGGCAGAAGTTTACTTGATCAAGTCTCGCCTGACAAGAAACATACTGAAAAAAGTGCCCCGATCAACGTACGGAAAAAGGTTGACGCGATCACCAGATATGATCTCACTCGTAGCGGCGGTATTTGCTATGCATTTGCATTGATCGCGACTTGCAAATTATCATTAACGCGCGCGACAATGCACTCCCAATTTACATCATTACTAAGCATTGAGGATAAAAGCATGACGATGAAATGGCAGGGCGTAATGCCCGCAATCACTACCAGTTTCAACCCAGATTTAAGTATTGATCACGACTTTGTTGCCCAACATGTTACCTGGCTTGTAGACAACGGCTGCACGGGTATTGTTACGCCGGGAAGTTTAGGCGAAGGCAACACGCTGACATTTGAAGAGCGAGCCGCACTGTGGGCGACAGTGGTCGCCGCCGTTGGAGAGCGTGTTCCTGTGGTCGCAGCGATTTCCGCGCTCAGCACTGCCGAAGCTGTTGAGCAGGCAAAAACTGCGGCGCATAAAGGCTGCCAGGGATTAATGGTATTGCCGCCGTATGTGCACAAAGGCGATTGGCGCGAGATGAAAGCCCACGTCGCAGCCTGTTTTCAAGCTACAAAACTTTCCTGCATGCTCTATAACAATCCGGTTGCTTATGGCACAGATTTCATTCCCGAACATATCCAGGAACTCGCCACCGAATTCGAGAATTTTCAAGCCGTCAAAGAAT
>JAYSTY010000553.1:0-4690 GCA_043719385.1 Blastocatellia bacterium | reverse complement strand
GTTTCAACTTTCACTTCACCAATTGATTCCAAGCCGGAAACAATTCCTGAACCTCCAAATTCGCGGTTGTTCGTCGTCGCGCCATCCTGCGTATAATTCGTTGAATAGACCATCAGCCCGCTGATACGAACACCGCCGTTCACGTCATTAATGGCCTCGACTCCAGGCGTGACATCTTCCAATAGCGTGTTGATATTTCGTCCGTTAATTGGCAATTCCTTGATGCGCTTACTGTCGAGCGTCGCGCCTTCAGTCGGATCAGTTGTCGTTACTAATGGCGCAACGTTACCTTCAATTTGAACTACTTCGCCTACCTGTCCAATCACCATCACGGATTCGACTTCGGATTGGCGACCAGTTTCAACCTGCACTTCGCCTTGCCAGGTTTTCATTCCAGTTGCTTCGACGTGAATTTTATACCTGCCAATGGTGAGCGAGGGTGTCGTGTAAAAACCAGAATCGTTCGTAACTGTATTCTGAACCAGACCAGTTGCGGTATTTGTAATTTTTACTTTCGCGCCTGGCAAAACAGCGCCTGATTGATCTTTGACTGTACCTTGAATCGTTCCGCCGCCTGAGCTGCTTTGCGCTTGGGCGCCGACAATGCAGATCAGCAACAAAGTCATTGCCAACACGCTTCGGGTGAGAGATTTGAAGTTGAGGGTGTTCATTGTTTTCTTCCTTGAATTTGGGGTGTAGGGAGGCTTATCACCTGCCGCTAGTAACCAGAGTTTTAGACAGGCGGGACGCCTATCATACCTTTAATCTACATACAAAAATTCATTCAAATTAATTACCGCATGGCAGAAATCACGGAGCGCTGAAGTCGCAGAATTTTCAGCTTTATTTTTTTCGTAGCCTTCGGTTTGTGACTTGATAAAACTCATCGCCCACTCCAATTCTTTCGGACTCGGTTTGCGGTTCAGCACAATTTGAAAGGTACGATTTATTTGTTTGGCGGTATCCGCTCCGGCTTCTGCCGTGACACGTTCAGCTAAAAATTTCGACTGCTCTAAAACAAATTCATTGTTCATCAGAGCAAGAGCTTGGGGAGAAACTGTTGAAGTCGAACGGTTCGGCGCCGAGACTACTGTCACCGGACAATCAAAGACTTCGATCAATGGCAGCGGGACGGAACGCTTGACGAAGATGTAAATGCTGCGACGATTCGTGTTGTTATCGTCTTTCGCATCAAGCGGCCAGCGCGGACGCGAGCCTGTGTTTATTATGTCTGCATCAATGTGTGGATAAATTCCGGGGCCGAACATTTTTGGATTTAATTTATTACTCACCGACAAAATTGAATCCCGAATAATTTCAGCTTCGAGGCGGTGCGGATTCATGCGCCACAATAAACGATTTTCAGAATCTTTCGTGAGCGCCGTTTCATTGCCCTGACTGGATTGTTTGTAAGTATTGGAAGTCAAAATTAATTTGTGCATCTGCTTCCAGCTCCAGCCACGATTGATAAATTCCGTTGCCAGCCAATCCAATAATTCTGGATGCGAAGGATGGTCTCCCGTCGCACCAAAATCACTCATGGTTTTCACGATGCCGGAACCAAAATGATATTTCCAGATACGATTCACGGCGACACGCGCAGTCAATGGATTTTCAGGACTCGCTATCATTTCCGCCAGTTGCTGACGGGGGCTGACGGGTTGTAAATCTTTGCCATCACTGAGCACGGTGGGCACTCCGGGATGCACTTCTTCGCCTTTCGTGCGCCAGTTTCCGCGCAGGTAAAGGAAAGTTTTATCGGGGTCTTTTTTATCGGTCAATCCCATTGCCGAGGCGTATGGTGCAGGGCGTTTTTTATTGACGTTGTCAATGTCTTTGATCATCGCCTTACGTTCCAGAATTTGCGCAGGGTTCAATTTTTCTTCAATGTCTTCGGACTGAATATTCACATCTTTGCGCAGCCGTTTTTCTGTCTCAGTGCGAAATTGTTCTTTCGTTAATTCGCCAAAGCCACTCGTCTTTTCAGCAAGCGCCACATGAAAATCAATTTTTTCATTCATCAATTGTTCACGAATTGGTTTTTCATATGCTGATAATTTTGCTTTGTACGGCTTCACTTCTTCGTCAATGACTTTGTTCGCAGCTTTGTGCGCAGCGATTTCGGTTTCAGTTGCCAAAGGCTTTTCCGTGTTTTTGGAGGAGTTGAAAACCGCAACCATTCGATAATAATCTTTGGTCGGAATTGGATCGTATTTATGATCGTGGCAACGCGCACAGCCTACGGTTAAGCCCATAAAAACAGTCGAAGTCGCCGACACCATATCGTCCATTTCATCGCTGCGCGATTCTTCATTTTCGACGTTATCTACGGTCGGGCCACTGCGACAAAAACCTGTCGGGACTAACGACTCGGCGGTATTGGGATGAAGCGCATCTCCCGCCAATTGCTCGATAATAAATTTATTGTACGGCTTGTCTTCATTAAAGGATTTGATGACCCAATCCCGATAGCGCCACGCGTGCGGACGATCATAATCAAATTCGTAACCACCACTGTCAGCATACCGCGCTAAATCCAGCCAATGCCGGCCCCAGCGTTCGCCGTAATGCTGCGAGGCGAGCAATTTATCAATCACTTTTTCGTAAGCCAGTTTAGAAGGATTTTTGAGAAACGCATCCATCTCTTCCGGCGTGGGAGGAAGCCCGATCAAATCGAAATATACACGTCTGAGCAAAGTGCGCGGATCAGCGGCAGGCGAAGGATTAAAGCCATTCGCTTCGAGCTTGTTAAGCACAAACGCATCAATTTCGTTGCGTACCCATTTTTGATTTTTTACAGTCGGAAGAGTCGGACGAACTGGCTTCACGAATGACCACCATGCACGATCTTTCGCGGTGATCGAATAACCAGGTTTACGAACGGGAGCGCCTTCTGTAACCGCCACCGCTGCCATCGGCTTCATGCCATTGATCCACTCCGCCACGGTTGCAATTTCCACGTCGGAAAGTTTTCCGCCCATTGGCATCGCCGGCTCTTCTTTATGCGTGATCAATTTTATCAACAAGCTTTCATTCGCTTTGCCAGGAACAATACTAGCGCCCCGTGAGCCGCCTTTCAGCACAGCTTGTTCAGTGCGCAAATCCAGGCCGGAGCGTTGCACTTTTGCGCCGTGGCACATTACACAATTCGCTTCAAAAATTGGCTGGATTTTTTTGGCAAACAGATCGTCAGTAGGCTGACGCGCTGCAAGTACAATCACTGTGATGAGAGCAAGAATGATAACGGCTTTGCTAAAGGTTTTGAGATTTTGAATTTTCATAAAAAGGTACGCCAGGCGTCTCGCCTGTCGAAAGTATTTGAAGCGTGCGGCAGGCGGGGACGCCTACCGTACCTAAAACGTCAACTGCCCGCCATCCACGACGAGCGCGTGTCCGGTCACAAACGAAGCGTCATCCGAAGCGAGAAACGCCACGACTGCCGCGACTTCATCTGGCGTTCCAAATCGCGCCATCGGGATTTTTTCTTTTAAATAATTTTCTTTCATGACCGGATCGGCATCAAGCACCGCCATCGAAAGTTTTGTCTGAATTAATCCAGGCGCAGCAGCGTTCACGCGAATTCCGTGAGGAGCCAGTTCCAGCGCCGCCGTCATCGTCATGCCTACGACTCCGAATTTCGAGGCATTGTAAGCGACCAGTCCAATTTCGCCGACGATACCATTCGTCGAGGCCATATTGACGATGCTGCCTTTGATCTTGTGTTTGATCATCAATCGCGCTACGACTTGCGTGCAAAGATGAACGCCTTTCAGGTTCACATTAATCGTCGCATCCCAATTTTCATCCGTCGTTTCCAGCAGTGGCGCATACGGCGCAATCCCCGCAATATTGCACAGCACATCAATGTGTCCGAACCTGAGTTGTACTTTATTGGCGAGGGCTTCGACCTGTGGACGCTGGCCGACATCGCACTGATAAGCTTCGGCCTCGCCGCCATTGCCAATGATTTCTGACGTAACTAATTCCGCCTCTTTGAGCTTGATATCAACGACAGCAACTGACGCACCTTCACGCGCCAGGCGCAACGCTGTAGCTCGTCCAATTTCTCCGCCACCACCTGTGACGACAGCAATTTTATCCTTGAATCTCATCAGAAAATCGTCCTTGAACAGGGATCAGAAAGCATAGTTTCTGCGATTCAGCGTTGTAATGCAACTCTAATTGGTCTGTCCAATCTGCTTTTGCACGTCTGTTCATTGGAGCGAGAAGAAACTGAGTTTATAATTCCCCAGTCCTGTTTTTTTCATCACCCGGTTTGTGGGAGGCAAAACTGGCAATGGTAGTAGGGAGCAGGGCTGGGAGGACGTTATTTGCGCGAGGAATTTGAAGACAAATAAGCAGGCTGCACTTACGGTATTGAGAAGCTGATAGCTGCGATTACTCTTTACTTTCTCAATTTACTTAACCCAAAGAGCGCACCTAAAAGTAATGGAGAAAGAAGCAATAACCCCATCGAACTGCTGGCTTTTTGAATTTCCATACTATCAGAAAGTAAGCGCAACCGATCAGCTTGCAGACTCATTGTCGCAGGGGCCAGAAAATGTACCGTCGGAGCTAATCCTAAGATACGATTTTGCAGGTCTTTGGCTTTTCCCTGATTAATAAATTGTACCTGCAATGAACCACTCTGACCCGCAGTGAGAAAGCTGGCTGGCAAAGGGGAAAGCGG
>JAYSTY010000552.1:0-4696 GCA_043719385.1 Blastocatellia bacterium | reverse complement strand
GGATTTAAAAGGATGGAATCAATGCTAGTCAAAATTTTTCCTTTTATTCGCCGGCTTCCCGGATTAGCGATGTGCCGGATTTTTGCCTGCTCAAAACTGATACTGATTGTGGTTGTGGAGCCAGCAAACGTGCCGTCACCTCGGCTCGATACGCAAAGATTTTATGCAAAGTAGTTTTTACAAACATGAGATGCGCAAAGTCTCCCAACAAACCCAGCGGCAACTGATACTGCACACGATCCTTCATCAAAGTGCGATCTGCTCCCAGCGCTTCAAAGGTGTGGGTATGATGCCAAAGCTGATATGGGCCTTTCACCTGGCTGTCAACGAACCTGACTCCCGGCTCCCAGATTTCAATCAGGGTTTGCCACTTAAATGGCAGCCCAAACAGCGAGAGGCTGTAATCAATCAGCATCCCGGATTTCATCGTGATCGGTTTGGGAGTCAAAATCTTGAATTGCAGAAATTGCGGGGTGAGTTTTTCCAAATTACAGGCGTCACTGAAAAATTCAAATGTCGAATCTAATGATCGTTCAATAATTTGCGTACGTTCTAAAATATATGTCTTCATAATAGTTATGCACAACGAGCGAAGGAAAGAACTTAGCCGAAGACTTTGTTTATTTCTTCAAGAAGAGAGGACAAATGTTTCACGGTTTCAGAGAAGCAACCCCGTCGCCCCGGCTCCGGGTACATTACCGCGAGCCGTAGAGAGCATGGTGTCACACTTCAAAAAGTGTGACACCTCCTCCCTAATGACAATCTGAACTTGAATATAGTGAGTGCGAGAGAAGCTCAAATATTTCAATCAATTTTCAGGAGGGAAAAATGAAACAAACTTTCTACTTTTTGTGCTTGCTGCTTTTGACAATAAACGGAATCGCCCAAACCGTATCACCAGCGAATTCCTCGCCGCCGATAGAAAACAAAAATTCACGTTCAGGTAACCTGCTGGTAGCGGCAGGGACGGCGTTCAAGCTCTCACTCCAAACCCCTGTCAGTTCAAGGATCAGCGAAGTCGGAGATCAAGTCATCGCGCTACTGGATGAGACTGTGCGTGACAATGAAGACCGCATTGCAATTGTGCGCGGGACAGAATTTAGCGGCAGAGTAACCCAGGTTCAGCCCGCTAAAATTCCCCAGAGAGAAGCAAAAATAACGATTGTTTTTGAGCGGATGCGGAGGCCTTACGGAGTTGAGAAAATTGCGGTGATGATTACCGCTATTGATGATGTCGCCAATGATCGAAAATTCAAAGCCGGGGATAATGAAGGCAAAGTTGGCGGTGGCCATTCAGGCGAACGGACGCTCAAAAATGCTGGCAAAGGAGTGCAGATTGGCGCAATCGGCGGTGCGCTGGGAGCTATTCATGGGCGAAAATTTGGAATATTTACCGGAGGCGTCGGCGTGGGTGTAATTGCTGGTGTGTTTTTGACCAAAGGTAATGACATCAAGCTTTTTCCCGGCACAATTTTGCGCATCAGGGTTGAGCGTGAACTCACACTTCCCGCCCTCGAACCGGACAACACAACGGCGCTCAAAGCGACTCCCTAAATTGCCCGTTTTTCGAGTGTGATTTTTTTCGGGAAGCTCAACAACAAAGCTTCCTTAGCGGTTTGCCATTGACGATCATTGGCGGCGATTTTTTCCTGTGCCTGCAAAAACTTCTCGACCGTTTTGGGCGCGGGGCCGCCAATGATTGTTCGCACTTCGACGAAATTGAGCGGATCAAGCGCAGCGGTCAATTTCTGGCGTGGCGTACTCAATTTAATTCCCGCCTCGGTTGCAGCGACGAACAAAGCAGCAATAATTTCAGCCTGCTCAGCCTCAATCCCCGGCAATTTTTTCACGGTATTTGCCACCAGACGATGCGCCATTTTAAAACTCAATTTTTCTTCCCGCACGAGCGTATCCGCCAGTTCAGTCATTGTCAGAAAGCTTCCGGCAGCTTTGCGCTTCAATCCTGCTTCATCAACTGTGATTGAACTGACCGCACCCGCTAATAATTTCAAAGCCCGACGTGCGTCAACGAACGTATTAAAGACGAGGGGCTGCAAATCATCCTCGACGTCTACGATGTCGCCAAACGGCGTGTTGTGGACACTGGTCATCACGGCGATGGCCTGACTATAGGCTTTGCTGGTGATGATGCGAGCATGTTCGAGCGCGACCGGGTTACGTTTTTGCGGCATGATCGAAGACGTTTGCACATACGCATTGCTCAGGCGAATAAACGAAAATTCCTGCATCGCCCACAGCAGCAAATCCTGCACAAATTTGCCAACCGAAATCATCGAAGTCGCCAGAGCGCTGATTGTCTCCAGCAAATAATCAATGCCGCCAATTGCGCCATAAGAATTTTCCTGGAGCCCTTCAAAGCCCAATAATTCCGTCGTCTTTTTGCGATCAATCGGAAAGCCCGTCGTCGTAATCGCACATGCTCCCAACGGATTATGATTGACCGTCGCAAACGCATTTTTGAAACGTCCAATGTCACGCGAGAGAAATTCAATCGCGGCAGAAAGATAATGCGCCAGCGTCGTCGGTTGTGCAGGTTGTGTATGCGTATGCGCAGGCATCACCGTCCTGAGATGCTTTCTGGCCAATGAAATCAGGGTCGCGCGTAAATTTGCCAGATCATCAACCGTCTGCAAAATTTCTTCGCGGAGGGTCATCCGATAAAGCGTTACGTCAATGTCGTTACGACTGCGTGCGATGTGCAGCTTGCCAGCAATGTCTTCGCCGATTAATGAACCGAGTTCACGCTCAACATAAAAATATAGATCTTCGACCGAGCCGTCATATTTCGCCGCACTGATTTTTTGCAAATCAAGTTTGTCGAGTCCGCGTAAAATTGTCGTTGCCTCTTTGCGCGTGATGATGGCCTGCTTTTCCAGCATCAAACAATGCGCATAATGAATGTGCATCAGAGGCGCAAAAAAATATTTTTGACCATCAGTAAAATTGTGTATGAGAACCGTAGAGGCGTAAACAGGAGCGGGAAATTTATCGTCAGGTTGTTTTGAATTCATCAAAAGGAGCTTACCACAAAGTATCAGATCAGAAAGCCTGCGATGTGCGCAAGCCATAAAATCATCACCTCAGGATTTGCATGTGCCGTCACGTAAGGTAAGCTTCAGGTGAGTACTACGATGAAAAAATCTACCTTAACAAAATGCACGTTGATTATCCTTGTGTCATAAAAGTCATTCTGAAAGCTGGAAAAATTCGGGACACAACAAAATGATTCGCGCAGTCATTGCCGATGGCCCGAATAAAAATGTGCAGGCGGATTTCAGCAAGCCTGACCCGAATCGTCCGTTTGAACTCAAGGATGTCAAATGGGTCATCGGTCATCGCTGGAAACAACGCTTCATCGGCGTCGTCAGCGGCGAAGTCGTTACCAAAAAATTATTGGCAGCCAAAGGAAAACAGGAACGCTATTTTCGTCACCCTTATCTGAACACCGGAGCGACTCCTGAAAAGAAATCCGCCTTCGATAAAATCATCGCCGACAATCACTACACCGTAGCTCCTGTGACCGTAGATAATGGCGATTATATTTTTGCTTCCGTGTATGCCGATGCCCTGAAAAAGAATGATCGCGCGATGATGCCTATATCCCGTACATGAATTCCGTGCTGGATTTTTATGAAAAACAATCGAAGAGTTTGCTTGGCTACGAACTGAAACAAATCCTGCTGGTACACGCGAACACGATCAACGCGAATCATTTTGAAGCGATGCTTCAGATGATGAAAAAGCGCGGCTATCAATTTATTTCGTTAGAAGAAGCACTGCGCGATAAAGCGTAGCAGTTGACCGATTCCTTCACCGGACGCAACGGCACTTCGTAGATTCAACGCTGGGCAATGACGCAGAAACATCAGCCAACGATTAAGCAATTTAAGGAAGAGCCGAATGTGCCGGAATTCATTCAGAAGGCGTATGACCGTCGTAAGTAATACGATGTCTGCGCTCGCCGTTTATTTGCCTCAAAAGATAGGTTACAAATAAGGCAATCAGTGATTTTTTTATCTTAACTTCAGGCTTCATATTAACCTCATCTGCCGCTCTGCTTTTTTCGTAAATTGTAAAAAAAAAACAACTTAGCCGCCATCGTTAAGAATTTACAGAGCTTGACACGCTGACAAATTGGCACGTATAGTGCGTATGCCATTCTGTTTACAGTCAATTCGTTGCGTTAACCGTTATTGTGATGAAGCCGCGTCACCAGTGGTAGCCCATTGGAACCGCCTTCATCAGCGTCTAAAAAGGCAGAGACTTTTATGACAACTGATTCTAATTTCTTGGACACTATACGTCAGCATTCCTATCGGCAATCGTTCCCCGCGAACCTTCCTCTTTTTCAACAAGGCGATCCAATTCGTGATGTTTATTTGTTGGAAAAAGGGATTGTGAAAATGACTCGTGGGGAAAGTAATGGAAAGGAAATCATTCTTGATTTACGAATGTCGGGGAGTCTCTTGGGAGCCATTTCAGCTTCGGCAAGCGACCCTGCACCAATGTCAGCAATTACCGTCACACCCTGTGACATGTATCGTCTGTCGAGCAGCGATTTTCTTCATCTGGTTGATAACGATACCAAGCTCTCACATGATTTAAGGGAGTTTATTAGTCGGCATCGTAATGAGCAGCTCGACCGCCAATCTCAGCAAGCTAGTTTATCAGCAAG
>JAYSTY010000551.1:0-11273 GCA_043719385.1 Blastocatellia bacterium | reverse complement strand
CTGATCCTAAGTTTGAAACAGGCGACATTTATTCTAAATTCAAATCTATTTGCGAAAACCTGTTGCTGGAAATGCACCGCAAGCAAGGGTTGCGGGTGTGCATTTTTCGTCCCGGGCTGGTGATTGGAGAAGATGGCAATCCGTATCATAGCGGGGTCGCAAAATTTTACAATAAACAACATGCCACCTGTTTTGGGGCGGGGTCTCACCCGCTTCCGTTTGTGCTGGTTAAAGATACTGCTGAAGCTTACTATCGGGCCTTAACCAAACCTGATATTGATGGGAAATCTTATAATCTGGTGGGCGATGTGCGATTAAGCGCGCGTGAATATGTGACGGAGTTAGCAACAATTCTAAAGCGACCAATAACTTTTGTCTCTATCCCTGGTTGGAAGATGAAGCTTTCAAGTATCCCAAGATGGCTGTTGAAAATGAGTATCGGACGCGTTGAGCCATTGCCTGATTTTCATGCCATGAATTGTACCGGGCTTTATGGTTCTTTTGATAACCAGGCAGTGAAACGGGACCTTGGCTGGCAACCTGTTTCAGCGCGCGAAAAATTTATTCTTGAAGGGATGAAGTGTTATCAGAAAACCAGTTAATACAGGCAATAATCCGGGTAGTTATGAGCGGAGCAGGTTTCGCTCCATCACCTAGCAATAGCTGAACGTTTCACGAGTTGATTTGAACACAAAGAAAAGGAACTTGTTTAGCGCCTGCATGGTGTTTATCGGAAAGCACAACTGACTTTGCCTCATACTTAACCTGGCATGAAAAATACCGCTATTTTGTTGATTGATTGTCCTGACCAAAAAGGTCTGGTCGCCGCCGTCGCCGAATTTCTTTATCGCCACAACGCGAATATTTTGCATGCCGATCAGCATCAGGATAACGAGCAGGGCTTGTTTCTGATGCGCGTCGAATGGGATTGGGACGGCTTCGACATCACCATCGAAGAGTTTCGTCGCCAGTTCTCGCGCATCGCCGATCAGTTTCAAATGCGCTGGCGATTGGAATTGGCTTCGCTACGACCAAAGGTTGGAATTTTCGTTTCGCAATACGATCATTGCCTGGTGGATTTGCTTTATCGGCAACAAAGCGGTGAACTCGCGTGCGACATTCCGCTCATCATCAGCAATCACAAAACCGCTGAACGCATCGCAGAATTTTATCAGGTTCCCTTTCATTACCTGCCTGTCACCAAGGAAAACAAAATTGCAGCCGAGGCTGAACAACTCAAATTAATGCGTGACAGCGCCGTAGACTTAATTGTCCTCGCACGTTATATGCAAATTCTTTCGCCGGAATTTGTCGCGCAATATCCGCAACGAATTATCAACGTCCATCATTCGTTTCTGCCTGCGTTTATGGGCGCGAAGCCTTATCATCGAGCCTACGAACGCGGCGTCAAACTGATTGGTGCGACCAGCCATTATGTGACCTCGGAACTGGACGAAGGCCCGATTATCGAGCAAGATGTTAGTCGTGTCTCGCACCGTGACCAGCTTAACGATTTGATTCAAAAAGGGCGCGACCTTGAAAAAGTCGTCCTGTCACGCGCCGTGCGCTGGCACATCGAACATCGCATTTTGCTATATAACAAAAAGACCGTGATTTTTGATTAAGAAAATTGTCAGTAGCGCAACCAGGCCTGGTTAGGTTACATCCGTGATTATGAGCGCAGAATTCACCGCCTCAGAAAATATTGTCGCCGTCGAAAAAGACGAACCCAAAGATTTGGGCTTCGGCTCAGTTGTCGCCAAAGAGAGCCGCCAGCGACTGGTCAATCGAGATGGCAGCTTTAATGTCCGGCGTACAGGGCTGGCCTTTTGGTCTTCGCTCAGCCCGTATCATTTTTTGCTGACGGTTTCGTGGGGCAAATTTTTAGGATTGATGACATTTTGCTTTGTCTTCATCAACGCTGTGTTTGCCCTGGCGTATTTGGCCTGTGGGGCAGGCGCGTTGTCAGGCACGATGGTCGAACATCAGTATGGGGCATTCTGGCAGGCATTTTTCTTCAGCGTCCATACGTTCGCTACGATTGGTTACGGCAATATCAGCCCGGTCGGAATGGCCGCGAATTTAATTGTCGTCGCCGAATCTTTAGCCGGCTTACTCGCTACGGCCTTAATTACCGGCTTGATTTTCGCGCGCTTTTCACGGCCTACAGCAAAAATTGTATTCAGCGAAAAAGCGGTGATCGCGCCATACAAAAACATTACGGGATTTATGTTTCGCATCACGAACGGGCGGAAAAATCAGTTGTACGGGCTGGAGGTAAAAGTAAATGTCTCGTTGTATGTCCCAGGCAATGGGCCGACGAATCGCCGCTTTCACGAACTGAAATTAGAACGTCACCGCGTCGAATTTTTCCCGCTGGCGTGGACGATTGTCCATCCGATTGATGAACAAAGCCCGCTTTATGGCTACACGTCGGAGCAATTGCAACAGTCTGATGCAGAATTTTTTGTGTTGCTGACAGGGATGGATGAAACAGCTTCACAGGTCGTGCATACACAGTCTTCGTACAAGCACGAAGAGCTTGTCTGGAATGCAAAATTCGCCAGTATTTACGAACCGCTTAATGACAATGACCCGATTACGATTGATGTCGGACGGTTGCATGACATTGAAATTTTGGAGCTACCATCTTGATCAAAATTAATCACGAACCTGAACTTGCGGTTGGTGTCATGACTG
Organism: Blastocatellia bacterium; assembly: GCA_043719385.1. GTDB lineage: Bacteria > Acidobacteriota > Blastocatellia > RBC074 > RBC074 > JAFDVL01. The sequence continues at coordinate 8,573 of JAYSTY010000551.1, read as the reverse complement.
TGCCTGCGGGCGCAGTGCGCTTCACGCTGAATGGTGATTTTGTCACACATAATCAAAGCACAATTCCGGCGAGCAGCTATCAAACAACGATTACAAACAATTTGATTCAATTTGATAACGGATCGTTTTTCACCTCTGAAGTCACGCTCACGCCGCAATCTGAAAACGCTTCATTCACGATTCACGAGGTTGTCATTGGCATCGGCTTTCATTGGGAACGCAAAGAGGCGCAAACATTTCAGGGCGCACTAAAACTCAAAATTGACGCGCAGGGAAATTTGCTGGTCATCAATTTGGTTCCGCTCGAACAATACATCACCAGCGTAATTTCTTCGGAAATGTCTGCGACTGCAAACCTGGAATTGCTCAAGGCACATTCAATAATTTCGCGGAGTTGGTTGCTTGCGCAAATCAAGCCGTGGATTATCGAGCGCCAAACTGATTTGAGTAACGGCGCGATTTTTACGAACGAAAACGGCGAGCAGGAATTGATTCGCTGGTACGCCAAAGAAGCGCACACCGAATTTGATGTGTGTGCGGACGATCATTGCCAGCGTTATCAGGGCATCACGAAAGCGACAGCGCCACGTGTGTTCGAGACGATTAAATCTACGCGTGGGAATGTGCTGACATTTGCCGAGACAATTTGTGATGCGCGTTTTTCCAAATGCTGTGGCGGGATGGTGGAGGATTACACGGCGGCGTGGGACAAGACGAAATTTGATTATTTGATGGTGCTGTACGACGGAGAGAAATTTCCGGCGGAATATACGTTGCCGCTCACGGATGAAGCCAACGCTGAGCAATGGATTCGCGGCAATCCGTCCGCGTTTTGTAATACCCGGGACAAGGAAATTCTCGCCAGAATTTTACCGGGCTTCGATCAGGAAACGACGGATTTTTTCCGCTGGCGCGTGACGCTCACGCAAGCGGAAATTCAGGCTTTGCTGCTAAAAAAACTAGGCGTAGATTTTGGGACAATCCTCAAACTTGAACCAGTTGAACGCGCCGCGTCAGGACGGTTAGTGAAGCTCAAAATAACGGGTGAAAACACGACCTTAACTATCGGCAAAGAATTAGAAATTCGCCGCGCCCTCTCGCCCTCGCATTTGTACAGTTCCGCTTTTATTATCGAAGCTGATGAGGCAGCTATTCCGGCAAGTTTTACTTTGGTTGGAGCCGGCTGGGGACACGGTGTTGGACTCTGTCAAATCGGTGCAGCATTGATGGCAGAGCGCAATTACAAGTACGAAAAAATTCTTGCGCATTATTATCCCGGCTCACATCTTCACCTGCTTTATGATTGAAGCAACGAGGCAAAAATGAAGCCCTCTCGTGCAATACTATTATTAATTCTGTTGTTAATTGCGCTCCCAACGCAAAGCCAGAGACTTTCGCGGTTACCTGATTTCCTGCCCGAAGAAACTTCTAACCAGGTCCGCGAATATACGTTTGCGCGGCTGATTTATAGTTCGTCTGGCTGGCGTCAAATGTGGACGACAGATTATCCCAAAGCCGATCATCAATTTTTGCAGGGACTGCGTGGCTGGGGGAAAAGTTTGCTGGGAATTTCCGCACAGCCCATTGCGATTTCGATGCACGATCCACACATTTATGATTATCCCTTTATTTATGCGGTCGAACCGGGATATATGGAATTGTCCGAAAGTGATGCTGCCGCGTTGCGCGAATATTTACAGCGTGGCGGCTTTCTGATGCTGGATGATTTCTGGGGCGAATATGAATGGCAAAATGTGCAAAATCAAATGCACAAGATTTTCCCCGAATATACGATCAAAGAACTGCCGCTGGATCATCCGCTCTTTCATTGCTATTTCGATATCAACGAAGTGGTGCAAGTGCCGAATGTAGATAACTGGGTGTATCGTGGACGCACGGATGAAAAAGGCGGCATCATTCCTCATTACGAAGGGATCATTGATGCTGATGGTCGAATAGTAGTTTTAATTGCGCGTAACACTGATAACGGCGATGCGTGGGAATGGATTGATGAACCTCGTTATGCACTGAAATTTGGTTTGGCCGCGTATCGGTTGGGGATGAACGCGATTGTGTATTCGATGACACATTAATTTTGCTACCTCGACTTTACACCGTGATTCAGTAGAATGAGGGCCGCTCGTGACAACGATTATTTTGGGAGGAATTAACGATGCAGGATTTTGAAATACTTGGACAATTTTATCTCGGGAAAAAATACGATCTTAAAAAACAGGCTTCTTCAGACGATCTGATTCTTTATGATTCAAAGGACATGGTCACCCACGCCGTTTGTGTCGGCATGACCGGCAGCGGTAAAACAGGCCTCTGCCTCAACGTGCTGGAAGAAGCGGCGATGGATTCTGTTCCTGTGATTGCAATTGATCCGAAAGGCGATCTGGCAAATTTACTGCTGACGTTTCCTGATCTGGCTCCCGGCGATTTTGAACCATGGATTAACGAAGACGATGCGCGTCGCAAAGGTGTGAGCGCTTCAGAATTTGCTGAGCAACAAGCAACGCTCTGGAAAAATGGTCTGGCAAAATGGGGACAGGATGGCGAACGAATTCGCAAACTAAGAGAGACTGCTGAATTTGCAATTTACACACCGGGCAGCAGCGCGGGTATTCAGCTTTCGATTATGAAATCGTTCACTGTGCCGCCGCCGGAAATTATGGAAGACGGCGAATTGCTGCGCGAACGCATCAGCACTACGGTGACAAGCTTGCTCGGTTTGCTCGGTATCGAAGCTGATCCGATTCGCAGCCGCGAACATATTCTGCTTTCGACGATCATTAATACCTGCTGGCAAAACGGCAAAGACCTCGACCTCGCGGCACTGATTCAGCAAATCCAGCAGCCGCCATTTACCAAAATTGGCGTGATGGATATTGAATCTTTTTATCCCGGCAAAGAACGCTTTGAGCTGGCGATGTCCATCAACAATTTACTGGCTTCGCCGGGCTTCAGTTCGTGGATGGAAGGCGAACCGCTCGACATCAATAATTTGCTTTATACGGCAAGTGGCAAACCGAAAATTTCGATCATCTCCATCGCTCACCTGAACGACGCCGAACGAATGTTTATGGTGTCATTGCTGCTCAACCAAGTCCTGGGATGGATGCGGCAACAATCGGGAACTACGAGTTTGCGTGCGATGCTGTACATGGATGAAATCTTTGGCTACTTCCCGCCCGTCGCAAATCCTCCTTCAAAACAACCGCTGCTGACATTGCTCAAACAAGCGCGCGCTTTTGGGTTGGGAATTATGCTCGCCACGCAAAATCCGGTGGATTTGGATTACAAAGGATTAGGCAATACAGGAACGTGGTTTATCGGACGATTGCAAACTGAACGCGACAAAGCGCGAGTGCTGGAAGGCCTCGAAGGCGCATCAGCCAGCGCCGGCATGAAGTTTGATCGTGGTGCAATGGAAGAAATTCTTTCCGGCTTAGGCAATCGAATTTTCCTGATGAATAACGTTCACAACGACGCGCCTGTAGTCTTTGAGACGCGCTGGGCGATGTCGTATTTACGTGGGCCGCTAACCCGCAATCAAATCAAACAACTTACCGATCCTGTTAGAGAGCAATTGCAGGGCGTCCCGATGGTTGCGGCGAAAGCTGCGCCAACTGCGGGAACAAAAAAAGCGGCGACGGCAAATTCGAGCGCAGGCGCACGTCCATTGCTGGCTTCTGATGTGACGCAATATTTTTTGCCTGTCAGATCGAATGCGCCGGATGAAGGCTGCACATTGGTTTACACGCCGATGGTGGTTGGCGCAACTGACATTCATTTTGTTGACACCAAAACCGCGATAGATCATTCACAGGAGGCAGCTTTTATTGCCACAATTACTGACAATCCCGTTCCCGTAGACTGGTCAGAAGCGGCTGAAATCAGTGTTGCTCCAAACGATTTGGAAACTGATCCGAATGATGCCGGGCAGTTCGCCGACGTGCCATCAATCGCGGGCAAAGCCAAAAGCTTTGATAAGTGGGGCAAAGACCTGCTCGATTTTATTTATCGCAATCGCACGATTGATTTGCTCTACAGCGAATACCACGAAATTTATTCCAACGCGGATGAATCCGAACGTGATTTTCGAGTACGCCTGAATCAACTGGTACGCGAATCCCGTGACGCTGATGTAGAAAATCTGCGGCAAAAATACGCCGATGATTTTGCGCACCTGGACGAACGATTACGCCGCGCCCAACAAACGATGGAGCGCGAAGCACAAGAGGCGCAATCCGCGAAAATGCAGGGCTGGCTTTCGATTGGATCATCCTTGCTCGGCGCGTTTATGGGCAACAAAGTTGTCAGCTCTACCAACCTCCGGCGTGGAGCCAGCGCGATCAGCAGCATGGCGCGAGCTTCCAAACAATCCGGCGATGTTGGACGCGCCGAAGAAACGGTCGAATCCATCAGTGCGCAAATTGAAGAATTGAATGCGCAATTCCAGGCGGAAACCGACGCCTTGAAAGCGCAGAGCGATCCGAGTACGGAACGACTCGAAACCGTTTCCTGCAAGCCAAAAAAGAAAGACATTAACTTGAAAGTAGTCGCGCTGGCGTGGACTCCGCATTGGCAGGATGAACGCGGCGACTTAACAGAAGCTTATTAGTTTCGAATTTTGGGTTTCGAGTTTCGAGGGAGAACAGTTTCGCGTTTTGGGTTTCGCGTTTCGGGGGGAGTATGGCTCTAATGGGAGATTGTAATGGCGACGTTTCATCGGTTCGAGGATATAGAGAGTTGGAAAAAGGCACGTGAACTTACAACGCTTATTTACAAAATCACGAGTATCGGTAATTTTGCGCGTGACTTTGGATTACGAGATCAAATCCGCCGAGCTTCGGTATCAATTGCTTCAAATATTGCGGAAGGATTTGAACGTGACGGCACAAAAGAATTTGTCCAGTTTTTATACATTGCAAAAGGCTCTGCCGGCGAAGTCAAAACACAACTTTACCTTGCGCTTGATCTTGAGTACATAACTCAACCTGATTTTAATTCTCTGTTTAGAACAGCAGATGAAATCGGCAAATTATAGCGGTTTTCTGTCGAATGAGTAGACTTTATAGAATCCCGCCCAATGTTTGCAGGGAATTCGGCTTTTATAACCTCTATTCGTTCAATTGGAAACCGCTATAATTGGCGGCATGATTAAATACCTAAAGACGAGCGAAATTGCAGGCAAAAAATACCTATAAAGCTCGCAACCCAAAACCAGAGACTCGAAACTGTTAAGCCCCGAAACTCGAAACCCAAAACCCGAAACTAATCATTTATGAAACATAAAATCACTTTAATTCCCGGCGACGGCATTGGCACTGAAATTACTGCGGCAGTCGTCCGCATCATCGAAGCTTCCGGCGTAGACATTCATTGGGATAGCTTTGTCGCAGGCGCAGAAGCGTTGACCCGCTACGGCGACCCATTGCCGGAAACGGTGCTTGATTCCATCCGGGAAAATCGTGTTGCGCTGAAAGGCCCGTTGACGACTCCGGTGGGCAAAGGCTTTGCCAGCGTCAACGTCCGGTTGCGCAAAACACTTGATCTTTACGCGAACCTGCGTCCGGTGCGAACGATCCCTGGAATTAAAACTCCGTTCGGCGATCTGAACTTAGTTGTCATCCGCGAGAACACCGAAGATTTATATTCAGGGATCGAACACGTAGTCGTTCCCGGCGTCGTCGAGAGTATCAAAATCATCACCGAAAAAGCTTCGACGCGGATTGCGAAATTTGCCTTTGATTACGCGAAAAAAGAAGGGCGCAAAAGAATCACTGCCGTTCACAAAGCGAACATCATGAAATTGTCGGATGGCTTATTTCTGGATTGCTTTCGCGCCGTCGCCGAACAAAATCCTGAGATCATCGCCGATGACAAAATCGTAGACAACTGTTGCATGCAACTCGTGATGCGACCACAGCAATTCGATATGCTGCTGCTTGAAAATTTGTACGGCGACATCGTTTCCGATTTGGCAGCCGGTTTGGTCGGAGGCTTAGGGATCGTCCCCGGAGCCAATATCGGCGAGCTTGGCGCAGTGTTTGAGGCAGTCCACGGTTCTGCGCCCGACATCGCCGGAATGGGCATAGCGAACCCGACGGCGATGTTGCAATCAGGAATTTTAATGCTGCGCTACCTCAACGAACGCGACGCCGCAGAGCTGATCGAGAAAGCCTTATTTTACACGCTTGATCAGAAGGCAATTCGGACGAAAGATTTAGGCGGCACAGCCAGCACGATGGAATTTACGGAGGCGGTGGTGGCTTCAATGAAAGAACTTGCAAGCGCATAACAGTCCCCATGAAAGTAAGTAAGTCTCAACTTGTAGAAAGAGAAGGCATCGCTGAGATTCAGCGGCGTGTCAACTCAACCTTTAAGTGGTTATTTCGTGAGCAACCTATCAGCGATTGTGGCATTGATGCTCATATTGAAATTGTTGTTGATGAAAACGCAACTGGCAGGTTGCTGGCTGTTCAGGTGAAGTGCGGATCAAGTTATTTTAGTAAATCGAATGCTGATGGCTACATTTATCGTGGGGACAATTCCCACTTGGACTATTGGTTAAATCACTCACTCCCTGTGATTATTATTATATTTAACCCAAAAACAGATGAATGTCTTTGGAGACAAATTACAGAAGAAGCGGTCAAACGTATAAAGAAGGGCTGGCAGATAACTATTCATCGAAGTAATATTTTTAATAAAAAATCCTTATCCGCACTCGACCGAGCTTCTTGGGGAGCACCTTATAAGCTGCGGTTACGAAATTTGCAGATTGCAAAACCTTGGATGAACGCACTGCAAGCAGGTGATCGCCTATTCATTGAAGTCAATGAGTGGATAAATAAATCTTCAGGGCGCGGTGACTTTATAATTCGACTCTCCAGCAATGGAAAAGAAGAGTCTGTAGCAAATTGGCCTTACTTAATTTCACCAACGGTAACTTATGAAGAGTTTATTCCCAGCTTATTTCCTTGGGCTAAATTAACAATTGATGAAGAATTTTATGAATTATACGATAAGGATCAGTATAAGAATGAGTGTGGGATTTATTCTTCTGGTTTAGGCGATTATGTAGACTTTACTCATAGTTTTAGAGAATGGAAAGAAGAAAATTTATCTACAGGTATTCGCCCTTTTTGTGATGATAATGAGGTTGCTCAGTGGCGGCTTGAGTTGACATTAAATAAGCTAGGAAAATCCTTCTTAAGGCTTGATAATTTTCTTCTTAATACCTGATAAGAATTATTGCAACGATTACTCTAGTTTTTTCCGTGTCTGTTGATCTGGCACTCGAACGCCCTGTAAAACGACACTTCTTACACACCAAACTATGAAATTCTTACCATAAATCACTGTTTTCACCCTTCCGTGAAAAATGTCTTCAGAATTTTATTCCCTAACAGAGGCCGAGCCATCAGCGCTATATTTTCCCGCTATTATTCCCAACCGCCCTTCACCTTTGATTTGGATTTAGTTCCTGCATTAATTCCCGATAGAGCGATTTTATATCCTGCAATAAACGTTCTCGTGAAAGATGCGTGCGGACAAAGGAGCGTCCGCTTTTACCCATCTCGCGGCGCAGGGCAGGTTGTGATAAAAGAAATTGTAAGGCCCGCGCAAACGTTTCTGCCTCATTGCCTGGCGTCGTAATTCCATGTTCCCACAATTGAAATCCTGCGTGCTGCGCCTGTCGCTGTCCGAGGATATCAATCACTCCGCCAACTTCGGTTGAGATTACGGCACAACCATTATTCATGGCTTCAATCAGCGTGAGCGGGGTTCCTTCATTCAGCGAAGTCAGTGCGACCACATCCAGTTCTTCATAGAGGGTTACTGCATCGTCACGAAAGCCTGTAAAAGTCACATGACCTGTAATGCCGAGGTCTTGTGCCTGTTGTTCCAGGACAGGGCGCAAATGACCGTCACCAATCAGAAAGAAATGCGTTCGCGTATCAGGTAAAGGATTATCTTTGATGAGTTGCGCCACTGCGGTTAAAAACAGGGTGTGATTTTTGACCTCACATAAACGCCCGACAATCCCGACGGCTAATTCGTTTTCTTTTATGTCATATTCGACCCGCAAAGATTTTTGCCGGGGGATTCTTTGTGCTTCCTCGCATTCAATCCCAAGCGGGATAACGCGCATTTGCGTTGCCCGCCCAACTCCGAATTGCTCATGAATTTCTTGTCGTTGTTGTTCGCTGATGGTAATAATGCGATCCGTGCAAAGCCGCGCCAGAATCCGCTCAATCACCACAAAAAGTTTTGTCTTTGCGGCGCCGTAATAGCTGTGAAAGATGTGACCGTGAAAAGTATGCACCACACGGCACGAACGCGGATGCAACCAGAGCGCGGAGGGTGTCACCCAGCGATACAGAAAGGCCGCCAGACGTCCTGCTGCACCTGCTTTGGCTTTATGTGTGTGAATGATATGCGGTTTGATTCGTAAGAGTTCGCGCCACAATTTGAAAATTACGAGCATGTCGCGGATGCCCAATTCGCGGCTCATGGCTTGAATGATAACGGGTTCAATACCGGCGGCACGAGCGTAATTT
>JAYSTY010000056.1:0-4237 GCA_043719385.1 Blastocatellia bacterium | reverse complement strand
AGAGTAGCGCAACCAGCCATGGTTGCGTTGCGTTCGGGGGAGACCGCTTACCAATAAAGGGTTAGCCACCTCGCAACCATGGCTGGTTGCGCTACAATTACCACGTCTTTACTTTTTCTTAAAAGCTATAATTCCGTGAACCTGGAACGCGGGCTGGCAGCCCGCTGTACGGTTTTTTCAGAATCACACGAAATTTATTTTTGGAAGGTGAGCGTCATTAACTCTTTCATCACGGCGTAAAGAAATACTGTTCTCCTACAAAATAGTTATTGGCCCCAAAGTCACCGCAAGTTGTTAACCTCATCATAACAATTTGCGGTGCTTGTTTTTTTATGGTCAACTATCCTCGTCGTTTGCAGTGCTAATTTTATTTCTGCAAATAGCTCCCAGATCAACCAATAACTATTCAAAAGAGGATACTGTTATGAGTCACGAAGATTCTAAGCTTTCCCGCCGCGACTTACTAAAATCCGCTACGATTGTCGGCGCGGGTCTTACACTCGGCTCAACTTTTGCTAAGGCCGAAGAATTACTTGAAGCCCCGCCAGCACAAAGCGAGTCAATGATCGGTGTCAAATTTACCGCTCGTGAAAAGGTTCGTTTAGCAATCATCGGCGTCGGTGGTCGTGGCCTGAGCATGCTGGATGAATGGCTGGCAGTTGAAAATGTCGAGGTCACGGCAATCTGTGATATTGACAAAGCCCAGGTTGAAAAAGCAGTCACTCGCATTGCCAAAACAGGGGCAAAAGCGCCTGTCACTTATGGCAAAAATGACCGCGATTTTGAAAATATGTGCCAGCGCGACGACATAGATTTTATCTACATCGCTACGCCCTGGGACTGGCATGTGCCGATGGCGGTTGCGGCGATGAAAAATGGCAAGCATTGCGGCGTCGAAGTTCCGGTCGCGCCTACGCTCGAAGGCTGCTGGGAGATTGTCAACACCTCAGAAAAAACTCGTCGTCATTGCATGATCATGGAAAATTGTTGCTATGGTCAGAACGAAATGATGATACTGAATATGGTCAGGGCAGGATTGTTCGGTGACTTGCTACACGGCGAGGCAGCCTACAATCACGACCTGCGCTCGATCATCAACGAAAATCGCAGCGAAGGTTTGTGGCGTCGCCAACCGCACACGACCAAAAACGGTAATCTCTATCCCACGCACGGACTCGGCCCGGTGGCAAATTACATGGACATCAATCGCGGCGACAAATTCGAGTATATGGTTTCGATGAGTTCGCCTTCCCTGGGACTTTATGAATACCGCGAAAAAACTGTGCCGAAAGGTGATCCGAAATGGAACGAAAAATACGTGTGCGGTGATATGAACACGAGCATTATCAAAACGAATAAAGGTCGGACGATTATGCTCCAGCACAACATCACGACGCCGCGCCCGTATGACCGGATTAATTTGATCCAGGGAACAAAAGGAATTTTCCGCGACTACCCCTCGCGCATTTTTCTGGAAGGTCAGGGAGGCGACGAAAGATATACCAGCGTAGAAAAATACAAGGCGCAATACGAACACAAACTCTGGAAAACTACCGGCGAGTTAGCGCGTCAAAAAGGTGGTCACGGCGGCATGGATTTCATCATGGTCTATCGCCTCGTACAGTGCCTGCGCGAAGGCTTAGCGCCGGATATGGATGTGTATGATGCGGCAGCGTGGAGCGCACCCGGACATCTGAGCGAGATGTCCGTAGCAAAGGGCAGCGCTCCCGTTCAATTCCCTGATTTTACACGTGGCAAATGGCTGGAGAAAAGATAGTCGAGCGCAAAATTAAGGCCTGCTGAACTTGCTTCGCAACCAGGTATACCAATTATTCATTCCTTCACCAGTGGTCTGTGCATCGCAAACCAGGAGATGGCGCACAAAACATTTACCTTTCCAACTATTCTGAATGTCAGATAAAAGACCAAAGGCTGAGTACCTTAAATACTCAGCCTTTTGCTCAGAGAGTTTTATTCAACGATTGAATGCAGTTTCAGTATTGCGCCAGTTCCAAAGCTTTTGCGTACACGTCTTCAACTTGTGGAAGTATCACCCGTTCAAGAATACGCGAGAATGGCACAGGCGCATCGGCGCTGCCCACCCGCAAAATCGGAGCGTCCAGGTATTCAAAGCAACTCGCGGCAATGCGGGCGGCAATTTCGCCGCCAACGCCGCCGGAAACTTTGTCTTCATGGACGATCAAAACTTTGCCCGTCTTTTTCACTGTCGCGGCAATCGCTTCCATATCCATTGGCACGATGGAACGCAAATCAATGACTTCGCATTCGATTCCCTTCTCCTGCGCCAATTGATTGGCGGCGCGTAAACACCAATGGACAGGCGTTCCATAAGTAATAATTGAGAGGTCTTTGCCTTCTCGCCGCGTGCGAGCTTTGCCAAAGGGAATTTCGTATTCATCGCCCGGATACGGAGCTTTGGCGAAAACCTGATTGTAAATATATTTCGGTTCCAGGAAAAACGTGATACCAGGATTGCGAATCGCATGGCGCAACATGCCAACCGCATCATCGGCAAAAGCCGGAACCATCACGCGCACACCTGGCGTAGTAATCAACCAGCCTTCGATATTTTGTGAGTGATATAAACCGCCGCCAATATATCCACCCGATGCCAGGCGAATTACGATGTTCGGACAGAATTGTCCCTTGCTGCGATAATAATCATGCGAGATGTCTACCAGTTGTTCCGCCGCAGGCCAGTAATAATCGGCGAACTGCGCCCCTTCAATAACAATGCGAATGTCTTTTCGATAACGCGACAAACCGTTAGCTGTAGCCGTAATGTAATCTTCTGCAATTGGCGCATTGAAAACACGTTCGTTGCCAAATTCCTGCAACATCCCTTTATCTACGTTGAAGACGCCACCTTTATTTTTTGAGGCTACGTCCTGGCCCCACAAAAAAGTATTCGGATTGCGCTTGAACTCCTGTTTCATCGTGCCGTTGATGCCGTCCAACAGTGAAATCATCTGACCGCCTTCCACCGGAATCTGGTTTTCTGGGGGTGCCGGGATTTCATCGGGATACACATACAACAGCGCCGAAGCCGGATCAGGATTTGGCGCATCTTCACCTTTTTGCGCCGCTTCGTTAACGATGTCTTTGTTTTCTTCTTCGATGGTTAAAATCTTGAGCGGGTCAACGCCTTCGACTTCGAGCAAATGTTTTTTGAGTCGTTCAAGCGGATCGCGGCGGCGACAGGCGGCGAGTTCTTCTTCCGTGCGATATTTTTTATCGTCGTCAGAATTGCTGTGCGCAAAAATGCGAACGCACATTGCATGCAATAAAACCGGGCCGCCCGTAGCCTTGACGTATTCAAGCGCCTGATCCATCGCGGCGACCGAGTCAAACGGATTCGTACCGTCGCAGTTGATAATTTTCAGGCCTTTAATCCCGGAATAATTATCGGAAACAACTACATTCGCGGTTTGTTCGGACAACGGAACTGAAATTCCGTAACCATTATTTTGAACGACGAAAATCACCGGAACCTGTTCACGGGCTGCGCCATTGAAGGCTTCAAACACATAACCTTCGGAACAGGACGAATCGCCCTGACTTGAAAAAGCGATGCCATCGTCTTTGTAATATTTAATGCCACGCGCCACACCAACCGCTTGCGAAGCGTGATTGCCTGTAGCCGAAGAAACATTTTGAATCCCAATGGCAGGTTTGCCGAAGTGGTTGCTCATGTGGCGTCCACCACCAGCCACATCGTCATCCTTGGATAATCCATTCAGCACGATTTCGTAAGGCGTAATGCCAGCGCACATGCTCGTCAGCATGTCGCGGTAGTAGGGAAACAAAAAATCTTTGTTCGGGCGGAAAGCCAACCCCATCGCCATCTGGATGCCGTCGTGTCCGGCATGCGAAGCGTGGTAGCTCCACCCCATCGCCTTTTTGATATACAGGCGCGCCTTATCATCCATCAGTCGTGCCTGATGAATTAGCTTGTACCAGTTGAGTTGTGTCTCGACCGGCACATGATTACTACCTACTACGAGAGGTTCAAACTCAGCAGCTAAAACTTGTGATTCGTTCTTCATCGTTCCTTATGAATCCTTTGGAAGCGTCGGAGTATTGCGAGTGATGCAGCATTTTAGAAGTGTGAGCGTTTTTTTGCAACTACTACTGAGGATTTAGGATTTGGGGCTGTGGCTTGCATATCGGGAAGACCCGGTCGCTACGGCTCCCCGTACTGTACCGGGAGCCGTAG
>JAYSTY010000550.1:0-11352 GCA_043719385.1 Blastocatellia bacterium | reverse complement strand
CCGATCGGGCGCCAGGTCTCCGCGAGAGATACATTGACCAGGACTACGCTCCCTATCGGTCGCGGTACTGACACTTTGATTACTTTATGAAAAACTTTCTATTGATACTTTTGCTTCTCCCGCTCACTGCCTCCGCACAATCAACTGCCATCGGCATCTTCGACAATCACGCCGATGTCGGAGCCGTGAAAAATAAGGGCGCGGCTGAATTCGATGCCGCGACAAAAAGCTATACTGTATCCGGTGGCGGCGAAAATATGTGGGCGACAGCCGATGGATTTCATTTTGTGTGGAAGCGAATGTCCGGCGATGTTTCATTTGCGGCAACGATCAAAATTCTTGGCGAAGGCGGCAATGCTCATAAAAAGGGCGTGTTGATGATTCGCCAAAGCCTTGATGCTGATTCGGCATACGCGGACGCAGCATTGCACGGCGACGGACTGACTTCTTTGCAATACCGCGAAGTCAAAGGCGGACCAACGCGCGAAGTGCAATCCAATGTCAAAGGGCCAGTCCGCCTGCGCATTGAGAAGGAGGGCGATTACGTTTTTATGTCTGTCGCCCGCGCAGGTGAACAACTTCATTCATCCGGTGGATCGTTCAGAATTAAATTAACGGAGCCGTATTACATCGGCCTCGGCGTTTGCGCGCACGATAACAACGCGCTGGAAAAAGCAGTCTTTTCCGATGTCGAATTGATGAACACAAAAATCATCGAAAGCACTTTGGAAACGATGGCAATTTCATCCAAAGATCGCAAAGTTGTTTACAGTGCGAACGAACATTTTGAAGCGCCCAATTGGTCACGTGATGGCAAATACCTGCTGTTCAATCGCGCCGGACGAATGGTCAAAATGCCAGCGACAGGCGGCGCAATCGAAACGCTTGAGACCGGCTTTGCGATCCGCGCCAATAACGATCACGGCATTTCACCGGACGGCACACAACTGGTCATCAGCGATCAATCACAGTTCACCGATCCAGCCAAAACACAGCGACAATCGTTAATTTATACATTGCCGATTACCGGGGGAACACCAAAGCTCATCACAAAACTTGCGCCATCGTACTGGCACGGCTGGTCGCCGGACAGCAAGACTTTGGCCTATTGCGCAAATCGCAATGGCAATTTTGATGTCTATACAATTCCAGTGGAAGGCGGCGAAGAGACACGGCTGACAACAGCGGACGGCTTAGACGATGGCCCCGAATATTCGCCGGATGGCAAATATATTTATTTCAATTCTGTCCGCAGTGGGCTGATGCAAATCTGGCGGATGAAACCGGACGGCAGCGAGCAAACGCAAATTACAAATGACGAATACAATAACTGGTTTGCGCATCCTTCACCAGATGGAAAATGGCTCGCGTTTGTGACCTTTGAGAAAGATGTCGTAGGGCATCCCGCCAACAAAGATGTGATGCTGCGATTGATGCCCGTGGGCGGCGGAGAAATTCAAGTGTTAGCGAAATTGTTTGGCGGGCAAGGCACGATGAATGTTCCGTCGTGGTCGCCGGATAGCAAACAATTATCGTTTGTGAGCTATCGCCTGGTCAGACGTTAATTAAGCAGCAGAGGTACAGCGTGCGCTCATTCAAAGTTCTTTTTCTAACGACAACATTTCTCATCGTGCTGGCGTATTTTCTGCAAACGAGTCAGGCGCAGAAAGCGAACAAGCCGACAGAAATTACTGGCTTAGCTGGCATCTTCACCAAAGCCACAGAACGTGGTCGCACCTTTGAGCAAAGCATTGCGTTAGTCGTGCAAACGATTCTGGTCACGCCGGATTTTCTGTTTCGCATTGAACAACCAATTGCTAAAACCGAATCTCGGACTGCCAGCATTACGGCGCTGAACGAAAGTCATTTCGTGAAGAGCCTGACAGCGCAGACAGCACATATTTCAACCCGCGATGACGCAGTTGAATCTTATCAAATCAGCCCTCACGAATTAGCGACGCGCTTGTCATATTTTTTGTGGAGCAGCATGCCGGATGATGAATTGCTGCGGCTGGCGGATCAGGAGTTGCTGCGTAAGCCTGTTGTGTTAGCTGCGCAACTTAACCGAATGTTGCGCGATCCGAAAGCAAGTGCCTTAGCTGAAAATTTTGTCGGACAATGGCTGGAAATTCGCCGCCTCGAATCGCAACAACCGGATCGTGATCGCTTCCCTGATTTTGATGATTACCTGCGCGCTTCGATGCAGCAGGAAACCGAATTATTCTGGCAAAATATCGTGCAGGAAGATCGTAGTGTTCTGGATTTCGTCGGTGGCAAATACACATTTCTTAATGAACGCTTAGCGCGTCATTACGGCATCAAAGGCGTCACAGGTTCAGGCTTCCGCAAAGTAGATTTGACAGGCACAGGGCGCACTGGAATTCTCACGCACGCCAGCGTCCTGACAGTTTCGTCGTATGGCAATCGCACTTCGCCTGTGTTGCGTGGCAAATGGGTTTTGGATAACATCCTGAATGCGCCACCACCCGCACCTCCGCCTGTGCCTGCATTGGATGAAGGCGCAGTTGGCGTGAAAGGTACTTTGCGACAACAGATGGAAAAACACCGACAAAGCCCCATCTGTGCGTCGTGTCATGCGCGAATGGATCCGCTGGGCTTTTCGCTGGAAAATTACGATGCTGTCGGTGCGTGGCGGACAAAGGATGGTAACTTCCCGATTGATTCATCAGGCACATTGCTTGATGGAAAATCATTCAAAGGCGCAGAAGAATTAATTACTATTTTGCAGTCAGAAAAAGGCGCTTTCACTGAGGCTTTGACTGAGAAACTGTTAATATATGCGCTCGGACGTAGCATCGAACGCGCAGACCGTCCGGCAGTGAAAACTATTGTAACGAATGTCGCCGCGCATCAATATCGTTTCTCCAGCCTCGTGCTGGAAATTGTGAAGAGTTTGCCCTTTCAAAAACGTAGAAGAGATATTTTAAAATCTTAGTGTGCAAGGATTGAGTCGCAGGTCTTGCAAAACAAGAAAGGAACCAGGCAATGAATACAAAATTGCAACAACCGAAAAGTCAGCGAGTGAAAACCACCCGTCAAGCGGGAAAAGTGGTGAAGTCGCAGTTGGATGCTACGGGAGAGAAATTAACAAGCAGAGGAGAGCGCCTCTATCGCACCAAACTACACGATATTCTGGTGCCTAAGTACACGGGGATGTTTGCGGCAATTGAGCCTGATTCTGGCGATTACTTTCTGGGAAAAAGGATGATTGAGGCTCTTGATAACGCCAAAGCAAAACATCCAGATAAATTAGTTTATCTGGTCAGAATTGGCTTTCCGACGGCGGTCAGGATGAGAAGCCCGGGACGAATATGAAACTGATGACGGGTTGGTGAGACGCTGATCTTTCGCCGCATCTGGAACTTTCCACGCTGACAGGAGATTCGATTGATTTGATTGTTGATTCCGGCTTTAACGGTGAACTAATGCTGCCGATGGCAATAATTAAGAAGCTGGGGCTGGAGAAACGAGGAACGATCCGGAATACTCTGGCTGATGGTTCGACTTTGAAAGCAGAAACGTTTGCAGGTGAAATACTTTGGTTCGGAGTGCCAATGCGCATTTTAGTGCAATCTACTAACCATGATGAAGGATTATTAGGTACAGAATTATCTCAAGGCTGCGTCGTCGAATTAGACTTGGATGCAGATCGCGTACTCTTTCGCAAGAAATCAGCAAATGCGCAAAAGCGATAGCATTTTTATCCCGCCTCATAATGGATAAACGAGGCTTCGGAGAAGTTTATGATCGTAATGAAAAAACAATTGTCGCGCCGCACGTTGCTCAAAGGGATGGGCGTGACGCTGGGCTTGCCATTATTGGATGCAATGACGCCTGCGATGGCGACTGCTGCGCAAAAAACGAAAATGCCGACCCGCATGTTTTTCGGCGCAGTGCCAAACGGCATTGAGATGAAAGCCTGGAAACCGCAAGGCGTTGGCAAGGATTTTGAATTCACCCGCATCCTGAAACCGCTGGAACCGTTCCGCGCAGATTTATTAATTCTGACTGGCCTTGCGCATCGCACGGGAGCGTCAAAAGAAGCAGGAGATCACGCTCGCGCTGGCGGTAATTATTTGACGGGTGTCCATCCCAAACGCACGACAGGCGCAGACATTGAAGTTGGCATTTCCGTTGATCAAATTGCAGCGCAGGCGCTTGGCAACAAAACTCGCTTGTCATCACTTGAACTCGGCTGCGAAGCGACACGCATGGTTGGCAGTTGCGATGCAGGCTACAGTTGCGCTTATCAAAATAGTTTGGCGTGGCGGACACCCTCGACCCCGATGCCGCCGGAAATCAATCCGCGTTTGGTCTTTGAGCGCTTATATGGCAGCCTTGAATCCAGCCTTGATCCCAGGACGCAAGCGGCGTTAAATGAAGATCGCAGGAGTATGCTGGATTACGTCAATGAGCGCACCAAAAAACTTGTCAGCACGCTTGGCGCGACAGATCGCCGCAAGATTGATGAATATCTGACGGCAATCCGCGAGATCGAAAAACGCATCGCCCGTGTCGAAAGTGACAACCGTCAACTGACGCCGGAAATTGCTAAGCCGAACGGCATCCCCGCGAATTTTGCCGATCACGTGCGCCTGATGCACGACCTGTTGGTCGTCGCGTTTCAATCCGACATCACGCGCATTTCGACGATGCTTTACAGCCGCGAAGGCAGCAACCGCTCCTATCCTGAACTTGGCTTCACCGACGGGCATCATCCGATTACGCATCACCGCTACATTCCCGAACTGGTCGAAAAAGTCACGAAGATCAATGCTTATCATTTAGCGCAATTTGCCTATTTCATCGGCAAGCTGAAATCTATTCAGGAAGGCGATGGCACGTTGCTGGATCATTGCATGATTGTGTACGGCAGCAGCCATAGTGACGGCAATCGCCACAGTCACGCAGACCTGCCCACCATCGTCGTCGGACGCGGCAATGGCGCACTGAAAACAGGGCGACACATCGTGTATCCCGAAACGCCGATGACGAATCTGTTCCTGACGCTGCTGGATAAAATGGGCGTGCCAACGGATAAGCTCGGCGACAGCAATGGCAAGTTGCAGGGTTTGAGTGAAGTCTAAAAATGAAAGGCAAAAACCAGAGCGCGGAACACGCGGAAATAACGGAATGGACGGAAAAATCTAGGCTAACTCCGCTCGTTCATCGTCAATTCAAAGCAAGGCCCGGTGGCGGGACAATACCGCGTTGAAGTGCGACCTGGCACTGTAAAAGTTGACCTGAATGGCAGCAGCAAATGACATCTATCACAGCCCTCGTTTGGCCGCAGGCTATGCGTTTCATCGTCCGCCCGTGCATCCGCGCATTATTGCCAGACTACGCGAGCAATTGCGTCTGACAAAGCCTTTGAACCGAGCGCTGGATATTGGCTGCGGCGCAGGACTCTCGACTGCTGCGCTTGCGCCCATCGCAGAATTGCTTGTCGGCATTGAGCCAATCGCTTCAATGTTAGCCCATCGCGCCGCCGTTTCGCGCGAAGCACATTTCGTTGTCGCGCGAGCTGAGCAATTGCCTTTTGCAGCGCAGACGTTTGACTTACTTACGGCGGCGGGATCATTGAATTATGCCGACTTGGATCGCTTCTTGCCCGAAGCGGCGCGTGTGTTGACTGATCCGGGACTGCTCGTGATCTATGACTTTTCCGAAGCGCGGCGATTGCGCGATGATCGGCGGTTGGAAGACTGGTACGAGCGGTTCATCGAACGCTTCCCTGCCCCACCGGGCTATGCGATGGACGCTCGGACGCTCGCGTATTCGCGCTACGGCCTACAGCTTCAGGCGTATGAAGAATTTGAAGTCGCAGTGCCGATGACGCATCAGAGCTATTTGCAGTATGCACTGAGCGAGGCGCGCGTGGAGATGGCAATCATGCGCGGCACCTCCGAAAACGACATCCGTGCTTGGTGTTATAGCACATTATCAGACATCTTCGATGTAACGCCGCGCGATGTTTTGTTCGATGCGTACCTCGCGTGTGTGAAACGTGAGGAGGCGAGTTAAGAAGCGCAACCTATTTCGAGGAACCCCGTATGAAAACCACTCGCAGAGAAATGCTCAAAGCCGCAGGTGTTGCGGCGCTTGCTCCCGCCATACCAATCGTGGCGCAAAAAACATCGTGGCCGCCGAATGAAGCAGGCGCGCCGAAAATTTGTCTCGGCGTACCGACCACCATTGACGAAGCGGGCATGCGGGCCATCAAACAAATTGGCGTGAACTATGTGTTATCGGGTGGGCCGCCAATTCCGTGGACAGAAGACGTTTTGCGCGCACGAATCAATCAGTTCAAGGCGCAAGGGCTGACGCTTATCAACTTGATGATCGGTGGCTTCCCCAACGCGATTTATAACCGTCCGGGACGCGACGAAGACATTGAAAAAGTTCGGCAATCCATTCGCGCAGCGGGCAAAGTCGGACTACCCATAGTCGAATATAATTTCTATGCGCATCGCATCATTGAAGGCTATTACGAAGAACTTGGACGTGCCGGCGCAGGATTGACCGCCTTTGATTACGACAAAATCAAAGACTTGCCGCCGCTCCCCGAAGAAGGCGCACACAGCCTCGAAAAAATGTGGGAGAACGTCACGTATTTTTTGAAAGCGATCATTCCAACAGCAGTCGAATCCGGTGTGCGGATGGCGTTGCATCCCAACGATCCGCCCGCACCCATTAGTCGCGGCTCAGGGCAAATCATGTCTACGCTCGCGGGCTGGAAACGCCTGGTAGACATTGTCAAGAGTCCGCACAACGGCATCACGTTTGATTGCGGCGTGACACGCGAACTCGGCGAAGACCCCGTTACGGTTGCGCGTTATTTCGGCTCACGCGATTGCATCAACCACGTGCATTTTCGCAACGTCATTGTGCGTAAGCCCTACGAAAAATACACCGAAGTTTTTCTTGATGAAGGACAGGTCAATATGTTCGCCGTGATGCAGGAACTGGTGAAGCTGAAATATTCACGTGGCCTGTATCCCGAACATCCACGTGCGCTTGAGATGGATCGTGAGCGCGGCATCAAGAGCGGCTACGCCAACGTAGGTGGCGGCGGCTTCGCGGGCGAGATTTACAACGTAGGTTATGCGAAGGCAATGTTGCAGGCGGTGTTGTCGCGTTAACAGATGTATGCTTTACATGATCATCGAACATTTTAAGAATCACGATGCCGCGCCCGTCTATCAACGGTTTCGTGAAAGCGGGCGTTTGGCTCCTGACGGTTTGACCTATATTTCCAGTTGGGTGGACGATCAATTTCAGCGCTGCTTTCAATTGATGGAAACGGATGATCGCAATTTGCTTGATGAATGGATAGCGAACTGGAATGACCTCGTAGACTTTGAAATATTTCCGGTGCTGACTTCAGCGGAAGCAGCAACCAAAATCTTGCATTCCTGAGTTGAGGATTAATTATGAAACGAAGACGATTTATTCAAACAATGGCGGCGGCTCCGGCGTTAGCGATTCCGGCTGCGCCTGCGCTGGCAAAACAACCAGCGCAAGGGCGTCCACCGATGCCGGAAATTCCAAGACTAGAAACTTCCGTCTCGGATGCGGCGGCGGAATACACGCCGAAATTTTTCACGGCTCCACAATTTACTGCGCTGCGTAAACTCAGTGAAATTCTAATGCCTGCACTCAATGGAAATCCCGGCGCACTCGAAGCCGCTGCGCCTGAATTTCTGGATTTTCTGATCAGCCAATCCCCTGCTGAACGACAACAAATTTATCGCGTCGGCTTAGACATTTTGAATGCACAGGCCACGAAGCAATTCAAAAAATCTTTCGCCGACGTAGACGAATCGCAAGCGAATACATTGCTCGCTCCACTGCGCGTCGCGTGGACGTACGATCCTCCGACTGATCCGCTCACAAGATTTTTGCGCGAAGCAAAAGCCGATGTACGAACCGCGACGATGAACTCACGCGAATGGAATACAACGAACGGACGGCGCGGCGGCACAGGGCAATATTGGTATCCGATTGATTAATTTATTTTTGGTTTTGGGTCTTTGGGCTTTGATCTTTGATTTGTAACTGAGGTCGTAAGTTACAAATCAAAGACCAAAGCCCAAAGACCCAAGATCGATTTTTATAATAATTATGGCAACCAAAGAATACGACGTTTTAATTGTTGGCTCTGGCGCTTCCGGTGGCATGGCGGCGTACACGCTTACGAAGCTTGGCATCAATTGTTTGCTGCTTGAAGCGGGGCCGCAAGTTGATTTCACGCGGCAGCGCGGCGCTAAGCCTGTTTACGAATTACCGTATCGCGGCTTCGGCAAACCTGGCAAACTTTCCCACGTTGTGCAGGCCAGCGAATTCAACGCGAACCAATGGGTAGACGAACAGCAGGTTCCCTACACGCACGATCCAAAAAGCCCCTACAATTGGGTGCGCGTGCGGATGATAGGTGGCAAATCGAATTTCTGGGCGCGGATGTCGTACCGCCTCAGCGACTATGAATTCAAAGGCAAAGATCACGATGGCTTCGGCGAAAATTGGCCGATCAGCTACGCCGAGCTGGCGCCGTTTTATGATCGCATAGACCCAATCTTTCGCGTGATGGGACGCAAGGAAGGTTTGGCGCAATTGCCTGATGGATTGTTTGAAGACGACACTTCGCCTGATTCTGGTGCGGCTTTGCGTTTCGCTGCGGCTGGAAAATCACGCGGCATGACGCTGACGAAAATTCGCCGTTCACAGGGTAACGGACAACTTGCCAGTTCGTGGAATTTGTTATTGCCGGAAGCAATGGCGACAGGCAAATTAACGATTGTGCCGAATGCGATAGCGCGTGAAATTACGACGGATAAAAACACAGGACTCGTCAATGGCATCAATTTTGTTGACCGTCAATCCAGGCGCGAAATGCACGCGAAAGCCAAAGTCGTAGTCGTTGGCGCAGCTTGTTTAGAAAGTACGCGCTTGCTGCTGAATTCCAAAATCGCCAATTCCAGCGGTGTCCTCGGACATTATTTGCACGATCAATTTTACATCTCGAATGGCGTTATCGCAGTCGTGCCGGAAGCCAAAGACGGCAAAGCTCCAAAGGGATTGATGGGCGGTTCGGGATATATTCCGCGCTTCAGAAATATCAATACGAAAGAGAAAAATTTTATCCGTGGTTACGCGTCTGACCTTTATCCTGGGGCTTCGGCGGATGCAAAATATTTTCCATCCTGGGGCGCGCAATTAGAAAAAGACATCAACGCTCATCGCGGCGCATGCATCGGCACCACGATCATGGGCGAAGTGTTGCCGCGCTTTGAAAATCACGTCAGCATTGATCCCAAAGTCGTAGACGCGTATGGCATCCCTGTCCTGAATATTCAGTGCAAATATACCGACAACGAATTCAACATGGCGAAAGATGCCGTGACAACCATCAGCGAAGTTTGTCACGAAGCCGGGTTTGAAGTCCTGAACGGCAACGAAAAAATGCACCCGCCCGGTTACAGCATTCACGAAGTCGGCACTTGCCGAATGGGCGACGATCCAAAAAAATCTGTACTGAACAAATGGAATCAAAGCCACGACATCAAAAATTTATTTGTCGTAGACGGCAGCAGTTTCGTCACAGGCGGTTCGCAAAATCCGACGATGACAATTCTGTCTCTTTCGATGCGGGCTTCGGAATATATTGTGGAGCAAAAGCGTAAGGGAAATTTGTGAGATTGGTTCGCCTGAGTTGCGTATTGGTGACGTGTATTTTTGCAGCTCTCGCACAAACACAAAAATTGCCGGGGCTGGAACAACCGATTCCCTTCAGTCACAAATTGCACGCCGGCGAACAAAAATTAAACTGCGCGACGTGTCACAAAAATGCTGATCCCGGCGCGAGGATGGGATTCCCGACAGTGGCGATGTGCCTGCAATGTCATGCGGAAATCAAAGCGGACAGTCCTGCGATTCAAAAGTTAGCGGCTCTCGCAAACGAAAAACAAGAAGTTGGATGGCGGCGCGTCTATCAGGTTCCATCGTATGTGCGGTTCAATCATCGTTCGCATTTAGCAGCGAACAGCGCGTGTGTGACGTGTCATGGCAACGTCACCGAATTTGAGCAGATGTACAAAGCCGTAAATATCAACATGCCCGATTGCATCAAATGCCATGAAGCTAATGGCGCACGCACAGGCTGCTCGTATTGCCATCCACGAATGAAATAACTGTAGCGCAATCCTGCTAAGGTTGCGATTGGTCGTTATTGGTGTTTGCGGCTGTGCCGCCTGATGTGCGAAAAGGCTATGCCTTTTCGTGAAGCATTGAAAAATTCATCAAGCTACGCCCGCACTTTCCAGTAAGTTTTTGTAACTTCAAAAAGTAATCGTGCTTTAAGCAAATTAACGGGCATAGCCCTGATTTACTTATCTTTTTCGGAAAGGCTCAGCCTTTCCGCACATCAGGCGGCAGAGCCGCTTAAAAGAAAATGATATGAATAATACCCAACAATTTTCCCGTCGCTCATTTCTATCACTCACCGCCTCCGCCTCTATCGCGCTGGCGTTGCCTGTTACAAAAAAACGCATCCCCGTCGGCATCGAATTATTTTCGGTGCGCAACGAATTGCAAAAAGATTTGATGGGTACAGTGCGCACCATCGCCAAGCAGGGTTACGAAACCGTAGAGTTTTTTTCGCCCTACTATCAATGGACGCCGGAGTACGCCAAAGAAGTACGCAAGCTGATGGACGAGCTGAAAATCCGTTGCCTCTCCACGCACAACAGCGCAACGGTTTTCACGCCGGAAAATTTGCCGAAAGCTATCGAACTCAATCAAATCATTGGCTCAAAAACACTCGTCATGGCCAGCGCCGGACGTGTCGAAGGCATTAACGGATGGAAAGGCGTCGCCGAAAAACTTTCGATGGCTGCCGCGAAATTAAAACCGCTCGGCATGCGGGCCGGCTTCCACAATCACCAATTAGAATTCAAACCAATTGATGGCAAACGTCCGATGGAAATTCTCGCCGCGAATACGCCGAAAGATGTGACGTTGCAACTTGATGTCGGCACGTGCGTGGAAGCAGGCTACGATCCGGTAGCGTGGATCAACGCGAATCCAGGGCGTATTCGTTCGGTGCATTGCAAAGATTGGACAGGCGCAGAAGGCAAAGCCGACAAAGGCTACCGCGTATTATTCGGCGAAGGCGATTCGCCGTGGCAGAAAATTTTTACCGCCGCAGAAAAATCAGGTGGCGTAGAAAATTATTTACTTGAGCAGGAAGGCAGCAGATTTTCTCCTTTTGAAACCGCTGAAAAATGTTTGGCGACATATAGAAAAATGCGCGGCTAAATGCGCGACAAAATT
>JAYSTY010000549.1:0-1955 GCA_043719385.1 Blastocatellia bacterium | reverse complement strand
GACAGCGTAGTTGATGATTATTACCTCGTGCTCTCGCGGCTCCTGCCTTACAAACGGATTGATCTGGCAATTGAAGCCTGTACCAAACTTAACCGTCCATTGGTCGTGATTGGCGACGGCCCGGATCGGCAACGGCTGGAAAAGCTGGCGGGGCCGAACGTTGAATTTTTAGGGCGTGTTTCAGATACCACTGTCAAAAGATTTGCCAGCCGTTGTCGCGCTTTGCTTTTTCCCGGCGAAGAAGATTTTGGCATGACGCCGCTGGAAATAAATGCAGCGGGTCGTCCGGTGATTGCTTATCGGGGCGGCGGGGCGCTGGAAACAGTAATGGAAGGATTTACCGGCGTGTTTTTTGAGCGGCCAACCAGCCAGTCACTGATGACCGCAATTGAAGAATTCGAGCAATACAGATGGGACGCCCGCATCCTTCGTCATCACGCCGAGAAATTTTCTTATCCGGTGTTTGCGGCGCGCATGCTGGAGTTTTTGAGCAAGGTTGCACCTGCTTCGTGTCACGCAGAGTTAACAACCAGCAAACAAATAATTGCAGACCAGGCCAGGGAGTTATCGGTGGTTTAGCAGCTCGTTAAATGAATGACCATCATGCTTGATAGATTAACCGAACAAGTTGAGAAAATGGCTCCGTCTAATGTTGCGGTGCAACTGGCGCATCCATCTTCGTTGTCCAAAGCGGAACTCCAGCAATTGATTTATGAGTTCAATCAGAATGTCGCCAGCTACGAGCGCGATATTTGTCTGCACCAGCTTTTTGAAGCACAAGTTGAAAAAACGCCTGATGCGATTGCGCTCGTCTTTAATAATGAGGTCATGACGTATCGTGAGTTAAATATTCGTGCCAATCAGGTCGCGCATCGTTTACGCAAACTTGGCGTTACGCCGGAAACGCTGGTCGGCATTTATTTGGAGCGTTCACCGGAAATGGTGATTGCGATGTACGGTATTTTAAAAGCGGGCGGCGCGTATGTGCCGCTTGATCCGAGCTATCCGCGTGAGCGCCTGGCTTTCATGCTGGCGGATACAAACCTCCCGGTTTTATTGACGCAACAAGACTTGCTTGATACGTTGCCGCCACACAACGCACAAATAATTTGCCTTGATACAGAGCGGGAAAGTCTCGCGCAGGAAAATGAAACAACTCCTGCGAGTGGCGTCACCGAAGAAAATCTTGCGTATGTCATTTACACGTCAGGTTCAACCGGTCAGCCCAAAGGCGTGATGATTGAACAGCGCGGTATTTGTCATCAGTTGCAGTGGATGCAGTCTCAATATCCGCTGACCTGCGACGATGCCGTACTGCTGAAGACGCCCTTCAGCTTTGATCTTTCGCTCTACGAATTTTTCTCGCCGTTACTGGCCGGCGCAAAACTTGTAATTGCCAAAGCTGGCGGACAAAAAGACACGGCATACCTGATTGAGCTGATACAAAGGCAAAATATTTCGACGTTGTTTATGGTTCCTTCCATGCTGCAAATGCTGCTGGCAGAGCAAAGCTTCGCTGCGTGTCCTTCACTCAAACATATTTTCTGTAGCGGGGAGCGATTGCCCTTTGCCCTGCAACAACGCTTCTTCGCACAAATGCCGCCAGCGGTTGGCTTGCACAATTTATATGGGCCGACGGAAGCTTCGGTTGAATGTACATACTGGGATTGCGAACGCGACACGAAACTAACCATCATTCCGGTTGGTCGTCCGATTGCGAATTATCAAATTTATATTCTTGATGAAGACCTCAACCCTGTTCTGCCTGGTGTCCCGGGTGAATTGCATATCGGCGGCATCGGATTAGCACGCGGCTACCTCAACAGACCGGAATTGACGGAGGAGAAATTCGTGAGGTGGTCGGTAGTCGGTGGTCGGTGGTCGGCAGAAATTGGAAGTCGGAGGTCAGGAGTCGGTGGGCAGAAATTGGAAGTCGGAAATCAGGAGTCGGAAAC
>JAYSTY010000548.1:0-4744 GCA_043719385.1 Blastocatellia bacterium | reverse complement strand
ATAATCTTTGCCTGTGCCTTTCGGCTTCCACCAGTCAATATTGACGACGCCATTAGGAACGTAAACAAACGCGAGGCGGACAGGCGCTTTGGCCTGCGCAGTCATAGCCGGCGTCATCGCGTCAAGCATCGGCAGGGCAATCGCCGCGCCGACACCTTTCAGAAATGTGCGTCTGTGTAATTTTTTACGAGTGATGAACATATTGATCTCCGATTATAGCAATGAGGCAGATGCGGAAACACGCACGCCGTAAGTGTACCTTTTCGCCCTTACTTCGTGCGGGCTTCGGCAATTTTTGCAGGCGCAAGCTCATAATTCTTTAAGCTTCCCCGACGCATTTGAAATGGCAAACTGTTGACAATTTCCAGCACCAGACTAGAAAACCGATAGTTGTTGGCGGCGACATTGACAGCAATTTTTTTCACCGTTGGTTTATCGTAACGTTCCAAACCACGTCCCAGACCATACGTTAACAGCTTTTCGGTCAGGCATTGCGCAAAAGCATCGCGGTCAGCTTTCAGGATTGTTTTCAACTCATCCGGCCCATTGAATGAACGACCATCGGGCAGCGTGCCAGTATCGTCAACCGGAAATTTACCATCCATTGTGCGCCACGCGCCAATCGCATCAAATTTTTCCAGCCCAAACCCCAGCGGATCCATCCGTGCGTGACACGAGGCGCAGGTCGAATTTTTGCGATGCTCTTCCAACTGTTGCCGCAATGAAGCAGATGTGCCGACTTTGCCTTCGTCCAAATTAGGAACGCCCGGCGGTGGCGGCGGCGGCGGCGCATTCAGAATATTTTCCAAAATCCATTTGCCGCGCAGCACAGGCGAAGTGCGCGTCGTATACGATGAAACCGTCAGAATGCTGGCCTGTGTCAGGATGCCGCCGCGTTGCGAATTTCCGGCTAAAGAAACTTTACGAAATTCGGGGCCTTTCACATCGGGCAGGTTGTAAAGCTTTGCCAGTCGTTCGTTCAGATACGAATATTTACCATCGAGGAAATCAACGATGCTGCGATCTTCGCGGACGATGCCTTCAAAGAACATTTCGGTTTCGCGCCTGATCGACATTTTCAAATATTCATCAAATTCAGGAAATTTATCTTTATCAGGTTTGGCAGATTCCAGCTTGCGCAATTCCAGCCATTGCCCTCCGAAATTTTCGACGAGGGCGCGCGATTTCTCATCCTTCAGCATTCGTTGCACCTGCGCCTGCAACACCGCAGGTTTACGCAAGGTGCCCTGCTCCGCCGCTCGCATCAATTCCTCGTCCGGCATGCTGCTCCACAAAAAATAGGAGAGCCGCGAGGCCAGTTCGTACTGATTGATCGGATACCCGATTTCATTGCTTGCCGTGCTTGTGGCGGGGCGATCCTGTTCAAGGCGAAACAGAAAATGGGGCGAAACCAGCAGCGCCTGAATTGACAGGCAAAGTCCTTCTTCAAACGAATCGCCTTTTTTCTGCGCGAGCGCAACGAGATTCGTCAGCGGAGTAATTTCCTCAGCAGTCACAGGCCGACGATAGGCACGCCGCGCCAGATTCGAAATAATTTTGGTTGCACATTCCGCCTGATGATGACCATCAGTGTGCCCACAGGTATAAATCTTTTTCCGGCTGGCGAGCGTGGCACCGAGCAATTGATTGTATGGTCCACCAATATCAACCCTGCTCACGCGCACAGTGTTGACCGGGGCTTGTTCTTTCATCTTCTCATCAAATAATTTTTTGCGCCGTTCGTTTATTTCAGCGGAAACGCCTTCGCGTAATTTGAATACCGGCAGCGGCGGCTCAGGTTTCTGTGAAGGATTTTGCCCCTTAAAACTAAGCGGCAGGCCGTCATACAAATTCAGAATCGAAGCAGCAACCCAGTGTTCGCCGGCTGGAACTTTCGCCCGAAAATCCAGCGTGTTGGAATCAAAGTCCTGCTTGTTTTCGCTGAACGATGCCCGGCCTTCGGGATCAAGGTCAAGTGCCTGCATTTGTTTCCCGTCTACCCACAGTGCAAATTTCACGGCGGCTGATCCCGGCGGTCGTTGCCCATTCAGATGAAGTTTGAAGGAATATTCGCCCTCCACCGGAAAGCGAAATGTTACGTGAAGCGCATTTGGCAGACTCAATCCGGTCGCGTCGTAATCCGTCGGCGGGGTAAAGCTCGGAGCATTTTTTCGTCCCTGCCCCCGCAACTCGACAACGGAAGATTTCATCACCGGAGCGCCATAGACCGCCGTCCGTGCGACTTTTTCAGCGGCGGTCAAATACTTTTCCATCAGTACGGGCGAAATCGAAAGCACGTCGCCGATATTGTCGAAGCCATAACCGGAATCGTCCTGGGGAAAATCCTCGGCGGGGTTAATGTCTACGCCCAGCAAATCGCGCACAGTGTTGTTGTATTCCGCCCGATTCAGGCGGCGCGCCGTGATGCGACCCGGATCAGGTTTAGTGTTTTGATCTGCACGCTCAAATTCAGCTTCGATAAATTTGCCAAGGGCTTTGATTTCGGCAGCTTCCGGTTTGGGAGCACCTTTGGGCGGCATCTCGCCTGATTGAATTTTTTGCTGAATGCGTTCCCAGGTATCCCGATGTTCGAGGACGGAAGCGGCAGTTTTGAAGGTCGTAAGATTTAACCCGCCAGAAGGTTTTTTCTCGTTATGGCAGGCCACACAATAATCAGTCAGCACGGGTAAAACGGCCTGCTCAAAAGAAATGGCAGGCTGCGATTTTTGCGCCAGATTTGTCGGTGGCAATAAAGCGAATCCAACCAGCGGACAACAAATAATCAATACGCGCAATAAATTTTTCTTACTCATTATGATGACGCCTGTGTTAATTCCACCTGTGATAACAGATGGTCTGAATCGCTTTACTTAACAAATGACGAGGACGAAAATGCGACGGTAAAAGTTACCATTATTTTGGCTACCGCTCGATCAATTCGCGCAGCGGATGCCAATAAATATTGCGTAAAGCAACTGGCCCGTGATCGCCCTGAATCATAATCGGATTCGTCGCCGCTTCGGCAAGTTCCATCGCCGCACGCGTTCCGCCTTCTACTTCAACATTTTTCTGCACCGAGAGTCCGTTGTGAACGACACGCAGGAATTTGGCATTCTCGGTTTTCTTTCCCTTTGCATCAAAGCGTGGCGCGCGAAACCAGATGTGATACGACTGCCATTCACCAGGACGCCGCGACGCGTTACGGCTTGGCGCGGAACCACCAACCCCAACGTTGTCAATCCAGCGATGATAGATGCCACCACAATCTGATGAAGTCATTTCTTCAGACGAACCATAGCTGTCAAAAATCTGTACTTCGTAAAGCCCGTGCAAATACACACCGGAGTTTGAGCCTTTCGCCAGCATAAACTCCAAATACAATTCCATGTCACCAAACTTTTGATCGGTCACCAGATTTACGGTTCGCCCGCTTCCATTTAGAATTCGCTCACCCGGCGCAGCAGTGCCAGTCAATCGCGTCGGCCCCAGCAAACGCTCCCATGTGATTCCCGTCGTTGTGAACCATTCATTTTTGGCGTTCGGATTCATCCCATGCCAGCCGGACAAATCTTTGCCGTTCAGGAGCGGGATCCAGCCACTCTCAAGCAAATAAGGAGCATCGCCATGCGCTTCCCCGTCATTGGTGATGTTTTTTTGCTGGACAGCCCAGGGGAGCAGCAGCGCGAATAATAAAATTAGTTTTGTCATTGAATATTGTCCTCAAACTAACCTGCCCGCTATCGCAGACGGTACCGACCCAATGCTTAATTTCAGCGCGTCGGCTTTTTGATTTTTTCATCTTCAGCCGTCGTATTAAATTTCTGGAAGGCATTGAATTCAAACATCACATCCCAATTCAAACCATTAAAAACGGCGGCTTTCCCGCCTGAGTTCATCCGAATTATCCGTGGCCCCCAAATACCCATGGCAATCTTTTGTTGCTCATAAAATAACACACTTTTGCCTGGTTTTGCGCCGGAGTTCTTTGCCGCTTTATCAAGCGGAGAAGCCTCAATCCGCACGATGATTTTTTCTTTGTCATCAATCCACATCGTCCCGTGCAGGTTTTTCAGCCAGGCAAATTTTTCCGGTAATTCAGCATTCTGGCGTAACTCAAAATCCAAAGCTATCGTCAATAACTCACCGAGCTTTTCATAACGCGGCGCTGAAAATTCACCGTGCCGGATGAGCATGGTCGGATCGAATCCCAGGTTACCCACTTTCCCGTTTTCAAATCCTGAAGCCCCGGCAGTCACATAACTTGAAACTTTTGCTGCTGGTTCTTCCGGCGTCTGCGCTTGATTCTGATCCTGTTCCAGCACGCGCCCGGCTTCAGTTCGTTGTTGCTGAATCAACCAGTCAGGAACTTTTTTGCCATTGCTGACCATTAAGACTAATTCGTGATGCGTGTGGACAGGATACGCTTCTGACACCTGTTCTTCTTCTTTTTCAATCCAGCCGCCACGCATCAATTTTCGTTTGGTAGCCTTGAGCGAATACGTGTAATTGAGCAGGCGGCGATACATTTTTTCGCCGTTTCTGGAGACATCGGCGAGCAATTCATCAGTTTTGACTGTCACGGTTTCGGCAACTGCGATGGGCGTAGCGCGCATGATTTCTTCGGCTTTTTTGCCCGTTCCGCTCGGAGTCAATTCCTCGACATCATCACCATTTGCGTCATTTGCATGTGTCCTGTGCGCTTCGGTTTCTTTCATCACAGGCTCGCCGTCGGTGCGCATTAATT
>JAYSTY010000547.1:0-28374 GCA_043719385.1 Blastocatellia bacterium | reverse complement strand
ACGTCTTCCAGCAATTGCCGGAAATTCGCAAAGGCATCACGATTCAGCATATCGGTGTAACTGGCTACCGCATAATATTGGCTTTGCAGCCCGGAAATGAAAGACACCACAAAAATTTCGTTGAGCGCAAATGACACTCGTTGCCGCAACTGATCATTGCCCAGCACCGCCTGTTTCCAGAACGATTCAATCGTCGCGTCCTCTGATGGCGTGCGATTTGGTTCGGTCTGTTTTAAGCCGTCCAGATAAGCCAGATGCGAGGTCAGCGGCAGCGCGAATTGTTCATTCAACCACGTGTCATAATCTTTATTTTGCAGGGCCGTAATGTCCGCCATTTTCGGCCCAAAGGTAGACTGCGCGAGAAAGCGTGCGGCCTCTGTTGCGGTCGGTTTAGCGGTGGATAACGCAGGTGGCGCAGGTGGCGGGACAAAAGTTTGCGTGCCATTGACTACGCCATAATGTCCGCGTATTTCGCCGGATGGATAGCGTGATGAATGCACGTTGATGTAGATACGCCCGGCCTTGAGCGCCTGCACAATTTGCGCTGGCGTGACAGTTCCCACCTGGGTGAATGTCCAAAGGAATGATCCATCCGCTTGTACAGGCGTTCCATCAAGATCGAACAGCACGTCACCGCTCTGACCTGGATCAGCCGGGCCATGAATGTGAGCACTGGTCACAGGCGTAGTGAGATTCGAATAAGTAAACGTTACAAGCGCCGATCTTTCATCCGCGCTCAAACGTAATACCGAAGACCCTGACCCCAGCGAAGACACGCCACTTTCCGGGCGCATCGTAGTCAAATAAGTTACGACTGTGCCTGTCGGCGTTGGAGTCGGTGTCGGAGTTGGCGTCGGCGTAGGTGTTGGCGTAGGTGTTGGAGTGGGAGTGGGAGTCGGCGTTGGCGTTGGAGTGGGTGTCGGTGTAGGAGTCGGAGTTGGAGTTGGCGTTACTGTACCCGCAATCGTGATGGTCCCTGTGTTAATTAGACTGCCGCTGGTGATTGTGATCGTTGCTGCACCAGGGACTGTGCCCAGGGGAATGTAGCAATTAATAAATGTGGGCGAGATAAAAAGCAGCGGCGCTAAGCGGATTGTTCCGGCAGCATCGCGCACTTTGATGGTCGTGCCGCCGAGCGTTGTCGGATAGGGGCTAACGGCTGCGGACGCGGTAGTCGTTGCCAGATTGGTTCCCATCAGGCTTATCAGGTCATTCGGTTTGACATTTGTATTGGCAGAAATAAGAGTGATTTCCGCTGCCACATGGTTGCTGATTGTGGTGCAGACAATTGCTGCGCTCAGCAGCAATAACACTAAACAACGTGCATACTTGTGACGTTGTGCCCGACTTCGGGGGATAAAATTTTTCATGTAAATTTCTCTTTTAGTTAAGGGGAGTTGACTTTCAGTTTAATAACCCGATTTTAATAACCTAAGTTACCCGGGTAATCAAATATCTTCGCATAAGGTGGCAGGAGAAAGACGCACACTGAATTAATCATTGCAGGTTAATAATTTACTAATGAGGGAGCTTAAAAAAATCTACACGCCTTCGTTGAAAAAGACGAACAACTTCAGGGAGATGAACTGAAAGTGTGAGAGTAAGGAATTTTCAAGCCGTATCACTAGCCTGTGAGGGTGAGATGGGGTACCAGTAATAAATCAACGTTTCTTAAACAAGGTGCAAATTATATGCACAGCGATGAAATCAGAGCAACCGCAAAATTATTAAAATTGGCCAACGCCTTCAGTTCTGTTTCCTGCTTACGCATGCCGTGATTACCTGGCGGTTCTTCGCGCCTGGATCAGAAAATTTCTTGTCCGCAGAATCCTCTCTGCGCTACACTACGTTTTCGCTCAATCCGAAAATTGTACGCCTGACCACGAAGAGTAAAAGAGATGATTCGTATTTTCCTCAGCTACGCCCGCGAAGACTATGCCGCCGTCAAAAAATTGTACGAGCGGCTGAAGTCCGCTGGCTATCAGCCCTGGATGGATAAAGTTGATTTGCTCAAGGGCGATGATTTTTCCAAAGCCATTCCCAAAGTCATCCGCGAAACCGATTTCTTTATTATCTGTCTGTCTACGCGTTCCGTAGTCAAGCGCAGCTTCGTACAGCGCGAAATCAAACTGGCGCTGGATTTGTTTCAGGATAAATTGGCAAGCGACCTGTTCATTTTTCCCGTGCGATTAGAAGAATGTGAAACGCCGGATCACATCAGCAATTTCAATTGGACAGATTTGTTTGGTAATGAAGCGGACGACGAATGGGCGGCGTTGTTACGGGCATTTGCGGAAGGTGCAAGGCGGTTGGGCAAATCTACAACGGCGAAGGTCGTGGAAGAAAAGAAAATAATCGCGCCGCGCTTTGAATCCTACACCGAGGATTTGGGTAACGGCGTCAAACTGGAAATGGTAGCTATTCCTGGTGGCACATTCCTGATGGGTTCGCCGGAATCGGAAACGGGGCGACGGGACAATGAAGGGCCGCAGCATCAGGTTACGATTTCGGGGTTTTACTTAGGAAAATATCAAGTGACACAGGCGCAATGGCAAGCTGCGATGGGGAATAACCCCTCACATTTCAAAGGTGATAATTTGCCTGTCGAGCAGGTTTCGTGGGAAGACGCGCAGAAATTTTGCCAGAAGCTGAGTCAGCGAACTGGAAACCCATATCGTTTGCCGACTGAAGCGGAATGGGAATATGCCTGTTGTGCGGGAATGATGGGTGCTTATACGGGAACGCTGGACGAGATGGCATGGTATAAACAAAATTCTGATGGTACAACACATCCAGTGGGACAAAAGAAAGCGAACGCGTTTGGGTTATTCGATATGCACGGTAATGTGTGGGAATGGTGTCAGGATTGGTATGGAGCTTATACCAGCATAAGCCAAGCGAATCCGACGGGGCCGCAAGAAGGTAAATGCCGCGTCCTGCGGGGTGGTTCGTGGCTCAACAATTTAGTATATGTGCGCACTGTCTTTCGTGACGACGCTTATCCGTCTGACCGTGATCTTACACTCGGTTTTCGAGTTTTTTGCGTCCCCCTTCTCTGACCTCTGTTCCCGGGACGGTGCGCGATAGCGCAGACGCGTAGCCGCAATCCCTTCAAGCGCCATGAGGCGCGCATGAAAAATTATTTTTGCAAGAGGAGTTTTTAAGTATGGGAGCAGCATTAGCATTACCAAAATTTTCGCTGGCAGAATATCTCGCGTTTGAAGCGCAACGCGCAGACAAGCATGAATATTGGAATGGGCAAATCTTTGCGATGGCAGGCGCGAGTCCGGCGCACAATCAAATTTGTTTTACGCTTGCCGGAATCGTCGGGCGGCAACTGAGCGGCAATTGTCGTGGCTATTCTTCTGATCAAAAAATCTGGATTGAAGCGGCTGACCTGAGCACTTATGCTGACCTGACAATTGTTTGTGGTGAACCACAATACCACGCAAAATACCCCACTTTACTGTTGAACCCGCGTGTGATTTTTGAAGCACTATCGCCTTCAACCGCTTCGTATGATCGGGGTGAAAAATGGAGTTGCTATCAACAGCTTCCTGCGCTCACAGATTATTTACTGGTGTCACAGGAGCGGGCGCAAATTGAACATTACAGCCTGACGCCGGATGGTGACTGGCGCTATGTTCGCACAGTGGGACTGGAAGGCGTTGTCACGATTGACGCGCTTAACTGTCAATTGCCGCTTAGTGAAATTTACCGCGACATCGAATTCCCGCCGCCATCGCTGCGCCCGTTGATTCAGATTGTGAATGAGTAAGCGCCGCTCTTTTTTCCCCGCTATCTATGCTAAAGTATTGCCTGTAGTGAATCCACGAGCATTTTTTTCGCTCAAGTAAAAAACTGAACTCCAAGCCAAACCTATGAATAAATCAATCAAGATTTTCCTGTTCGTTTCCTGCTCAATCATTTCCATCGCCGCGTATGTTTTCGCGCAACACGGCCCCGGCGCAAAAAATCCATTGGAAGGCAAAGCTGACGCTATCGCGGCGGGCAAAAGTACCTACGATGGAATGTGCGCGGGCTGTCATGGCTCCAAAGGCGATGGCGGGCGCGGGCCGGCGCTGAACAAAGGAACCTTCAAACGCGGCAACGAAGATGCGCAGCTTTTTGATGTCGTCAAAAATGGCGTGAGCGGGACGGCGATGCCTGCGATGGGGCTGAAGGATGATGAAGTCTGGCAGGTCGTCAGTTTTCTGCGTGCGATGGGTGGCGGGAGCGCGGAAAAAATTACGGGAAATGTGGTGGCGGGTGAAGCGACATTTAAGAAGAGTTGCGCGGGCTGCCACATGGTCAACGGGGCGGGGAGTCGTTACGCGAATAACCTTTCGACGATTGGGAATTTGAGCGTAGATGAATTGAAAAATCGGATTCTGAAACTAGGTTCAGGCGAAGGCTACACGCCGAGTTTTGTCGAAGTGAAAACGAAAGATGGCAAAGTCATCAAGGGCTTGCGCCGCAATGAAGATTCGTTTTCGCTGGCGCTGTTCGGACGCGATGACGAATATTATTTGCTGAAGAAAAAAGACCTCGCGGAAATTAAATACGCGGAAAAATCAATTATGCCTGCGGACTTCGGCAAGCGTTTGAATGCCGAAGAAATGGATAATTTAATTGCGTATTTGAAATCGCTGAAAGCACCGGATTTACAAAAAGCGGCGCTGACTCCGATCAAGGGCGGCGTGAGTTTTGATCGCATCGTCAATTCCAAAAAAGAACCGCAGAACTGGTTTACCTACTTCGGCGATTATCAGGGACAACACTATTCTTTGCTCAAGCAAATCAACCTCAACAACGTCGCGCAGGTGCAAACCGCGTGGAGCTTTCAACCACAGGGCGGCGGCGGCATGCAGGCTACGCCATTGGTCGTAGACGGCATTATGTACGTCACGGCTTCGTCGAATTATGCGTATGCGTTGGATGCTGCGACAGGCAAAACTTTGTGGACATATAAATATCAGGCGAAAGACCCGAAGAATCACGACGTACAGGGCAATCCGAATCGCGGCTTTGCGATTTTGGATGGACGATTGTTTATGTGTACGGGCGATGCACACGTCGTGGCATTGGATGCAAAGACTGGCACCGAATTGTGGAAAGCTGAAATGGCTTCGGCGGCGGACGGATATTTTTCGTATATGGCTCCGCTGGCGTTGAAGGACAAAATTATTTCCGGCATGGGCGGCGGAGAATACGGCGTGCGCGGCTTTGTAGACGCTTACGATCCGGCGACGGGCAAACGGCTCTGGCGCTTTTATACAATTCCTGGCCCCGGCGAATTCGGACACGAAACCTGGGCGGGAGACAGTTGGAAAAATGGCGCAGGCCCGACGTGGACGACGGGAACGTACGATCCAGCGACGGACACTTTGTATTGGGCGGTAGGGAATCCGGGGCCGGATTTGAATGGCGACAATCGCAAAGGTGATAATTTGTTTACGTGTTCCGTGGTCGCGCTTGACCCGAAGACAGGAACGCGCAAATGGCATTTTCAATTCACGCCGCACGATGTTTTTGATTGGGACGCGAACGAGACGCCGATGCTGGTGGATATGATGTGGAAAGGGAAACCGCGCAAGGTGATGCTGCACGCAAATCGCAATGCGTGGTTCTATGTGCTGGATCGTGAGACGGGAGAATTTTTATTTGGGACTCCCTTTGCGCGGCAAAATTGGGCGAAGGGCTTGGACGAAAAAGGCCGACCGATTTTAGAGGGAAAAGCGCCAAGCTATGAAGGTACACTGGTGTATCCGAACTTAGCCGGAGCTACGAATTGGCAATCGCCATCGTATGATCCTGACAGCGGATATTTCGTTTTTACCTACAAAGAGCAAGGCAACATTTACGTCAAAGAAGATCAGAAATTTGAACTCGGAAAATCATACTGGGGCGGCAAATTTTTCCCGCCCGGTGAAAAAGACTGGGGCGGAGTGATGGCGCTTGATCCGGCTACGGGCAAGAAAATGTGGGATTACAAATTGAATGCCGGAGGCCTGGGCAATGGCTTACTCGCTACCGCAGGCGGCGTGACGTTTGCGACGACGACTGATGGGTATGTGTTGGGCTTGAATACGAAAACTGGCAAGTTGCTCTGGAAAACACAAACTGGCGGCGACCCGCACGCTTCACCGATCAGTTATGCTGCAAACGGAAGGCAATTTGTAGCGTGTTCGATGGGCGGGATTTTGTTTAGTTGGGCTTTGCCGGAAGTGGAGTAATTATTTTAGATTTAGCCCGCAACGCGGGTGTCAGCATAAAGCCTGGGGCGGAGGCTTGGCGCAACCCCAGGTTGTGAGTGGAGGGATTTCTTAAGCCTGCGGAGCAGGTGACAGCAATTTGCCTGATAGCTTTCGCCCACTTCGCGGGCTTGTTGCCTTCCCGCTAATATTCCTGGGGTTCGGCTCAACTTCTGCGAAGTTTCGCTCCACCCCAGGCTTTATGCTGACACCCGCGTTGCGGGTTAAATTCAAGCGTGGATTGATCTGAACGGCAGTGAGTTATAACTTTATGCTAAGCGCAGGAGCACTAACATTTAAGGAGTTTGCGATGCACGAACGAGTGCCGCTGGCTACAATTCATGAAGCTGTGCTGGAATTTTTGCGTAACCGCGATGATGTAGTTTTGTTCGGTGCGCAGGCGGTCAACGCTTACGTTGGCGAGCCGCGCATGACACAGGATATTGATTTAATGTCTTCACGCGCTGCTGAGCTTGCCGAAGAATTACGCGAGCATTTGAACCAGCTTTTTCATCTGGCAATTCGAGTGCGCGAAATTGGCGAAGGGCGCGGTTATCGTTTATACCAAGTGCAGAAGCTTGGAAATCGTCATCTCGTAGATTTGCGTCCCGTCGAAAAACTTCCGCTCTCACAACGTATCGAACAAGTCCTTGTGATGCAGCCAGCCGAACTGATAGCCAGTAAAGTAATCTCTTTTCATCAACGACGAAGCAAGCCAAAATCCGGTACGGACTGGCGCGATTTGGCAATGTTGTTATTGACATTCCCTGAACTTAAATCTGAGACAGGAGCAGTCTCAGAATGTTTGCGCATCGCCAATGCTGATACAGCGATCATGCAAGTTTGGAAGGAACTGGTCGCAACGGAAATTGAAGCCCCCGATGAAGATGATGAATTTTAAGCTTACTCAATTTCGGTTAAGGTGATTCTCTAACGATATGTCTTTACAGAAATCATTATCAAATACTAAATATCTGGTCATCATCGTTCTGGCGGGTTGCCTCGTCCTGACCTGTTCGTTTCCACTCTTCGCCCAAAAATTATCTAAACAGGCCAAAATCGAACAGCGCATTGCACTCCAGCATTTTGCGCAGGGGGTGGCGTTGCTCAAGCAAAATAATCCGGTGCGGGCTGAGGTTGAATTGCGTGCGGCCTTGAAAACATTGCCTGGGATGGCTGACGCACATAACGCGCTGGGAATGGCTTTGGGGCAGCAGGGGAAAATTGATGAATCAATCACAGCGTTTCGTGCGGCGCTGGAAATTGACCCGCACCTGACCGAAGCGCATTTGAATGTCGGGTTGGCGCTGGAAAGTAAAGGCGATTTTGAGAACGCGATTAAGGCTTACCGCGAGGCCGTCAAAATTGAACCAGACTCTGCGCAGGCACGAAGTGCGCTGGGGTTTGCGCTGGGCAAAACCGGGAATCTGCCAGCGGCGATTTCTGAATTTGATACGGCGATCAAACTCCAACCGGAATTTCACGAAGCGCATTATCGCATGGGTGTGACGCGCTGGTTCGTGCAGCAATACGACGAAGCGGTCAGGTATTTGCGGACGGCGGTCAAGCTCAAACCCGATCATTTTGAATCGCATTATTATCTGGGTGTCTCGCTGCAAAAAACTGGCAAATTAAGTGAAGCGATTGACGAATTGCAACTCGCCGTCAAAACCAATCCAAAGGTTGCTGATGGTCACAATGCGCTGGGCGCGGCCTTGCTGGCGGACGAAGAGTTTGATCAGGCGATCAGCGAATTTCGCCAGGCGTTAAAGCTGAACCCAAATTTAGTTGATGCTTACAATCAAATGGGACTTGCATTGATCAATAAGCGCGATGCTGACGGGGCGATTGCGGAATTGCAAATGGCGGTGAAGCTTGACCCAAATAATGCGGCAGCGAATCACAACCTGGGTTTGGCGTTGTTGCAAAAAGCCGATTACAACGCAGCGATTGAAATTTATCGCAAGCTGATAACGCTCGAACCAAACAACGCCGAGGCTTATTACAATTTGGGTTTGGCGCTGAAATACAAAGATGATTTTGGCAATGCAGAAGCGGCCTTTCGGCGCAGCATTGAATTGCAGCCGACCTTGCAGGAAGCCCATTATTCATTGGGCGTGACGCTGATGCAACTGGGCAAACTTGACGCAGCGATTACGGCTTTTCGCAATGCTCTTAAAGCGAAGCCGGATTTTTCTGAGGCGCATTACACGCTGGGGACAGCGCTGCAACAAAAAGGTGAACTGGACGCGGCCATCGCCGAATTTCGGGAGGCGATAAAAATTGCTCCGAACAGTCCGCAGGTGCACAACACGCTGGGAACTGCGCTCCGGCAAAAAGGGAAAAATGACGAAGCACGCGTGGAATTTGATGAAGCGGCGCGGCTGAACAAATTGAAAGCGAACAATCAGGCCGCAATGTTTGCGCTGAATAGTGGCCTGCAAAAAATGAAGGAAAATGATTTGATGGCGGCGCTGGAAGCATTTGAACGCGCCATCAAACTTGATCCTGAGTTTGCACCTGCACATTACAATTTGGGCCTTGCGCTCCAAAAAAAGGGAAATAAGGAAGCGGCGAAATTATCCTTTGAGCGCGCCCATAAACTTGATCCGCATTTTAAAATACCCCGCTAAATGTTTGGTGACTGATGGATTGTTCACTTTTCTTGTTCGCTCGACAGAAAATCGCTGTCAGCAGCGACAGAAGCAAAAATATTTGCTACTTATATTGCGAGTTTCACGACTCCCCTGACTATTTACTGAACTAACGATTGAATTGTCCACGAGGATGAGCGACGCATCTTCGTTAACTACCGAAGGAGAAAATATGAAAAAGCTGATTGTAATAATTGTTTTTGCCATGGGCGCAACGCTGGCGCTGGGCGGCGGAAATGAAACGCAGAAATATCAGAACTTGATGGCGAAAACGGGCGGACAGATGCGAGCGCTCCGCAGCAGTTTTCAAGCGAACAATCGCAGGGGAGCGATCAAGGCTGCCAGCGAATTAGAGAAAATTTTCAGGCAGAGTGGCAAATTCTGGGCTGGGCGCAAGACGGATGACGCCGTGAAATGGTCGAAAGACGCGCAGGATGCCGCCCGCGAAATTGTCGCCTTTGAAAAAAAAGGTGAAGACGACAAAGCCGCCATCGCCCTGAAAACATTGAGCAATAGTTGTACGGCCTGTCACGACGCGCATCGGGAAAGGATTTCAGGTTGTAGCCGCGTTTTGAAATAAATGACCAATGAGGAAGCAGGCGAGGGAGATGTCAGGACAGATTATTGGCATCTCCCTTCTGTTTTGCGCCACTACCAAAGATTGAATCTTTTATCCTCACAGGATAAAAAACTTCAGCGAATAATCGGTTGCTTGGTATACTGCGCGGGTTCTTTCCCCGCTCGCGGGGAGCCATAATTTTGTACTAAAAGAAGGATTAATGAGAATTACAAAAGTTTATACTAGGACTGGCGATTTAGGAGAGACTTCGCTGGTGAATGGCGAGCGGGTCAGCAAAGCGCATTTGCGGGTTGCTGCTTTTGGCGATGTAGATGAGTTAAATTCTGCGCTGGGTATCGCACGAACATTTTTACAGGAGCCTGAAATTGATGGAATCCTGAGCGTTATTCAGAATGAGCTTTTTATTTTGGGCGCGGATTTGGCCAGCCCCTTCGACATCAAAGTGCCAAGAATTGATGAGGCTTTAGTGCTTAAATTTGAAGCGCTGATTGATAATTTACTGGCAGAGTTAGAACCGCTGAAAGAATTCATTTTACCCGGGGGAAATCAGGCGGGGGCAATGTTACATCTGGCGCGCACCATTGCCCGCAGAGCGGAACGCGTAACAGTGTCGCTGGCGCAGGCAGAGGAAATCAATCCGCAGGCGCTGATCTATTTAAATCGCATGTCGGATTTTTTGTTTGTGCTGGCCAGAGTCGTCAATCAGCGCGGCGGTGTGCCTGAACATCTCGCACGCTTTAGCCAGCGCAGTAATAAGACTTAAGAACTTAAACCGGGAATGTCTGAAGCGGGCTGGTGTATTTCGATCATGATGTAGATTTTTATGCGCTCATTACTTTTGTTAGGGATCATGGTGATCCTCGTTCCAATGGCCTTCTTTGCTCCGTTTACGGGCATTTTGTCATTTTTGTGGATGGCTTATACGCGTCCCCAGGAATGGGCGTATGCGAGTTCGGCACAATATTCCTTAGCTGTCGCAATCGCCACGATTGTCGGCTATTGCCTTTTCGAGTTGCCGCAACGTCCGCCGCGATTAAAAGAGAATATTCTGGTTCTGCTGCTGATGTTGCAATATACCTTTGTCGGCTGGTTGCTTGCCTATTCGCCCGATTATGCGCAATTAAAATATACCGAGATGATGAAGATTATGCTCATCACCTTACTGATTGCGAGTATGACGGATTCGGAAAATCGTGTGCGGTGGGTGTTATTCGTTTCGCTGGGTTCGATTGGTGTGTTAAGCCTGCGCTCCTTTATTGGCATTATTATCAGCGGAGGCAAGCGAGTTTATGGGCCTGGCGGGTTATATGAGGACAACAACGATTATGCGATTTTGTTGAATCTGGCTTTACCCATGATGCTTTATTTCGGACAGAAAGAGTCTCGCCTGTGGCTTCGTTATCTTTTTTATCTTTTTAGTTTTACCTCATTGATTACGATTCTCTTTACTTATTCCAGAGGTGGCTTCATCGGATTGTGCCTGGCGCTGATTTTTATGGCGGTGAAATCGCGCTATAAAATCAGTGGTCTGATTGGCGTGGCAGTGCTGGGGGCAATCTTTTTCATCTATGCCCCAAAAGAAGTGCTGAATCGGGTGAGTACTATTCAGAATGCC
The DNA here is from genome assembly GCA_043719385.1 of Blastocatellia bacterium. Lineage (GTDB taxonomy): Bacteria > Acidobacteriota > Blastocatellia > RBC074 > RBC074 > JAFDVL01. Next base: position 17,271 of record JAYSTY010000547.1, on the reverse strand, counting down.
ACTACGGAAGATTCCTCCGCGCAACAGCGTTTGCGTGCCTGGGCAGTTTGCCTGAAAATCGCGGCGGACAAACCATTCACAGGTGTTGGCGTGCGTAATATTCTCCTGGTTTACGGAAAATACGGCGATCCCCTGGACACGCGGGTGGCGCACAATTCTTACTTACAAATTGTAGTTGATTGCGGCATTCCGGGACTTGTTTTGTTTCTCTTCCTGTTAATTGTTACCTATCATCGGTTGGGCAAGTGCCGCAAAATTCTCACGACTTATGCACCGCGCTCAAAAATTATCAGCTATGCGCACGGGATGCAGGTCGGAATGGTGGGTTATATGGCGTCGGCCTTTTTTGCCAGTAAAGAAGACATTGAGCTTATTTATACAGTTTTTGCCCTGGCTGTGAGTTGTATTATCATTGCCCGCGAAGCCCAAAAACAAGCGCAAATAGATGACGTTGTCGCGGCAACGAATTTTTCTTTGTCGCCCCAGCCATTGGTGGCTGCCAACTAAAAATCCAGTTTGAGGTCAGGTGAATTATGGCAACTAACGCGAATGTCCTGTACGAAAAAAATGCCGCTCCACAATTTTATGAAGAGCGTTATGCAAAAGGGTACATGGATGAGTGGCCAATTGAAAAAAAACAGCGCGTTTTTCGGATTATCCAGCAACTGGGACTCCCTGCCCAGGGCAAAGCCTTAGACATTGGTTGTGGCAATGGCGTTTTTACCGATGTCCTCAAACAAGCGTTGCCAAACTGGGAAGTTAATGGCGCGGAAATCAGCGCTACAGCGGTCGAACATGCCCGCACTCGGTATCCCGCCTGTAATTTTTTTGTCGCCAGCGATCAGCAGGTCAAAGCGCAACAGTTCGATCTGATTTTTTCGCATCACGTTTTAGAACACGTTTACAATGTGGAAGATTTCTTTGCCGAATTGCAGCCACAACTTAACGCCACCGCGAGCATGCTGCATATTTGTCCCTGTGGAAACGAAGGAAGCCTGGAAGATCAGATCAGTCGTTACATGAAACTGGGAATTGATTATGAACGCGAAGAGCGAAGGTTTTTTGAGGAACCGGGACATTTACGCCGCCTGACAACTGAACGGTTGAGTTCTGTCCTGGCAAAGCACGGATTTAAGCTCGCACAGGAATGGTATCATCAGCATTATTGGAGCGCGATTGCCTGGATCACTGAATGGCAGCGCGATGAAGTCAGCAAATTAACGGATTACCATTCAGGAGTAGATCAACAGGCGAGTGAGAAATTAAAAAAACTGCGTTCGTTCCTGCTGCCCCTGACGCTGCTGCGCCTGCCTTTATTAACGCGTCAGGCCTTACTCAGCAAAGAGCAAAAAAGTAGTAAAGAGGTGATTAAGCTACTGGCGGCAACGGCACTTTACCCGCTCGCCAAACCGGTGGATTACTGGATTAACCGAAAGGGATTGCAGGAATGGGAACAACGCCAGAAAGATCGGCGCGGCGGGGAAATGTATCTGTACTTTGAAAAATTGTAACGGATGAGGTCGTTGAGCGAGTTAAGCAAGTAGCGCAAGCTGGAAAGTTTGCGCTACTTTTTAGTTTTAACCTGACTTATTTCACGACCAGCATGATTTCGTTGGGCTTGAGGTAATTCAATTTTCCCTGCGCCTCACGCGTAATCGCTTCTTTGTCCTGTTTCACGGACTTGATCTCGCGGCGCATCAGTTCATTACTGACCTGATTTTCGTTGCGTGTCTGTTGCGAATAATTACGCGCGGACTGCGCCAGTCGCAACCCTTCATGCTCGCGGAAAACCGCTGCGACCGCGAGCAATGCCATCGCAATCATGATCGTAGTAATCCAAACATATTTCGGCAAAACCAGTGTTTCCCATGAAGCGCGCGGAACCACCAGTTGATTCGGGTATGTTTTAGTTGAGGACGAATTGAGAACCTGTTTCAAGTAACACCTCCAGTTCTTTCTGTGTGTGGGTTTCAGCATAGCACCGAACGACCGGCTCAGTGCCCGACAATCTCAGCAGCAACCACGCGCCATCATCAAAGATGTATTTGACTCCATCCATCCGATTAATGCTGGCCACGCGCCGCGCTCCGATCTGCGTTGGATCTTCAGCGGCGAGCCGTGCCTGCAAACGCGCCATCACTTCTGAGTTTAATTTGATACTGACGCGCTCACTGTAAAGTGCGCCATCCTGACGAAAAATTTCCTGTAACATCTCGCCTAAACTTGCGCCTCGCGCAGCCACCATTTCAGCGACCAGCAGGCAGGCGATGATACCGTCTTTTTCCGGGTAATGACCTTTGACCGTTAAGCCCGCGCTCTCTTCACCACCGAGAATTAATTTATCTTCGTTGATTAATTCGCCGATGAATTTGAAGCCGACAGGAGTTTCAAAAACCTGGCGTCCGTGCCGTGCCGCGACGCGATCAAGCAAATGCGTAGTCGCCACACTGCGTGCCACGCCACCTGTCCAGTCAGGGCGCGAGGCACATAAATAATCCAACAAAATAACGAGCAGGTGATTCGCCGAAAAAAATGTTCCATCCCGATCAATAAAGCCAAAGCGATCCGCATCGCCATCTGTCGAAAGCCCCAGCGCTAAATTTTTGTCCAGCACGACCTGACGCAATTCACGCAAATTCTTTTCCGACGGCTCCGGGCTGTGACCACCAAATAACACGTCGCGGAAATCATGGACATTCGTGACTTCGCAACCGAGGCGGCGCAAAACTTCATCAAGGTAGCCGCGCCCGGTTCCCCACAGCGGATCGTAGGCAAATTTCAATTTGCTGTTGGCAATCAGGTTAAAATTGACCTTTGCTTCGAGTTCTTTTAAATACCCTTCGCGCGGATCAAGTGGCAATGCCTGCGCCGTTAAATTTGCCGCCTCGTCAGCAGGTTGTGTCTGCAATTCTTCAATGCGCTTTTCAATCCGCTGCGTAATTTCCGGTAACGCCGGAGCGCCATCCGCCGTCGAAAATTTCATTCCGTTGTACTGCGGTGGATTGTGGCTCGCCGTAAAATTAATCGCGCCTTTGGCCTGCAAAAAACGCGTCGCATAAGAAATTACCGGAGTCGGCGTGTCGCGGGTGGTCAAATGCGCTTCGTATCCGCGTCGGGCAAATTCGGTGGCACATTCCGCCGCAAAAGTTTCGCTCAAAAATCGTGTGTCGTACCCAACGATAATGCGCTTGTCGCCTTTTTCTTCATCCAGAACTGAAGCGATAGCGTGCGTCACCAGCCGCACGTTGGCGAAGGTAAATTCTTCGGCGATAATGGCCCGCCAGCCGGATGTCCCAAATTTGATAGCCATAGGTTTTAGAGCCTGAAATTGTTGAAAAATTGGGGAAGTGAAATCTCTTATCTTTGCAGACAGGCACAAATTAACACGAATACAAAAGCCTGTAAAGTATTTTTCTGCAACAAAATCCACTACCTAATCTAAGGTTCGACTTGAGATTATATTTAAGCGGCGGAAATACTTGTGGAAAAAATAGTTTACGAGTGAAGAGCTATAAGAAAATGTTTAAGTTTAGACTGAGATGATGAGAGGGAATTTGCGGGAAAGATTCTTCTGTCCCGGGCAAAGCAGTGACCGAAGGCAGAAGCCCGCACGCAGTAAGGGCGCATTTCTGTACATCACTACGCTCTTACGGCGTGCCGGCTTCTGCCAACTATCTACGAATTTATTTGGCGAGTTCTGTTGTCAATTTTGCTCCGCCCATTTGTTTCAAGACCGCCGTCACTTTTACCATTTTACGCGAATCTTTGGCGATCCACAGCGTAATTAGCCCGTCATCATCTGAACTCAATTCCACTTTGAACGCGTCAAAGCTGCCACCGGGAACGGTGACATTTTCTTCGCCCAAAACTTTTAATTGTTTTACTGTGACCTTCTGTTTATTTGTGTCGAAATTACGGAACGAAGTTGTATAACCCGTTGCCAGCGGCAAAGTTCCGATGACATCAAAGCTGCCCGCTCCGTCGGCAAACAACGCACCGCCTAAATCAGCCGTGAAGGGTTTCGTCTGACCATTCATTTCTGTGCTGCCTTCGGCTTTACTGTCCGTGAAAGCAATAGTAACTGTCATCGGGCCTTGTTTGATGACGCGCTTTTTTACGGTTAGCGAATTTTTATCAAGGATCGTCAGATCACTCATTTCCTGCCCGGCTAATTTCGCAGTTTCAAGTGCAATGATAGTTCCGTTTTCTTCTTTGAGATCAGAAACAATTTCAAGTGGCATTACTTGTTCGCCAAGTTCAAGCTTGCCCTGATATTTCGTCGTGTTGAGCTTGAGCGTGGAGACAGGTTTTGGTGTGCCACTGCTCGCTTCAATTTTTTTGGCGAGCGTTACTGTCTTCGGATCAACAGTAATTTCTTTCAGGCGCTCCGCAACTTCCGGTTTTGCTCCTGTCTGATAACGACCATTCAGATGCTTCGCCAGAAACTTTTCGGTCGCGGTCAGCATCGCCATATTGTTCACAGGCCGTTGAAAACCGTGGCCTTCATCCGGCGCGACAATGTATTCAACGGGAAAGCCACGATCCCGCAGCGCAATCACGATTTGATCACTCTCGCGTTTGTTCACACGCGGATCGTTTGCACCCTGCACAACCATTAATGGCGTTTTGATTTTGTCTGCCGCATTCAACGGTGATTGCCGCGCCAATTGGGCTTTGCCTTCAGGCGTATTTGGATTGCCCATTCGTTCATGGAAAATTACGCGCCCCGCTTCCCAATAAGGTGGAATCGTTTCAAGCAGGGAAATTAAATTTGACGGCGCAACAATCGCTACCGCAGCGGCATACACATCAGGCGTGAACGCGACGCCCGCGAGTGTCGCGTAGCCGCCATACGAACCACCCATAATTGCTACGCGTTTGGCATCAGTAATGCCCTGACTCACCAGATGCTTGACGCCCCAGGTGATGTCGTCCTGCATTAAATTGCCCCATTGTTTGTTGCCTGCATTCAGGAATTTTTTGCCGTATCCGGTCGAGGCACGGAAGTTCGGTTGCAACACTGCGTAACCACGATTCGCTAAAAATTGCGCGTAGGAATTGTAGCCCCACGAATCCCGTCCCCACGGGCCACCGTGCGGAAAAACCAGCGTCGGTAAATTTTTAGCAGGCACGCCTTTGGGCAAAGTTAAGTACGCGGGGATTTCCAAACCATCAGACGATTTGTAACGAATCGCTTGCATCGGCGCGAGCGTGGCGCGATCAATTTTTTCGCGGAGTTTATATTGCAACGTCAATTGTTTCGTTTTGCGATCAAACAAATACACCGAACCCGGATCGGTGTCGCTGCTGGCGGAAATTAAAAATTTCTGTTCGTCTTCGGTAGAAGAATTAAAGCCGATTTCTTTGTCGCCCAGTTTTTGCCTGAGCAATTTGTAATCGGCTTCGTAAGCTTTGTCTTTGAAATACACACGCATGCGGTCGTCTTCATACGATGTGGAAATCAGTTCATCCGTCAAATCTGAAAAAGTCGCGTTACCAAAATCTACGCGCTTAAGCGGATCAGCTTCGACTAATTCTGAGTTACCTGTCGCCGGATCAAACAACACGAGGCGCGTCAAATCTACGTTGTCACCCTTGTTGGTTTGCATATACACGCGCTTGCCATCTTTGTGAAATCGTTCGGGGCCACACGATTCAAATACGCCACAGGAATAGACGAGCTTGAAGCCATCGGGATCAACGCGCAGGATTTCGGTACTGCCGTTATCAGCGGTGCGCATTGCCATCCGCAACACTCCTTTTTGATCGAAAACCCAGGCGGAAATTTTCTCCGTGTTTTTACGCAAAAGTGTGCGTTCGCCCGTCGAGATTTTCACTTTGTACAAATCGTGCCAGGCGGCATCACGATCATTGATTCCAACGTACATGACATCGGGATCGTTTTTCGGCACGGAGTACAACATTGCGCGTACATTTTTGGCATCAGTTAAATTACGCGCTGCCGGAACTTCCTGCCCGGAAGCCGGAGCGTCATTCGGGTTCACCGCAAAAACATTGAAATTTTCGTCGCCACCGTTATCTTTGACGAACAAAACAAACTTGCTATCGTAGCTCCAAAAGTATTGCGCAATCGGGCGTTTGGTTTCCGCCGTTAATAATTTCGCCGCGCTAAAAGGCTCGCCCGCTTTTTTGATCCAGACGTTGCGCGTGTCTTTGTAGGGCTTAAGAAAGGTGATGAATTTTCCATCAGGCGAAAGCTGCGCACCGCCAATTTCAGGATTGCCAAACAATAATTCGCGGTCAATCAGCGGAGGCAGTCCGACAGCCTGGGAGGTCGGAGATTTAACAGGTTTAGGTTGGGATTTTTCTGCTGTTTGCGCATGTGTGAGAAAACTTAAGCCAGCCACCAGTGACAGGCTGAGCAAAAAATTCATGTTTTTCATAGCTAACCTCATGTTTGAAAGTCAAATGTGGTGAAGAGCTATCATTATAATTCCTCACTGCGTGGTCTGGAAGGGGGATAACACTCTTCTCGCTCTTCCTCATTTTTTACGGGCGGCCTGGCGTCAGGTAAGTTTACCAAAGCCAGGCTCAAAATATTTTTCAGCAGGCTCGCTGTCAGTTGGTGGTTGGGTGAGAAAGTTAATCGCGAATGATTTTTTTCTTTCGTATGGGCAAAAACAATGATTGATTTTTTTATGCTATTTTTGTTATCCTCACATCACCTCGGAAGTTTGCAAATCTGACAACCACTGCGTTCAATCAATTAAAGTACAACCTGATACATTGCGTAATAGTACTTTTTCTTCTTTCTCTCTCGTCTCAGTTTACCTTGTCCGCCAATCCTTTCAGGTCTTTGGCTGGCTGGGAATTTATTACTAATCGCAGCTTTTTACCCACCTCTTTTGCCTAACTAATTGCTTTATTTGTACCGCAATAATACGACTGGCAAGACTTTTGTTGGCTCACCTAAACGTAGAGGAATTCCTTATGAACAATACAAATCAACCTGCCGGATGCCTGGCGCAATTACAACTGACAGAGACTCCTTTTTTGATTGCGATACGAAAACCACGCTCTCTGTCATTTCGTGCCAAACTCCTTTCAGGAAAACATTTTTTCATAAAAATAGGCACAGTCGGTTTACTCTGTTTGTTAACCGGGTCGTTTTTTTTACCTGCACAATATCGGAATTTTTGCACACAAAATCCTGCCAGTACTTTTTGTCAAATCCCGCTGATTCATCAAGCCGCAGTAACGCCACTCGCGCCGAGGCAGGAAGCGCAGCTTGCACTTGTCTCGGTTGAACCATTAATAGCATCGCTGAATTCTAAGCTTGAAAGTGTGCCCGCAGTATCGCCTAAGTCAGAGTTACCCCTCCCAAGCCCTGCGCCCGCAACGCCGCCAGCACTACAGAATTTACCTGCCAGTAATTTACCGATACCAGAAATCACGGAAGGGGCACATAGCCCTTTTGCCCTGCAAATTGGCGCCTTTCAGCGACGAGCAGAGGCCGAAGCACGGGTCGCACAAATCAAAAGAAAAGGCGAAAAGGCACGTATCATCAAAGCGGAAATCGCTGATAAAGGGGTTTGGTATCGTGTGCAAATGGGAAACTTTAACGAATGCGCAGCAGCCATTAGCTATGGGCAACAGTTACAAGCTGGAAAAAAACTGACGGAATTCATTATTACGGATTATCAAAATCCTGGTCAGTAAATTTAATGTAAGTAATCAGGTCCCTGGCTTTTGGGCTTGGGTTTTTGTCAAGGTTTTGCAAATCTTCACTTTGACCAACAGATGCACTCGTGTGTGACTGCCGCCAAAGGCTAATAATTCGTACTCAGAATCCAAGACCAAAAGCCAAAGACCCAAGACCTCAGCAGTAATTTAGCGATACCGCATTTTGACTTTGACCAGCATTGGCGCACCGGCTTTGACCGCGACACGATAAATTGTTTGTGGGCCTGGGTCTTCCTGCGAGAGCTGGCGGGTCGCATTCGCGCCTGCTTCCTGTTCCGCTTTCGTCCAGAGTTTTCCGGCTCCGGCAGTCATTTCAAATCGTTCGCTCTGTGCGCCCCACTGTTTTTCCCATTGCGCGACCAGTTCAGGTGCGAGCTTCAACGCGTTTGCGCCAATGGTGATTTCAGGCAATGGTTGCGCCGCTACAATCACCGTTAATAATTCCCCGGTTTGATCCTGGCGCGTTTGTTTCAGGCGGAAATAATTCGGGCGATCATCCTGGGCCGGAATTTCTACGATGTGTCCTGGCGCGACCTGATTATCGCCATTGCGAGTGCGCGTCGTCGGAAAAATTAAGTATGGTTCACCGGTTGAGCCATCGGCATATTGCTCACGATCAATGACGTAAAGATAGCCAGCGCCGGGTGACTCAAAACTAAAGCGGATGCGTTCGCCAATTTTCAGCGGCGTGTTTGCCGCCACTCTTTCCGGCGTCCACTCGTTTGATTCTTCACCTTCCTGCACAATAATTCTCGCGCCATTGTCAGTTTTTTGCGCCGGACGCAAACGCCAGATTGTTAGTCCAAGCTGTTTGTAATTTGCGTTTTTAGGCAATGAAGTTTTGGTTGTAGTAGCGCTGCGATAACTGGCGCGTCTGCCCGGGGACGCTGTTGCTTTGGGCGGACGAGCTTTGACGAATTCTTCCGGGATGATTTGGCGCGAAGCTTCATCCTGCGCCAAAGCAGGCAAACAAAACGTGGAGCAAATGATGACAAAAATAATAAGTTGTTTCATAAATTCTCTCTCCTGCCTGATCAAGCGGAATTGACCAGCGAAATCCCTCATGGGAAATGAAGAAGAAGGGCGACGGGGCGAAACGGCGACGCGGAGACGGGGCGCGAGAACAGCCTAATCACCCCGTCGCCGTTTCGCCCTGTCGCGTTATCGCTCTTCCCCTTCCGCTATCGCCATTCTCCTTGCAACACAAACGCCGCCCAGTAATATGGCGCTTGCCATTGTTTCTGCTTCCACATCTCGATCTGGGCGGCGCGCAAGGCGGCGGCGGGGCGATTGTGTTCTTTCAGCATCTGGCGATAAAAAATTGTCATCAGCTCCGACGTAGCTTTGTCGTTGACGCTCCACAAGCTGACGACGACACGTGCGGCTCCGGCGTACATGAACCCGCGTGTCAGCCCCATCAGTCCTTCGCCTTTGACCTCTTTGCCCAAGCCCGTTTGGCACGCGCTCAACACTACCAATTCCGCCGGGAATTTTAAATTATAGATTTCGTGCGCACGTAAAAAACCATCCTGCGGCTTGCCTGCTTCATCCACCAGCGACAGCACGAGCGAAGACAAGCCCGGTCGTTCATTATCAATCAGTCCGTGCGTCGCAAAGTGCAAATACCGATACTGGCTTAGCGCCGGATTAAGCGCCGCCGCCCGCGTCGCGGCGAAACCTGTTGCTTTGAAACTGTCAGCTTCCGGTACGAACGCCAGAATCTGATTGGCCTCCTGGCGCGTGAAGGGGAGCGGTTGAATAGCAAGGCTTCCTGCACTTAAATTTGCGGCAGTTTTTTCATCTTCGTGGACGATGCTGCGTGCTCTTGCAATTTCGTTGGCGGCAATTGCTTGTTTGGCTTTAGTTTTACCTGGACTGACTTTATTGCGTGCGTCCTCAAGTGTAAAAACCGGATCAGCGAACACTGCCAGCATTTTTGGCGCCGGTTGCCGACCTGCAATTTCCTTACGCAACACTGCCAGCGTAGAGGCGGAAGGAAGACTGATGATTTCATGATCAACGATTAAAGGTTTCGAGTTTCGGGTTTCGGGTTTCGCGGTACGAATAACTAAGTCATCAGCTTTTCCTCGAAACTCAAAACCCGAAACTCGAAACCCCGCTGGCGCTGGCAGCGCCCCGAACGGCACATACTGCAATGCACCGTCCGCTACGATGATCAGTTGGTGATTTTCTAAAATTGATGCCACGGGACTGAGAATCATCTGGCTCAAGGCTCCGGCAATTTCCGGGAATTGTGTGTCTGCCTGGGCAATGCGAGCTTCACGCTGTCGGGCGGTTTCGCCGCGCTGATTCTGGCTGCGAACAACCAGCAAATCACGCACTTGTAGCGCAGCCTGCTCAATCTCCGCCCGTTTGGGCAGGGCAAAACTGGCGCTGGAATTTTTTGTAATCGCCCATAACCAACTGCGTTCTTCGCCGAGCGAGTATTCCAACAGCAGCGAGTTTTCATCCAATTGCTGCTGAATTTCTTTTAAGTTGAGTGGTTGCGGTTGCGTCAGAGCAGCATAGCGCGGACTGGTTTTCCGAATTGTTGCTTCGACTTGATTATACGCATCTTCAAGCCCGCTGATTTCCTGCCTGAGTTCTTTCAACTGCGCTTCGTTGCCACGCTTTGCCGTCAATTGTAACTGGCGCTGTGCTTTGACATTCAATTGTTGTTGCAGCTTTTCTGAACTTTCAAGCAACGCTGTTTCTACACCTGCTCGAATGTTTGCATAGGCCTCAGTCAGAAGTTCCACCAGGCCACGAGCGCGGGCATGTTCACTGGCCTGGATCGCACGGGCGGCATATCCCTCATCTGGATACGCCTGGTGAAGCTGCATCAAAATCTCCAGATTGAGTTCGTAATATTTGTGGATCGAAGCGAGATAAGAGGCACGTAATTGTTGACTGCCAACCTCGGTGCGAACGGCTTCGGCTTTGGTCAGGGCTGATTCAATTTGCTGGTGCGCCTTGTTCAAATTCCCCTGCACCCGTTCGATGCGGGCGAGACCATACAGCGCCTGCGCTTCGTTGGCGCGATGACCAATGGCTTGCAGGATCGTCAACGCCCGATTGAAGTTTTCCTTTGCCTGGTTTGGATCACCTTGTGCAAGCTGAAGATTGCCGATGCTCATCAACACGCTGGATTCTCTGAAAATATCTCCGGCGGTTTGGAAGAGTGGCAAGGCCTGGTTGTAAAACTCCAACGCCGTTGCCTGGTCAGAGGCGGCGGCTTGGAGGTCGCCCAGTCGTTGCAGCACGAGCGCTTCACCGCGCCGATCTCCGGCTTCGCGCCAGAGCTTGAGCGAGAGCTGATAAGACGCCAAAGCTTTGGGCGCATTATTTTGCTGCGCTTCGGCCAGACCGATGTTGCTTAAAGTGTTAGCTTCCTCGCGGCGGTTGCCGAGTGTGCGCCACAACGTGAGCGATTGGTTGTAATAATCAAGTGCCTTCTGTGCCTCACCAAGCTTCACATATACCAACCCAATATTGTTGACTGCTGCGGCTTCTCCGCGCTTATTGCCAATCGTTCGATATTGCGCCAGCGCTTGCGTGGTGTATTCCAGCGATTTTTGCCATTCGCCCAGATTGTCATACGCGAGGCCAATCCGCGTCAGCGTTTCCGCAGCCTGAAAACGATTTCCCAGCTTTGTCCAAACCGTGAGTGCCTGATCGTAGTTATCTAACGCTACGTGCATTTCACCAAGTTGCGAATTGACTAAGCCTAAGTTGATGAGCGTTCGCGCTTCGCCATTTGTGTCTTTGAAAGAACGCCATTGCGCCAGTGATTGCTCGTAATATTCAAGTGCCTTGCGCAACTCACCCAATTCGCTGAACACATTGGCCAGCGTGGTGAGCGCCTCTGCTTCTTCGCGTGGTTGTTTGATGGCGCGTAGTAATTCCAGCGCGTAACCGGAATATACCAGCGCATGCTGTGTCTGCCCGATGTTCCGATACACCGAAACCAGGTAATAGAGCGTGTGCGCGACCATCAGGCGATCTTCCAGGACTTGCCAGATTCTGAGCGCATCGGCGAATTTCTGCACCGACTGTTCCTGGGCGGCGGCGGTTGCTTGATCGCTCAACCGTTTGCCTTCGATATAAAAACGTTGCGCTGCAAGCCAAAGGCGATCCTGTTCGGTGGGCAGGCGCTGTGCCAGAATTTTTACCTCATACATTCCAGTCGGAGAACTTTTGTTGGGCGAAACAATTTCAATGCGATGAAGTCCGGTTTGGGTTGCGATGAGGGCTGCGATTTCCGGGCCTTGTGTGCTATTGAGCGCATCCGTCTCAATCAATATTTGTTTATTCGGGCTGGCAAGTTTTAGCTCAATGTCAATCCCGCGCTGTTCGACGGCAACGCCGAGATATTGGCCTTTCGCTACTGCAACCTGAATGATGTGTGTTTCACCACCACGCAGTTGCCGTTCGATTGTCTGGCCTGATTGCAACGTTGGAAGTTGTTCTTGTCTGCCCGTGCAGATAGCCGCTGACGGTAGCAAAATAATGAATGAAGCAGAGAAGAGAAGGACGAGCAAGGACGGAAATCGGGGGTAATAATATTCACTCTGTCTGGACATGATGATCACAACTTCGCTGACAGGATAGCGAGTTTCTGAAAAGGATGCCCGACAGCGGACTGCCTGCGCTTTTTAGAAACTCGCTATCGAATGAAAAATAATTTTAGCTGCCAGTTGCGCTGGCATTCTGACTTTCACCGCCGCCATCCTCTGCTGTTTTATTTCGCTTGGCCGTGGTCTTTTTTCCTTTTGCAGGGGCTTCTGATTTTTTGGCTTGCGCGGTTTTTTTAGTAGTGGGTTTCGTGGGCATAATAATTCTCCTTCGTTAAGAGTAAACAGGTAAGGCGGGCGGGTGGCTCGCCGTTTGATTGGAATACGCACAATTGTGTATTCGTTGGTGAAAGCTCAGGCGTCGGAAAAATCATTGGCGAGTTTGACTCGCGCGCGATCTCGCAGCGCGTCCTGAAAATGTTTGATGGAATATTGTCGCCAGGTCATCAGATAGCTCGGGGCTGGCGGCAAGGGAATAATGATTTCTTTTTCCGGGTCATTGGTTCGTAACCACACAGCAAAAATTCCCAGCGCGTTAATGCGTAAAACGGCGGGTTTGAAGACCGTTGCTCCCGCTGTTTTTGCGATGCCCTCGTCATTCAACACACGATAAATTCCATCAATGTAGGGGCCTTTATCCAACTCAGCAAAATGATGTTCCTTACCATCATCATCCATCTGCACTTCAAGCGCATAGTTGCGATCACTGCCGGAACGCGCTAAGTAACGCCACCCGACCAGCTCTGCTTTATGCAGGCCATTGGGCGTGATCATGTCTTTCAGCCCGACGCGATAGACGGGATGCGGCCAATGCTTTGGCACATCTGCCAGCACATCCTTCATCATCGCTGCATTGTACCGATACGCATGCGCTGTTGTTGTGACTGCTTCGCGTAACGCCTGCAATGATTCTGCTGGTGGTTCATAAGGTCGAATGGGCATCGCTGACTCCCTGTGCTTTTAGTACCTGAAGCGAAAGCGCTGTGGTGCGCCAGCTCGCTACCGCTCGCCGTACTGTACCGCCTCATTGATGGCGCTTTCTTTCCTTCTCAAATAAGTAGGAATGTGTCCATTTTCCTTCGCCTTTGTAGCGATTTTTGAGCGTGCGATACGTGATATAAGCTGCTGCCGGGTCTTTAGGATCAGCCACGCGAAGCCACGTATGGCTCTCGCCTTTCGGGTCAGGCGGCCCAATCGCTGTGATGACGACAAAATGCCCGCCGCCGCCGCGCCATCCGATGCGGACTCCGATGGGGACGCCCTCATTGAGTTGTTCACGAATTTCGTCGAGCGATAACGGATAATTACAACGCGATGAAAGTACGCCCATCAAATCCAGCGCGTCTACCAGTTTGAACGTGCGATTGCACTCTTCGTGTTTGGAATGCTGGCAACAATCCTCTGCGGTTTCAAAACCTTTCGTGGCGCTGAAACATTCCCGCACAATATCGCATTGCGTCATTTCGTGGTCGGGCTTGAAAAAACTCAGCAGGCTGTTGGTCACGGCGGCCCAGCACCAGTTGCTGCGCTTTTGCTTTTCCACTTCAAAGCGCATCACCGCCACTGATTTCACCAGCACTTCGGTCGCAACCTCGGACGCCCGCCGCAGGCTGATATTGTTTTTGCCTTCGTGCAGATAATTATGTGGCAGGTACCAGGATTGTTTGTAATATTTCAGATAGCGCGCATCCAGTTGCAATGGCCATTCCTCACCGTTGACATTGATGATAACGGGTTCATCGGATTGGCTGTCATACGCCGTGTGACACATTTCCAGAATCAGGACAACCCCGTGTTTTTTGGGCAAACGTAATTCCAGCTTTAAGCTGTTTTCCTGCTCGCTCAGTTGCCAGCCATTTCCATACGGCAATTCTTTGGACTTCTTTTGAAACCAGGCTCCGTTGCTGCGACCTGGTTTGAAGTGAGCCGTCGGGGCTGGTTCAGCAACAGACAGATCGAGCGTTTCCAGTCCCAGCAATTTATCCGATAATAGATTGGCAGAGGCAACGCGGAACGATCCGGTTTGTAAGGTAGATAAGTTTTCTGTCTTCACATTCATAAGTGCTTGTTGCGGCATAGCCGCAATTAATCCCATTGGATTTAGCTCTTCGGTTCTATCATTTCCATTCCCCCTGCAACACAAATGCTGCCCAGTAATACGGCGCCTGCCATTGTTTTTGTTGCCACATTGCCACCTGGGCTATCCGTAATGCCGCCGCCGGACGTTCCCCTTTTTGCAACATATTTTGATACAGTTTCGTCATTAATTCTGCCGTCGCCTTGTCATTCACACTCCACAGACTGACGATCACGCGGGCGGCTCCGGCGTACATAAATCCGCGCGTTAATCCGACCAATCCTTCGCCTTTGATTTCTTTACCGAGTCCCGTTTGACAGGCACTCAACACTACCAGTTCCGCAGGCAATTTTATATTGTAGAGTTCCTGCGCCCGCAAAAATCCTTCCTGCGGATTACCCTGCTCATCCACCATCGAAAGCGCCAGCGCTGAAAGTCCCGGTCGTTCGCTGTCCAGAAAACCATGTGTAGCGAAATGAATAAACCGATATTGTTTTAAGTCCGGGCTAAATGCTGTCGCGCGACTGGCTTTAAAATCGGTAGCTTTGAAACTGGTAGCTTTGGGCGCGACAGCAAAAATTTGATCGGCTTCCTGATGCGTGTACGGCAGGCGCGGGATTTTCATACCACCAGTCATTTTTTGTGAATCAGCAGGTTTTTCTTCGGTATGAACGATACTACGAGCTTCGGTTGTAACTGTTGCTGTCCGCGCTAATTTCACTTTGCTAATTTTAGCGCGTTCATCCTCGTTGCTAAAAACAGGATCGGCAATGACTGCCAGCATTTTCGGAGCAATCGGGCGTCCCGCCAATTCCTTCCGCAGCACCGCAATCGTTGAGGCAGAAGGGAGGGTGATGATTTCATGCGCTACGATAAGTGGTTTCGGGTTTTGCGTTTCGGGTTTCGCGGTACGAGAAGCCAGGTTATTAGGTTGCCCTCGAAACTCAAAACCCGAAACTCGAAAC
The DNA here is from genome assembly GCA_043719385.1 of Blastocatellia bacterium. Classification (GTDB taxonomy): domain Bacteria; phylum Acidobacteriota; class Blastocatellia; order RBC074; family RBC074; genus JAFDVL01. The sequence goes on along the minus strand of JAYSTY010000547.1, from coordinate 1,951 downwards.
ACTTCGCCAGTCGGCGAAGGCAAGGCGGCGAAGGGCACATATTGCAACGCGCCATCGGCGACGATGACCAGGCGTTTGTTGCCTAATTGCACAGCGAGCGGAGCAAGTATCATTTCGCTTAATTTTACAGAAGCTTCAGAAAATTGGGCATCGGCTTGCAGGATGCGTTCGCGTTTTGCTTGTGGGGTTTCCAGGTTGATGACCAATGTTCGTGCGGTCAATGCCTCATAAACCTGGTTGGCGACGATTTTGATTTCTTCCTGTTTGGGCAATTCGTAACTGGTCACAGAATGGTTTGTGACTGCCCACACAAAACTGCGCTCCTCACCCAAAGCGTATTCCAGCAGCAATGTGTTTTCGTCCAACTCTTTTTGAATCGCTGACACGTTGAGCGGTTGTGGTTGCGTGACGTTCGCGTATTGCGGATTGCTTTTGCGAATGGCGTTTTGGGTTTGTTGATATTCGTCTTCGAGTGCGCTGAATTCTTTTTTCAAGGCAACGATTTTGTCTGCCGTATTGCGTTGCATCAACCGTGTAGCCTTCGCATTAATTTGCTGCATCAGGTCGCGCTCACGCGCTAATGATTTGGCGTCGACACCTTCCCGAAAATCTACTTTGGATTCGGCCAGAATTTCGAGCAGACTGCGAGCGCGGGCACGTTCGCAGATTTGCAACGCAGCAATATCGTGTCCGGCAGACGGATTTTGTTTGTGCATCTGCATCAGCAAATCCGTATAAAACTGATAGGCCGTTTGTTGCACAGCAAAATACGAAGCACGTGACTGTTGACCGCCTGCTTTGGTGCGGACTTTCTCATGCAACGTCAGGGCCGCTTCAATTTGTTGACGCGCTACCTCCAGATTGCCACGATCACGTTCAGCGCGTGCGATGCTTTGCAACGATTTGGCTTCGTTTTGCTGATCCCCGATGGTTTGGAAAGTTACAAGTGCCTGATTGTGATACTCAAGTGCCTTTATGGGTTGCCGTAATAACGTGAAAGTGCGACCAGTATTGTCGAGTGCCTGCGCTTCTAACCGACGATCTCCCACAGCTTGCGAGAGTTGCCTCGCCTGCTGAAGGCAAGCTAATGCCTTTTCGCGCTCGCCTAACATCGTGTAGACCACACCGATAACATTAAGCGTGACGCCCTCACCGCGTTTATCGCCGACTATCCGTCGAATCTGTAATGCCTGGTTATAAAGTTCCAAAGCTTTTTGCTTCTCACCCAACTCGGAGTATACGTTACCTGTGCTGTTCAGCGTTTCAGCTTCGCCATTCTTATCGCCAATCGCTTGTCGCAATTGAAGTGCTTGTCGAAAATGATCAAGCGATTTTTCAAACTCTCCCAGGAGTAAATAAGCCATCCCAATATTGTGTTGTCCGCTTCCCTCTTTTTGCCGATCCCCCAGTTCTCGATTCAGTGCAAGGGCCTGATTGTTATACTCCAGCGTCTGTTGCCAGTCTGCCAGCTCGTAATAGATTTTTCCAATATTATTCAGGATCGAGGCTTCTGTACTTTTGTTTCCAACGGATTGAGTCAGCGTGAGTGCCTGTTTATAGTACGTGAGTGCTACTATCAACTCACCCAGGGTGTCATTAGCACCTCCCATAAGGTTGAGCGCTGAGGCCTCCTGATTATGATCTTTAGCCGCTTGAAATAATGTCAGGGATTGCGTGGCGTATTCCAGCGCCTTGTGAAAATCGCCGAGATTGGCATGGCATAAACCAATTGAATAAAGAGTCAACCCACAGCGATATTGATCATCTGAACCCTGGAAAAATTGGAGCGCCTGCTGATATTTCTCAAGCGCCGTCCGCCATGCGGTTGCCGTTCGCTGGAGCCGAAGTTTCCGAGCTTCCTCAAAAGCTCGTTCGGCGATAACATGTTGATGGTCCGTTGGTGTTGCTTCGCGCAAAGCCAGTACTTTGACGCCGTAACGACCAATAGACC
>JAYSTY010000546.1:0-4755 GCA_043719385.1 Blastocatellia bacterium | reverse complement strand
GCGAAGCGCAAAGCCTGTCGCAACCATGGCTGGATTGCGCTACTATGCTGAATACAATGATTCGAGTACAAAATTTAACCAAAACCTACGGTGATTTTACTGCCGTGAACGACATTTCCTTTGCCGTGGAAAAAGGCGAAATATTTGCCTTTCTTGGGCCAAATGGCGCAGGGAAGACGACTACGATTAAGATGCTGACGACGCTGCTGACACCGACAAGTGGGAAAGTTGAACTGGCAGGAATTGATCCAATGGTTGAGCAAACCAAAGCGCGGCAAAGTTTCGGCATCGTGTTTCAGGACCCCAGCCTTGATGCCGAATTGACAGCTTACGAAAACATGGAATTACACGGCGTGCTGTATCACGTCCCGCGCAAAGTCCGCCTTGAGCGCATCGAAAAGCTGCTGCAATTGTTTGAACTGTGGGACAAGCGCGACAACTACGTCAAAGAATTTTCCGGCGGGATGAGGCGACGATTGGAAATCGCGCGCGGCTTTTTGCATACACCGAAAATACTTTTTCTGGATGAACCAACGCTGGGGCTTGATCCACAAAGCCGCAACCAGTTGTGGTCGCATGTGAAGCAGCAAAACGAAACGGAAGGCGTAACAGTTTTTTTGACGACGCATTATATGGACGAAGCCGAACGTGTCGCGCATCGCATTGCGATCATAGATCACGGCAAAATTGTGGCGCAAGGCACACCGACTGAACTTAAAACACAAACGCAGACTGAATCACTGGAAGATGCTTTTCTTGCGTTAACAGGTTCGACGATTCGTGACGAAAAAGCTGGCTCCGCCGATCAAATGCGGCAATTTGCCAAAATGTGGAGGAAATAAAATTATGGGTGCAATCTACATCCTCTGGCTGCGCGAACTGAAACGCTACGTTCGTTCGCGGGCGCAAATCATCGCTTCGTTAGCGCAGCCAATGCTGTATTTACTGGTGCTGGGCTTCGGACTCGGCCCGGTTTTTCAGCAATCCGGTAACGGGAGCTATCTTCAATTTGTAGCCCCCGGCGTGGTCGGCATGAGCATTTTGTTCACGGCTATTTTTTCCGGCATCGGCTTATTGTTTGATCGGCAATTTGGTTTTTTGAAGGAAACGCTGGTCGCTCCCGTACCGCGCATTATCGTCATGATCGGGCGCACGCTGGGCGGCGCAACGGTAGCGATGATCCAGGGCACGCTAATTTTTGTCGTGTGTGTCATCGCCGGGTTTCGTCCCGTGAATTGGGCGACAGTACCGTTGGCATTTGTGTTTATGGCGTTGACAGCGATAGTGTTTTGCGGACTCGGTACGGCGATTGGTTCGTTGCTGCAAGATATGCAGGGCTTCCAACTCATCATGAATTTTATCGTGATGCCGATTTTCTTTTTGTCGGGCGCGTTGTTTCCGCTGACGAATTTGCCAAAGATTCTCGACATCGCTACGAAGCTTGATCCGTTGTCATACGGAGTTGATGGCTTGCGCGGCGCACTGATCGGAATCACGCATTACGGATTGGTGACAAATATTTCAGCGTTGGGATTCGCAGCGGTTTTATTTGTAGCGATAGGCGGATATTTTTTCTCGAAAATTCAAATCTGATATGATGCGACTGAGAAGTGCGGGGATAAAGAATTCAGCCAGCTAAGGCTGCAAAATTCTCAGATACTCCTTCCAGTCGCCGACTTCCAGTTCATATTGTTTAGCCATGACACGGGTGATTTGAGTGACATGATTAAGATCGTGAACCGCCCATGTGGAAAGAAGTTTCGATAGCGTAACTTCCCCAAAAGCAGGATGAATTCCCGTCTTTGAGAAATCTTTTTCTGTAATTTTCATGGCCTGAAGACGGTCAAGATTTTCCTGTCGCAATGTCGCAAATTCTTCTAAAAGCTGCGCCAATGACTTCCACTCCCCTGTTTCCATTTGAGCGAACCGATCAAATGGCTCAAACCTTTTGTCAGCTCTCTCAGAAAGAATAATTTCTGCTCTCGGAATCCAATCCGTCTTTTCGCCGTGAATTAAATGACCGATGACATTGTAAACGCTCCACGTTTCGCCGCCTTCGTTTTTTGAAGTCCAGTCTGTAGAAATATCGCGGAGCATCGCAATCAGCACTTTCGGTGTTCGTTCAAGAATTTCTATCGTTTTTTCTATCGTAAAACTCATACTTCCTAATTTGCTGCTTGCTTCAATTGCAAAAAATCACCGTCAATTATCAGTAATTTTACGCCATCTTTTGAAACGGAACGATGTGAGCTTACATCGTCGGAAACGATATACGTCATGCCTTCCGTCAAAACAATTTTTTCTCCGTTTTCCTGTTCAGTAATAAATTCGCCCTGTAAACAGTGGACGATATGACCTTTTTGACACCAATGATCGGCAACATCTCCGGCGGAATATTCGACCATCCGAACTCTCAATCCTTCAAACTGAACCGTTTGCCAGAACGATGTTCCGGCTTCACCTGTATGTTCAGTTTTTGGGATTGAGACCCAGTTAATAGTTGAAAATGGTATTTTGCTCATTACTCTTTACTGACAACCAGCAGCGTAAATGAATCCGGCTTGATGCTACGAGTAGGGCGCTTTCCTTGCTCTGTTGCTGGCGTCTCACTGTATTCAAGGGCGGGCAGAAAAAGTTTCTTTGTCTTCGGATCAAACGCTAATGTTTTTGCACTCGGCTGCGTTTTGACCGCTCCGGCATCCTCATAGCTGTCGGCTGACTTTTCATGGAAAATATTCAGTGTTCCATCGCCGCACGAAAAGAAAATCAGGTTGGTGGAAGGATCAAACCCTGCGTAATCTACGCCCTTGCCAAGCGGAAAACTCGTGATGACTTTCCCTGTTACGGCGTTCATGACAACCATTTTTGGTTCTTCGCGGCAGCCAATAAACAAGCGGTTGGTTTTGGCATCGTAGGCAAGGCCGGTCGGCGTTTTTGCGACACCAATCGGGAACCGTTTTTTGACGGCTAGAGACTTTGGATCAAAGACGACGACTTCGGCTGACTCTTCGCTGTTGACGTAAATCATCCCATCGGCTCCGATGACTGCCTGTTCGCCGTCGCCTGCTAATTTTACAGTTCCCACGACTTCACCGGTCTCGGCATTCAGTGCTGTGATGTCGTGCGTGCCGTGATTATTGGTGAAAACACGTTTGGTTGCCGGATCGTAGTAAATGCCGTCCGGCCCTTTGCCCACATCAATTTTCTTGATGAGCTTGAGCGTTTCAAGGTCGAACATCGAAACTTTACTCTCGCGTCCATTGCTGGTGAAGCCGTGCTTAAAAGGTGTGATGACAATTCCGTGAACACCTGGTGTGTCTGTAATCGCGCCGATAATTTTTCCGGTATCAGCATCCAGCACTTCAACCTGCGTCGAGTGCGAGACATAAACACGCCGCGCCGCGCTGTCTACGGTGACGTAATCAGAACCGCCGTTACCAGGCATCGGATAGCGATTCACGACCTTGTAATTCGTCGCGCTTTGCACGAAGAGTGTAGCGAACAAGAAACTGAACAAAACTTTTGCGATATTCGACATTGTTATTCTCCTGAATTTGTGTTTGAACTAACCATCGGCACTGCTTGCCACAGAAATGATTGCTGGTTTACTTCGCCTTTTTACAATTTATTTGCGTTCAGAGTATCACCAAATTCACAGGTGTCTACTCATTCGCCTGACGTGACAGGTTTTGAATCAATATTTGACAAAGACTCAGCTACAGAGTACGGTGAGTAGGAGCCGAGTTTGGTTACTCTCTTCTTAGTTTCTCTGAAATCCCTCAGACAATCTGAACCTTCTAACCCACTTTCAAACCAGTGAAATTGCTTCACTCGTTAACAATTGAGGACACTATATGTCAAAAAAAAGTGGCGATAAAGCACGCTTTGGTCGCATGCAGCAAAAGAAATTGCTGAACCGTAAGCGCACACAGGAACTGCGCGATGCGATGGCTGCTGCCGCCCGGAAAAATGTCGGCGTGACCGAGGAACAGACCAGTGCGAAGTAAGACAGGGAACTAACTAAATTGTCCCTTTCGCCGACCAGATTTAAGGAGAACTTATGAATACTGATAATCGCGATAACAAATACCGCAAGGTTTTATTAATGGTGCAACGCGCCAGACAAATTCACAATGGCGCGACCCCACGGGTTAATATGCCAGGCAGTCGGGCGACCCGCATTGCGCGGGAAGAAGTAGAGCAGCATCTCATCGGTTTTGAGGATGTGCCAGTTTTAAAAGACAAGCGCTAGTTTATTACGATCATCGTTCGTAATAACAACCGTGGTTCGGGAGAGAGCGTCGCTCACTCTTTATCTTCGCCACACCGGAATCTCCCGGCTTTCTTCCAGTAACAGCTCTCACATCATGGAGTCATCAATGTTTCTTAAGAATGCCGGCGGGAAAATACCATCCAACATAGACAATCAATACATCCGCCCCCTTTCAATAGTTGTTTGGGTTATGCCCGTGTCAACCCTCTTATTTGCGACTGGTGTCAGTGAATTTAATTTATTATCGCAACCTGCGCTGGCGACGGCGATCTTACTGAGTATCAGTATTGCCAGTGGCTGCCTGATGTTTTGGCATCGAGCAGGCAACGCCGCAACTCTTACTGCCTTACCATTAACCGGTCAGTGCAGAAAATGATGGAAAGCATACCCACTATCAAACAGGGGTCTCTGATGCTTGCCGAGGGAACCCCTTTGCCCGCGTCTGTCCGGGTTGAAAGCGCTTCCTGCACACCAGGCTGGAG
>JAYSTY010000545.1:0-4757 GCA_043719385.1 Blastocatellia bacterium | reverse complement strand
AGGCCTCGCCAGCAGGATGCTGGCGCTCCAGCTCTGACGCTCCTATCGCTCAAATCGAATCCGTAAACCGCCACGATACATCCTCGGCATTCCAATTGTTTCAAGCGGAGTGCGTCCCACGACAACTCTTTCATTCAGCAGATTCTGCACCGCAAAAAACGCTTCAAAATATTTTCCTAATGAACGCGAAATATTGGCGTCAACCAGAGCATAATTGTTCAGCGGCAGCGTATTTCGATCATCGTCGAATTGCTGGCTGGCGGCGCGAAACTGCAACGCTGCATTGACGATGCGAGGATTGAAATAACTCATCTGCATCGTGATTTGATGACGCGGGACTTGCGGAATTAATAATCCCTGCAAACTCAAATCCTGTGGCGCACGTTTCACAATTGCATCGGCAAATAAATATCCGCTGGAAAATCGCAGTTGATTTGTCACTTTCATTTCGATTTCGGCTTCGATGCCGGATGATCGTGTGCGCCCTAAATTGCGGCGCTGGCGCGTAATCAGAGTCGGCGTCGTCGAAATTGTAAAGTTAGAAATCGGGTTCACGATTTCGGTGTAATAACCTGTCAGGCGCGTGATAACTTTCGGATTAATCGTCCATGTCATTCCACCTTCACCGCCTGTCAATCGTTCGGCAGTCAGCGCATTGTTTGATTGCGTGAGCGTGTCACCGACGCGAAAGCTGCGATAAAGTTCGTTGAGCGTTGGCGCACGAAAAGCGCGATAGCCTGATGCCCGCAACTCTACATTTGGCCTGGCGTGATAAATCAAAGCGACACGCGGACTGAAAGCGTTGGCAGTCCGCGCCGCAAAAAATGTTGGCGTCACAACTCCGGTTGCCAGCGCCCGCGACACCGAAGCCGCCGAAGAATCGCGCCATTGATCGTAACGACCGCTGATTGCCAGCGCCCATTTTTTGCCAAACGATAAATAATCCTGCGCAAAAAATCCGATGCGGCGTTGCCTGCCGCCGGCGCTCACAAATGTCGTCGCGCGATTGTTGGCAAAAACAGTTTCATCGCTTGTCCCGCGCACACCGCGAATTTCAAATCCGGCAAAGAGCGTGTGAATCCCGCTGGTTGCCTTTGTCCAGTTCAAGCGCAAGCCTGCATCGTGTGATGGTGTCGCCTGTTGCCGCGCCAAAGTTTCAGTCGCTCGATTCGCTGCTACACCTGTAAAAATCTGATGATAGCGCTGCTGATTTCCAAACAGCGAAATTGTCCAGTTACTTTTATCGGGAGTCTGAAGCTTTGCGCCCAGCGCTGCTGATTCATTGGCTGTGTCGTTAAGCTGCAAAACTGTCCCGTTATTTCGTTTCTGGTCATAGACAGAGCCGCGCACAAAAATTGAATTGTTCGGATCAAAATCAAAGCCCGTGCGCAGCGTCAAAACGCGATGTTGTGAAGCCGCGCGTGCATCGGCTGCGCCGCGAATGTTGGGAGCAATAATAAAATAACCATCGGTGCGAAATGCTTCGCCTGACAACGCCAAATTCAATTTACTAAATTTGTCACCGACGAAAAAAGAACCTTCACCCGTCTGTAAATTTCCACCGCTGGCCGAGGCGCTGATGGTTGGCGCATTTGCATTGCGCGTGTTCAGGCTGATGACGCCGCTGAGCGCATCCGAGCCGTACAAATGCGACGCGCCGCCGCGCTCGACTTCAATGCTGGCAATAGCTTCGCGCGGAATACGATCCCAGTAAACCCAGCCCCCAAAAGCATCATTGAGCGGAATCCCATCAGCTAAAACCAACGTCCGACTGGCTCCACTTGCGCCAGCCCCACGCAACGAAACTCCCTGCGTCGTCGGATTGGCGACGAGGGAACTGGAACGCCGAAAATTGCTAAAGCCGGGAACCTGGCGCAACAAATCATCAACGGTTTGGGCGGCACCGGATTGAATTTGTTTGGGAGTGAAGGATGTGATGACAGTGGCTTGGCGCGTGACTAATTGATCAGGCTCAGGTGCAGGGAACCAGTTACCGCCATCCTCAACAAAGCCAGCGACAGTTAGCGCTATCTCTAGTTTGTGTGAAGAGCCAGCAACAACTTGAGCCTTAACAGACTTATTTTTGAATCCATTTGCTTTAATCGCCAGTTGATAATCACCAGGGATCAGATTATTAAAAGAAAATTCGCCAGCAGCATTCGTTGTAGTTTCGATGCTTAACTGGTTAATTCCGCTTAAGGTAACTGAAGCTACAATAATACGAGCACCAGTCTGATCAACAACGGCGCCTGTAATATTTCCAGTTGTCTGAGCATTAGCAAAAGCTGATAAGAAAAAAAATAAGACCAACAAGATTTGAATATGCTTTTTCGTCATTTTTAACCACAGAAAAAAAGAAAAGTTTGATTACTCCATCACTTTACTCAATGGCTCTTCTGCAACGCAAGCGCCACACTTCATTTTCGTTATCAGCAATGTTGACGAGTATGCCAGGCGGTTATACTATCGGTAATCTTATGGCGAATATCAAAACTGCAATTTCGATTCAAGAAGCTCTGTTTGCACAGGTCGAAACGTTGGCACGTGAATTAAAAATCCCGCGCAGTCAGGTCTTTACTCTGGCTGTCAAAGAATTTGTCCAACGGCAGGAAAATCGACAATTACTGGAACGCATGAATGCTGCCTATCAAGATGCGTCTGACCCGGCAGAAAAAAAACGTCTCCGCCATATGAAAAAATCGCAACGACGGATTTCGGAGGGTGAGTGGTAATTAATCAGGGCGAGATTTACTGGATTGATTTGGGGGAGCCTGTTGGCTCAGCTCCAGGCTATGAACATCCATACGTTGTTATCCAGAATAATCTTTTCAATCAAAGTCGAATTAATACCGTTGTCGTATGTGCACTCACTTCAAATCTGAAACGGGCAGATGCGCCTGGCAATGTATTACTAAATGCGAAGGAGGCGGGATTGCCAAAGCGTAGCGTTGTCAGCGTCTCTCAAGCTCTTACAGTTGATAAGTCAGAATTAGGCGATTTTATCGGGACGCTTTCCGCTCACCGAGTTCAACCAATTCTAAATTAATTACAGAACCGCGTGAAGCGGAATAAATTTTCAGGAGTCCAAATGTATCAACCCGATTTACTCAAAGATAAAGTTATCCTCATCACCGGAGGCGGCACCGGCCTCGGCAAATCAATGGCAACGCGCTTTTTACAGCTTGGCGCGAAGATTGCCATTACCAGCCGCAAAGAAGAAGTGTTGGCAGCTACCGCCAAAGAATTACACGACGCCACCGGAGGCGAAATTTTTTACACGCCCTGTGATGTCCGCAATCCTGATCAGGTCGAAGCGATGATGGATACGGTCTGGAATCACTACGGCACGATTGATGTACTGGTGAATAATGCCGCCGGAAATTTCGCCAGTCCGACCGAACGCCTCTCGCATCGCGCCGTAGACACTGTGTTGGGCATCGTCCTGCACGGAACCTGGTATTGCACGCTCGCGCTCGGCAAAAAATGGATCGCAGCCAAACGCGGCGGCACGATGCTGAATATCCTGGCGACGTATGCGTGGACGGGTTCGGCTTATGTCGTTCCCTCGGCGACCGCCAAAGCCGGTGTGATGGCGCTGACGCAATCGCTCGCGGTGGAATGGGGCAAATATGGAATTCGGATGAACGGCATCGCGCCCGGCCCTTTTCCAACCGAAGGCGCACAATCCCGCCTGAGTCCTTCGGGCAGTTTTATGGAGGGCGCAGTCGCGCATAACCCCATGAAACGCGTCGGCAGTCACGAGGAATTAGCCAATCTCGCAACTTATCTGGTGTCTGATTATTCCGGTTATATCAACGGCGAAGTCGTCGTTATTGACGGCGGCGAATGGTTGTCAGGCGCAGGTGAATTCAGCGGCCTGGCAAAAATGACCGATGAAGATTGGGAGAAATTTGCGGCGCAGGCGCGGGGGCAAAAAGAGGCAGGATAAACATTTTGTTAGACCCGCGCATTGAGGATAGCATATGAAGAAAACAATTCTATTAATCACCCTGATGGCCTCACTCACGTTTGGTCAAACCCAACCGGAAAAGATAAAGATGCTTCATAGCGCAAACGCTATGAAGCAAGAGCTTGAAAAAAGAATACCGGTTGGCAGTAGCATTACCGATGCGCAACGGCTATTACAGGCGAATGGGTTCAGGTGTACGATAAAGCAACAACAAAGCTTCATTGAGTTGAACGACGACGAGTTGAGTGACAACAAATCAGTTGTGGAGCATGGCAATATAGATTTCTTGTTTTGTGACAAGCGTGACGATTTGTTGACAAACACGCGCTTCTGGCAAGCCGCAGTTGTTCATAAGAATGGTGTTGTTTCAGAGTTGTTAAGTTCTGTTGACAAGTCTCCAGTGCTTCGGAAAAAAGATTATATCCGTATGTCCGATGCTGATATTAAGAATCTCCTTCTCAAGTTTGCGCCTTTAGGAAGTTCAGAAGATGAAGTAAAAAGAATGCTCCGTGAAGTTTTTCACCGGGGCTATAAAAAGGACAGTGGTTCTGAGGGAAAAGACCCCTGCCCCGACTGCTCAAAAGCGCAAGTTGGATTTCTTCTTCAAGCTGATTTGCAGCAATATGACCGTCTTCGGAACCTCTTCCTCGCTGGGTACTATGTTTGGGCAGAATGGTATTTTGATGAGCATGGTATTTTGAAAGGACTTAAGGTGACCCACCAATGGGACGGCGTCTAGGTTTAATTTAGGTAGCTGCAACCCGGCTCGCTACGGCTCGCGGTACTG
>JAYSTY010000544.1:0-1964 GCA_043719385.1 Blastocatellia bacterium | reverse complement strand
TCGCAGTTAAATTTCTCCAAAGAAAAACCTGCCTCGGCGGTGGAATGGTTTCGCGCAAATTATGGACGGGCATTGGCGGATGAAGTGGAGATTCCTTTGACGGAAGCCTGGTCTGGGGCAGCAGCCGAAAAATTATCTCCGGCGGTTGGCGATGGCATATCAAATAGCATCGCCCAGACGCTTTGGCTCAAACTTGCTTCTCGTTTGACACGGCGTGCCATTTCTTGCGGTTACAGCCGCGAACTCCCCGAAAAAGCGAGCGTCTATCACGTTTACCCCGAAGGCGGCATCGGGACTTTATGTCAAAAATTAGCCGGGGATTTGAGCAGCGTCATCCAGCTTGAAGCGCCAGTCGAAAAGATTCTGGTTGATGAAAACAAAGTTATCGGCATTCGTGCGAACGGACGTGAAATTGAGGCCTCAGCAGTTATCAGCACTGCCCCCATCAACGTGCTGGGAAAAATTGTCGAGGGCACAAATCAGGTCGCGCATTTAGCGCACTTTCGTTATCGCCCCATGACCTTCGTCAATTTGCGTTTGAATGGTCGAGGCCTTTTGCCTGATGTTGTGACGTTGATGCCTGAAGCTCAGTTTCCGTTTTTCCGCCTTACCGAAACGCCACTTTCGATGCCCTGGCTTGCGCCCACTGGCAAAACAATTATCACCGTGGACATCGGGTGTGAAAAAGGCGACGAATTCTGGCAAATGGATGATGAGCGATTAGGCGAGTTTTGTGTGGAGCATCTCAAGCCAATTATTCCTGATGTGAAAGAACGCTACGAAGGCTGCCGCGTCATGCGAACTCCGATTGCGTATCCGGTTTTTCTGCGTGGGTACGAAACTGAACGACAAAATCTGAAGGCTGGAACCGGAATCGAAAATTTGTACAGCATCGGGCGAAACGGTGAATTTATGCACAGATTTTAGGGCTTTGTTATTGCTTGTTACGATGCGGATGCGACCACCTTTTTCTGTCTCCTCAAACTGGTAGCTGATGACAGCTTGTAACTGCTTCATTGTTTCCACTCCCAGCGGGATATTGCCGTGAACCAACATCGGCGCATCAAAATCTCCTGTAGCGAACTTGTGGGCAATGTGCTGCAAATGTGTCCTAGTTTGGGTAATACTCGCTGCGTCGGTTGCCTCGTTCGCTTCGACTTCAATGAACCCGCCATCGGTCTTTAAGCGGAAATGATGCGTAGTTTTTTCATGACTGAAGCCCATCACCTGATCGCCATGTTAATTCACTCCGGCGTGATGATCGCCGTGACCAGATGGATGTTCACCCATCAAATGCTTGACGTATAGAGTCATCTGCCAACGCTCTTGTTCGTTCGCTTTGGTTTTGTAAGCTGGCATACCGCTCTTTTTAATGCCATTGGTGATGACCCACCAGATTTCCCCATCTGTAATTCCGTGCATGGCTTTGGCGGTTAAATCAGTTGGCTTCTTTTTCATCGCGGCGGCAGCTTCAGTTTTTGCCTTTCCATCTTCGCCGTGACAACGAGCGCAGCTTTGATTAAACAGCACTCGCCCTTGATTGATCGTCTCATCGCTGGCGGTTAAAGGGTTCTTTAGTTTTTTTGCGCTGGCTGGCGCATTCGGATGTTTGTGTCCTTCGTGAGCAAAACTGATGGCAACTAAAGCCGTCATGATTCCACTCACAAGGATGAGCAGACGAAAATTATTTTTCTTTGATCTCATACGTTTCTCCTCATTATTCTTCATGATGTTGATGCTCCGGCGCGGCCTTTGGTCGTTCTGACTGACCAGCCTTGATGCGTGTCATAATTTCGGTGTACTTGTCTTCCGGCAGCACTCTGACCAGTGTCATCATGCCCATCATGGAAGCTGTCCACCCAGGCGCAAGTCCCCACGTTTCAGGTTTCGCTACTTCATCATCCATTGCCATCATCATGTCCTGCGGATAACCGGGAACTTTCTTTCGATCTGCTTCTGACAGC
>JAYSTY010000543.1:0-28655 GCA_043719385.1 Blastocatellia bacterium | reverse complement strand
TCCCTGGTGGAACTACTGCGCCGGCGGCGATAATGGATTCGGCTCCAATCACTGCGCCGTCTAAAATTACTGATCCCATGCCAATAAGACAACGATCTTCAATTGTGCAGCCGTGAATGACGGCGTTGTGTCCGACGGTCACATAATTGCCAATCGTCGTCGTCGCAAATCCGCCCGTGACATGCACCATGCTCAGGTCCTGGATATTTGTGTGATGCCCAATCGTGATTTTGTCGGCGTCGCCGCGAATGACTGCGCCGAACCACACGGACGAATGTTCGCCGATAGTGACATCGCCAATCACCATCGCCGTGTCAGCGATAAAGCAATGCTCGGCAATAGTTGGCGTGATGTTACGAAATTTTCGGATCATACGTTTCCCTCAAAGTGAAAATTAATAACGCCATTTTACGCAGTGCAGGGCTGTTTACAAATGGTGAGGAAATATGGGGGTTAGCTTACGAAAATATCAGCCGCAAAAAAAAAGGTACAGAAATTAATCTGTACCTTTCTTTAGTTTTTGATTCGAATTGTGGAATTCGATGTGGCGTAAAGCAATATCAATTGCTCAAACTAGCCAGCAACAATAATGCCAGGAGCAATTGTTTCTTCCACTTCTTCAATGTTGAGTTCAATATTTTCGATCATGACTTAACTCCATTCAGATGGGGGGAGACAGTTGGCAAAAATGCCGGATTACATTTCATTCAACTGCATCATAAGAAAAATCTCAAATTAAGCTAACACATAAGGTTACAAATTTTTTATCACCAGTGTGACAATTTTACAAGACTAATATTATTAAAATATCGTTTGGTGTGGCAAATAAGCAGCTCAACCGATGTTTCCTAATGCAGAAACACGCACGGAGTAAGTGTATCTTTGCGCCCTTACTCCGTGCAGGCTTCCGCAATCTGCCTCACAGAGAAGCCCGGCCAGGCTTATTTCCACAAAATTCTCCACTGTCAGAAAGTTATTACAATTCTGTGAATATTTCTGCTTACCTTCGGGTATCCCTGTTGCCGGGACTGCCCGATTGTCTTCACCGATTGTCATCTCATGAATTCAGAGCAAAACAATAATTATCCTAAATATTATAAATGGCTGGTCAGTGGCCTGGGCATTGGAATAACTGGATATGCAATTTGGCAGATATTTTCTCCGCCTTTTAACTGGCAATGGTTAGGATTAACCATCTTTGCTTTAGTGCTCAGCCGGGCAACTACCTTAAGAGTTTTTGGAAGTTTAGAAAATATTACGGTTTCTGACACATTTATTTTTCTAGCTGTTTTGCTTACTGGCAGGGAAGAAGCCTTATTATTAGCGGCGGTTGTCACCTTTAGCGAATCAGTCAGCGGAATTGACCGACAAGTTGCACCATCATTTGTTAAGCGGCAACTTGTCCATGCCTTTAATATCGGGCTGATCGGCATTCCACTATTTCTTTCAACTTTAATCATCAACCTGACCTTCGGCCCCTTAAATCACCTGGCACACGATAGCCATACTTTTTGGTTTTATGGTTTAGGGCTTTTCTGTTTTGCCGTCCTGCAGGGAGCGATGAATATTTCCCTGGTGGCTGTCTGGGTCGCGCTTAATGATGAAAAGATAATTTGGCGGGAATGGTTTAAGGAAACCTCATGGGTGATTGTGACCTCGCTCTCCGGTGTGCTGATGGCTGCGATTGTGAATGCGCTGGTTCATTATTTTGGCTTCTGGGCGGTTCTTTTGACGATTCCATTAATCGGGGGCGCGTATGGGATTGCGCTGCCTTACCTGAAAAATATTGAAGCGGCGCGCAAACACAGCGAAGAACTGGATAAGTTGCATCAGCGCACCCTCGAAGCCTTTGCCACTGCGGTTGATGCTAAAGATCAGATCACGCACGATCATGTGCGGCGTGTCCAGATTTATGCCGAAGGGATGGCGCGGCTGCTGAATTTGTCAGAACTGGACATCAAGGCTTTGCACGCAGGCGCTTTGTTACACGACATTGGAAAAATTGCGGTGCCTGATTACATTATTAACAAGCCTGGAAAACTGACGGCGTTTGAATTTGACAAGATGAAACAGCATACCTCTGTCGGGGCGCAAATCCTGAACCAGATTCAATTTCCCTATCCGCTGGTGCCGATTGTGCATTATCACCACGAACGCTGGGACGGGAAAGGCTACCCCGAAGGGTTGAAGGGGGAAAATATTCCGCTGACCGCGAGGCTTTTAAGTGTCGTGGATTGCTTTGATGCTGTGCGCGAAGACCGGCAATATCGCAAAGGAATGACGCGTGAGCAGGCCATCAAATTATTGCAGGATGATCGGAACGGCGCGTTTGACGCAACTTTGGTTGATCTGTTCATCGAAAATCTCCCCGAATTTGAAAAACAAATTGCTCGCATGAAAGAGGATGCCAAAGTCTTCAAGCCAATTGAGGTATCCCAAACCGATGCGATCCGTGATGCCAAACCTGCGGCTGGGTTAATCGAAGACAAACCCGCCATTCCCGCTTATGTCAAAACGATTCGTGAATCCCGTGAGTCCAGCCAGGAAAGCTATGCGCTTTATGGCATCGCTGAAAATCTGACCGGCGTCCTGGACTTCAGACAGGCCTTTGAAATCGTCGCCAATCAAATGGACAGCGTTATTCGGTTTGATAAAGAAAATGATACATGTGTGTTTTACTGGCTGGGAAACGAAGATCGGGCGGCGGTAGTTGAATACGCCTATGGTGTCCAGGCCGAGAAATTCAAGGGGTGCACGATTAAGCCGGGAGAAGGCGTCACAGGCTGGGTTCTGGCGAACAATAAATCGTTTGCCAACACTGACCCGGCGCTGGATTTATATGTGCTGGGCCTGAGTAAAGACATCAGTCAGCAACTGGAGAAATACAATACGCTGGCGGTTTTCCCGCTGGGTAAAGGGGAAGAAGTGTTTGGGGCGATGGCAATTTACACGCGGACGCTGGAAAAATTCCAGGATGATCAACTCCAGCGTTTGACCCGCGTGAGTGCTTTAGCTTCAGAAGCCCTCAAGAGTGCAAGATTATTTGCCGAGGTTAAGAATTCGTCTATGACGGATGCGTTGACAGGGTTACCGAATGCCCGTTTCCTGCGCGAAACATTTGGCCGCGAAAAACAGCTCTCAGCGGCGGATGAGTATGAACTGACCTTTTTACTGGCAGATCTCAGTATTTTCCGTCAGGTGACAGACAAAATTGAAAATCAACGGGCCGATCAGACGATCAAACAAATTGCGCTGATGCTGAAATCACAAATCCGCAGCGCCGACACGCTGGTGCATTATCTGGGCGACGAATTTATTGTAATGTTACGCAATGCGAACCCTGAAAATGTAGCGGATGTCGCTGCCAGAATCCAAAGCGCCGTCATCGAATGTCGCCCTTCCTTATTGTCGGTTGATGAAGCGATGCTCGGCATCAGCGTTGGTCACGCCCAAATTGGTAAAGATGGCGAAACGCTGGAAAAACTGCTGGATGCCGCACAAATGCGGATGCAGGCAGATCGTTCGGCGCGCCGCTCAATCAGCCAAGCCTATGCCGCCTGATTTCTCCTGAGTTCACCATTCCAAAAAAATCATTTCTGAAATGTCCGCAAGACGGCGTTTCGTCTCTGTGCTAAAATCTGCGACCGCCGCTGGGACGGCAGCGGAGTTTCGAGTTTTGGGTTTCGCGTTTCGCGGTGTAAGTTCCAACTTTCATTTCCAAAAACTCGAAACTAAAAACCCGAAACGCGAAACTATTTTTTTATGATTCAAACTGTTAAAGGTACAAGAGATATTTTGCCCGTAGACATGCCGCTTTGGTTGCGCGTCGAAGCGGTCGCCCGTGAAGCGTTTCGTCGTTATGGCTTTGATGAAATCCGCACGCCGATTTTTGAAAAAACTGAACTCTTTTCACGCGGTGTCGGTGAAGCTACCGACATCGTACACAAAGAAATGTACACGTTTATTGACAAAGACAGCGATCAGACTTCGCTGACTTTGCGCCCTGAAAATACGGCTTCGGTGGTTCGTGCTTATATTCAGCACAAGCTCTACAACGACAAAGCGCAGGGCGAAATGACAAAGCTTTATTACGTCGGACAAATGTTTCGCCGCGAACGTCCGCAGGCCGGACGCTTCCGCCAGTTTTATCAAATCGGAGCCGAAGTGTTAGGCACCAGCGACGATCCCGCCATCGAAGCGGAAATCATCGAAATGCTGAATTGGATGTTGAAAGAGTTAGGCATCAACGATACGACGTTATTAATTAATTCTGTCGGAGACGCCAATTCGCGTCCGGCGTATTTAGAAAAACTACGCGCTGAAATGGAGAGCAAGTTAGATCAATTGTGCGGAGATTGCCAGCATCGTTATGAAACCAATGCGCTCAGAATTTTTGATTGCAAAAATCCGAATTGCCAAAAATTAATTGCGGACTTGCCAACGATTACCGATTCTCTGGACGAAGCTTCAAAAATTCACTTTGAGCAATTCAAAGCGCATCTGGACGCACGCGGCATTGCGTACACGGTGAATCCGCGCATGGTGCGTGGGCTTGATTATTATACGCGCACCGCCTTTGAAATTATTGGCGGAAGTCTTGGCGCACAAAACACTATCGTGGGCGGAGGCCGCTACGATGGACTCGCAGAAATTCTTGATGGGCCACCCACGAAAGGTTTTGGTTTTGCGTTTGGACTTGATCGAATGGTGTTATCAATTCCGTCTGACGAAGCCGAACGAATTCGCAACGCCTCTGCGCCTGATGTTTTCATCGTATTTTTAGGCGAAGCCGCCCGGCAAAAATCATTACTCATCGCCCGCGAATTACGCAGCGCAGGCTTATCTGTTGCGCTGGAATTTGAAGAACGTAAAATGAAAAAGGCGATGGCGCAAGCCCACAAAGCACGCGCCAAATATGCTTTGATTATTGGCGACGATGAGGTTACAACTGGTAAGTATGGATTGAAAAACCTGGTGACCGGCAAACAGGAATCACTGGAATTAGACTCCCTCAAAACTAAGTTACAACAAATTAAGGAGTGATTATGCCAACAGCAACAATAGATCAGGTCATTGAGGAAGCGAAGGCGTTGCCGCTCGACAAAAAGAAACAGTTGCGCGATACCCTTAATTCCTGGCTCGCTCAATCGCAAATGACTGAAACTGAATTCGAGCAACATCTTTTGCGGCAGGGATTGATGAGCAACGTTCCTCCTCCGCTCACAGATTTCTCTAACTATCGCAACCGTCAACCGATTCAGGTAACAGGAAAACCTTTATCAGAAACAATCATTGAGGATCGCGGAGAGTGAGTACATTTTTCTTTGACAGCAGCGCATTAGTAAAGAGGTATGCGCAGGAAACGGGAACGAGTTGGGTTATAGGAATTACTGACCCGCAGTCCAACAACTCGCTATATATCGTGCGTTTGACGGTAGTAGAAGTAACTGCTGCATTGGCGCGACGGAGACGAGGAAATTCCCTTACTCCCAGTGATGCCGCTTCTGCACTGGCGCAATTCAACCACGATCTTGTCAATCAATATCGCATCATTGAAATTTCTCCACAGCTTCTTAACACGGCTGCCGGAATTGCAGATCAATATGCGTTACGAGGATATGACGCAGTTCAATTCGCAACGTCGCTAATTCTCCATACTCAGAGACGATCGGTAAACTTATCTGACTTGATTCTGGTTTCTGCTGACAAAGAACTCAATATTGTGGCTCAAGCAGAAGGCCTACAGGTAGAAGACCCGAATAACCATTAATCAAAACTGAAATGAAAGAATAGTGTCAATAATTGGTTGTCAGTTGTTAGCTCCGAACCACCGACCACCGACCACCGACCACCGACCACCATTTATGCTAGACCATTTAGGATCAACAAAACGCACTAATAACTGCGGAGAACTCCGTCAGGAACACACCGGAAACACCGTCACATTGATGGGCTGGGTCAACAGCTACCGCGATCAGGGGCAATTGCTGTTCATCCACCTGCGCGACCGCGAAGGCATTACGCAAATCGTTTTTGACGAAAGCGTCAATGCTGAATTGTTAGCCAAAGCCAAGCAGGTGCGCCGAGAATTCGTGATCTCCATTACCGGCAATTGCGTCAAGCGCGACGAAGCGAATTTCAACGCAGTGATGGCGACCGGCGAAGTCGAAGTCGCTGCGACCGAAATCAAATTTCTTAATGACGCGCAGACGCCTCCGTTTGAACTGGAAAATTGTGTCGCCAGCGAAGAACTGCGCCTGAAATATCGCTACCTTGATTTGCGCCGCGTAGAGATTCAAAAGAATTTTCGCCTGCGTCACAAGCTCGCGTTAGCCGTCCGAAATTATTTGGACACGCGTGGATTCTTTGAAATTGAAACGCCGATTTTGACAAAGTCTACACCTGAAGGCGCGCGAGATTATTTGGTTCCGGCGCGTACCGCAGCGGGCAAATTTTATGCGTTGCCGCAATCGCCGCAGCTCTTCAAACAACTGCTGATGATTTCGGGCTACGATAAATATTTTCAAATCGCGCGTTGTTTCCGCGACGAAGATTTGCGTGCTGACCGCCAACCGGAGTTCACGCAAATTGATATGGAAATGAGTTTCGTCCAGCCCGATGATGTTTTTGACATCCTGGAGCCGATGGTTTGCGAATGCTTCAAAGTTGCGGGAATTGCTGAGCCTGCGCGTCCTTTCCAACGCATGCCGTACAGCGAAGCGATGAATAAATACGGCTCTGACAAACCAGATTTGCGCTTTGGTTTGGAGATGATGGATTTGTCTGAGCAATTTGCCAGCAGCGCCTTTCCGGTCTTCGCCGATGCCGTCAACAAAGGCGGCGCAGTCAAAGCCATCGTCGTGAAAGGCGCGGCTACGTGGTCGCGCAAAACCTATGACGAAATCGGCGAACACGCGAAACGGCACGGCGCAGGCGGCCTGGCTTACATTCAGGTTTTGAAAAATGAAAACAAATCGGCGCTGACAAAATTCCTGGGCGCAGACGGAATGAATTCTTTGATTGAATTGACAGGCGCGAAAGCTGGCGATTCGATTTTAATGATTGGTGGCAAATGGGACGTAGTCTGCAACGCGATGGGGCAAGTGCGCTTGGAGATTGGCCGCCGCGAAAACCTCATCAACGAAGCGGAAAACAAAATGCTGTGGGTCGTAGACTTCCCGATGTTTGAATTCCATCCCGAAGACAAACGCTACTACGCGATGCACCATCCCTTCACTTCGCCAATTGACGAAGACATTGACAAGCTCGAAGGCGACCTCGGCAAAGTCCGCGCCAAAGCCTACGATTTAGTCATGAACGGCAGCGAACTCGGCGGCGGTTCGATCCGAATTCATCGCTCCGACGTACAGGCAAAAATCTTCAAAGCGTTAGGCTTGAGTGACGAAGAAGCAAAAGAAAAATTTGGCTTTTTCCTCGAAGCATTAAGCTACGGCACACCTCCGCACGGCGGCATCGCGCTCGGTCTTGATCGGATGGTGATGTTGTTTGCCGGAGCGAAATCCCTGCGCGACGTGATCGCCTTCCCGAAAGTCGCCAGCGGTTCAGATTTAATGACCGATAGTCCGAGCGAAGTGGATAAGAAACAGCTTGATGAATTGAAGATTAAGACTGTTCAGTTTTTGTAAAGGTGAAGAGCTATGGCAAGAACAAAATATGCCGATAAACTTGCTGAGTTTGAACGGCGCATCACAAAACTTGAACAAGATGTCGAAGCACTAAAGCTTCAATTTGCAGAGAGAGAAAAGAATGAGCGTTGGTGGAATAACTTGACTCCGATGACTGAGGCTGAAGAGAAAATTCAGGATGAAATAGATGCGGCTGGACGAGCTTATCGTGAATCGTTATGTCCCAAAGCCTCAACACCTGCAAAGAAAAAGAAGGCGACGACATTATCGAAAAAAGCTCAAAAGCCTGGAGCGAAATTAGTGACAAAACGTTGAGGCGGCTTAATGAAAGAGGGTGATCGGTATGTACTATTTACGGTTCCAATTTCTAGCAAAATTTATCTGTTGCACACTGCTTCTATTCGTCAGTAGTTCGAGTTTTGCAAAGCAACAAGTAGCACCACCGCATCCTGAGCGAGAGGCGGCAATTAAACTGTTAGAAGCTGGAAAAAATGCTGAAGCCGTTCAAGCATTTCGCCACTATCTGAGCAATACTCAAAATAGTAAAGATGCCGAAGTCTGGCTTTATTTTGGAATCGCGCAGTATCGTAATAAAGAAATCGAAGCAGCAGTCGGTACTTTGAAAAATGCAGTCAAACTCAACGCCAACTCTAATTTTGCTCATTCAACGTACGCTACTGTTTTATACGATGCACACAAACTCAAAGATGCCGAGAAAGAAGTTAATGAAAGTTTAAAACTCAATGCAAACAATGCAGAAGCACTTTATCTCAGAGGCGTTCTGCGTCATAACAAAGGTGATTATGCTAAAGCACTGGCAGATGCCGAGATGGTTTTGCAACTAACCCCAAACTTTGCTCCAACCTATATTCTCAAGGCACAAGCAATGATTGGCCTTCAATATACCAAAAGTAGAAGCAGGCAACATGAATTTCCGCCGGAATGGAAAGATGTTTTTTTGCAGGCCGCCAAAAATGTTGAGAGATATTTACAACTAAATCCTTCTACTAAGGACGCGGACTCCTGGCGAGAGTGGATGAATGCTCTTCGACTTTATAGCGGGGATGAAAATTCATCAGGGTGTGAGAGAGCGACCGCTACTTTACATCCTGAAATTACTCACCGAGAAAAAGCTCGTTATACTGATGAAGCGCGAATGTATGGAATTAAAGGCAGAATTCTGATTCGAGCGATCTTCGATATTGATGGGCAGGTAAAACATCTCATTCCTCTGACTTATCTGGGCGGGGGGCTAACGCTCGAAGCGATCAGAGCCACACAAAAGATCCGCTTTAAGCCTGCGCTCAAGGATGGAAAGCCCGTTTGCGTGTCTTTGGCTGTTGAATTTAGCTTTGAGCTTTTATGAGCTAAAGTATGCTTCGATATATATGTCCAAAATTCGCGTTCTACCAGATCAACTTGCTAATCAAATCGCTGCCGGAGAGGTCGTCGAGCGACCCGCTTCGATTGTCAAAGAACTCATCGAAAATTCTTTGGACGCCGGGGCTACAAACATTCGCGTAGACATTGAATCAGGTGGGCGTCGCCTCATTAAAATCTCTGATGATGGCGAAGGGATGATCCGTGATGATGCGATTCTGGCCTTTGAACGTCACGCGACCAGCAAAATAAAAACTGCGGAAGATTTGGGCGCGATTGTCACACTCGGCTTTCGCGGTGAAGCGCTCGCGTCCATCGCTTCGGTCAGCAAAGTAAAATTGCTCACGCAAACCAAAGATGATGTCGTCGGCGCACAAGTCGAAATCAATGGCGGCAAATTGCTCAACGTCAAAGAAGCCGCTTTTTCACGTGGGACAGAATTTGAAATTCGCAGCTTGTTTTTCAATGTTCCGGCGCGCTTGAAATTCCTGAAATCCGAAGCTACCGAAAGTTTTCACATCACGAATTTAGTCACGCATTACGCGCTGGCAAATCCGCAAATCGCTTTCACGCTCACGAATAATGGACGCGAGAGTATTCAGACAACTCCGGTTGAGACCTTACGCGAACGGGCTTATCAATTGTTTGGCGGGGATTTCGTCAACGCTTTGATTGAAGTTTTTGGCGAAGCGGGGGAATTAAAAATCACGGGCTTTGTTTCTTCGCCCTCGGTCACCCGCACGACACGTGATTCACAATATTTTTTCGTCAATGGGCGGTTTGTGCGCGACAAAGTTTTGAGCCGCGCCTTGACCGAAGCTTATCGCGCGATGATGCCGGCGGGTGTGTATCCGTCGGCGATGTTGTTTGTCGAGTTGCCACCGTCTGACGTAGACGTCAACGTCCATCCCGCCAAAACCGAAGTGCGGTTTGTCCGCTCGTCAATTGTGTACGACACGGTGCGCGATGCCGTGCGAGTTTCCATCGGTGGCGCGAGGGCGGCGGTGACTCCGATGAGTCCGCTTGATCCGCCGAGCCTGATGCTGCCGAAGGTTTACGAACGACCGATTTATAACGAAGCCCCACATCCATCCGCCCACGCTTATGAACCGCCGCAACTTTCGCGCGAAGAAATGCTGGCGGCTTTGGATGCACAAAGCCCGCTTGCGGAATTGCCCGGTAACGAAGAAATTCCTGAGAATCCTGTTGGTTCACCCGCTCCTCCGGCAACGGTATATGAACAACAGCGCATCAATCTCACCGAAGCTGAGGCGCTTGAAGACATCCGCCCTGTTACTGCTCAGCAGGGAACATTCACGCCTGTGCGGTATGGGATTCGCATTGGTTGTCTGGGGACAAAAGGTTCGGAGTCGTCCAATTCATTGCTCAAGCCGGCGAATGATTTGTCGCTGATTGCTTATGACATCAAACCGCTGGGGCAAATGCACAACAGCTTTATCATTGCGGTTGATCGCGTCGGTTTTTTGCTGATAGATCAACACGTCGCGCACGAACGAATTTTGTTTGAGCAGCATTGGCGCAACCTCAATAATAAAGGCGTCGCCGTGCAACGAATGCTGATGCCGGAAACCCTGGATTTGCCTCCGGCACAGGTCGCCGCCTTCGATCAATTAGCGCCCGAACTCGAAGCAAATGGCTTTGAAATCGGACGGTTGTCAGGTCGTACAATTGCGATCAAATCAGCCCCTGCGGCGATTCCCAGAGACGCGACCAAAGCGCTCCTGATTTCTCTGCTCGAAGCGATTGAGCAGGAACGGCGCGGCCTGACGATGGATGAGATTCGCGCAGAAATTGCGGCGGGATTGGCGTGTCGTGCCGCGATCAAAATAAATATGGTGCTCGCGCCGGAAAAAATGCGCTGGTTGATAGACGAGTTGTTGAAATGTAATAATCCCGCGACGTGTCCGCACGGCAGACCGATCATCCTGCGGATTACGGCAAAGGAAATTGAGAAGGCGTTTCAGCGGATTTGAGGGAGGTATGATGTCAGCGTTACCAATTACGAAGATGACAGTTGAGGAATATATTGAGTTCGATAAAAACTCAGAAGAACGCTACGAATATTTTGACGGTGAAGTTTTTGCGATGGCGGGCGGAAGTTCGAATCACGCGCGGATTGGCGGCAACGCTTACGAATCGTTGCAGCGTAAATTGCGCGGGAAAAATTGTGAAGCATTCAATTCAGACATGCGGATCAAAGTTCCGGCGGCGTTTCTCTATCGTTATCCCGATGCTTCGGTAGTTTGCGGCGAACCAGTTTTTGAAAAGCCGCAGGGACAGGAACAATTAGTAAACCCTATCTTAATTGTCGAAGTGTTATCGCCCACAACTGAGGCTTATGATTTAGGCCGGAAATTTACGGCGTATCAATCCATTGAAAGCTTTCAGGAATATTTATTAATTGCGCAGGATCGTCCGCACGTGATCCAGCATATTCGTCAGACGAAAGGCCGCTGGCTGCGAATCGAAATTGAAGGGTTGGACAGCGAAATTCAACTGGAGTCGTTACAAATTACGCTGACGATGGCGGAGTTGTATGAGCGGGTGAAATTCTCGCCTGAATCATAATTATGCACTTATATCTTTTACGACATGGCATTGCGGCTGATTTAAGCGCTGGAATTACGCGTGATGCGGATCGTCCCCTGACCAAAGAAGGCTGGAAAAAAATGCGCGAAGAAGCGCGCGGGATGAAAAAACTTGGCCTCGAATTCGACTTAATTTTTACCAGCCCTTACCTGCGTACACAACAAACTTCGCAAGCCGTCGCCGATGTCTACGAATTCGATGCGGACAGCATCATCACGATTGATAACCTCGCGGCAGGTCGCCCCTTCGCGCATCCGCCCTATCGCAATCCTGAAGTTTTTATTGACATCGGCGCTTATGAATTTAAAAAAGCTTTGATCGTTGGTCACATGCCCGATATGTCCGAAATGGCTTCGGTGTTGCTGACCGGAACCGTCACCACAAATATTGAATTCAAAAAAGGATCGCTGTGTTTAATCGAAGTGGACGATTTGCCGCCCCGCAGGCCAGGCGTTTTGCGCTGGCTGCTGACACCGAAACAGTTAATACAAGCAGTTCACAGTTAGAGGTTCGCAGTTCGCAGTAGAGAAACCGCGAACTGCGAACTGTGAACTGCGAACTTTCTTAAGGAGTAATAATGAATCCCTGGCACGATGTTGAACTCGGTGCGGATTGCCCGGAATATTTTAATGCGGTCATTGAAATTCCGATTGGCTCAAACGTGAAATATGAACTTGATAAAGTGACGGGGTTGTTGCGCGTAGATCGCGTGTTATTCAGTTCCGTGCATTATCCGGCGAATTACGGATTTTTGCCGCGCACTTATTGCGACGACAATGATCCGCTGGATGTGCTGGTGCTGGGGCAAACGCAGGTCGTTCCGCTGTGCATCATTCGCGCAAAAACTATTGGCGTGATGCAGATGATTGATGAAAACGAAGAGGACGACAAAATCATTGCGGTGCATGCGGATGATCCCGAATATCGTCATTATCGGGATATTTCTGAATTGCCGGAACACCGCCTGAAATCCGTGCAGCGATTTTTTGAAGACTACAAAGCGCTCGAAAATAAAAAAGTCAAAGTCGAGCGGTTCATGGGACGGATTGACGCCTGCCACATCATCGAAAAAAGCATCAGGTTGTATGAAGAGAAAAAGGTGGAGTTGTTAGGATAATAATTATCCGAGCATCAGGAGTTTGATTATTGCTCAAACTCCTGATGCAACTGAACCTTTATTGGATTGAAATTGCATTAATGTCCGTAAATGGTTGCGAGGCGACCTGAATAGAAAATCTTTGCACTGATCTTCCCTGAGCATTCCAAACTTCAAGTACATAACGTCCATACGTGACATTGCGAAAATAGTACATCCCATCTGTTCCCGTATAAGCTGGTGTTGCATTATTCGGTGTATTGCCGGGAGCTATCGTAATGCGTACACGCGCCACTGGCTTGCCCTGACGCTGCACTTTTCCTCGTACTGTGGTGCGGTTTTGCGTTTGTGCCACCGCGTAAAAACTCGCCATAAATAATATGGCAAGTGTCATCCAAAATGTTCTGGTTAAGGCAAGTCCTGAAAATTTTATTGGCTGAGTATTCATTGGTTTTCCTCCTGTCGCTAGTTAATTGGCTGTGGTGTCTGGGTTGGCGCATAATCAGGACCTTCATCGCTTTTGTGTAACGAAATCTGGTCTTTGATTAATATCTTTTTATTCTCCTTATCGTGTGTGATGTGATAAGGATGTGCATAAGGATTATTTTCATCTTTTCTTAAATCTATCGCCTCCGTTTGAAATTGCGAATTTTCAATTACCAGATTGGGGAATTCTGCTGCGTCGAGTTGATCATTCCTGATGAAAATCGTGTAACTGAAATTCCCGTTTGGATTCAGGTTCCAGTTCACTGGTTTCATATACAGATCAAAGTCCTCAGTTTTGCAATTGGGTGGAAGCTGCATTTTTCCCTCAACATTGTAGGCTTCAAAGACAAATGGTTTGAACCAAATGTTGATGAAGTAAAAGGCGCAGGCCATCATAATAAAATATCCGGCGACAGCACCAGTTGCTTGTATTTTGAAATCATTAAAATAGGTAAGCAACTTGGAATTACCACTAATTTCACTGGTTGATTTTAAGACCTTATACAGGATAAAGATTGGAATCAGAGGAATCCAGAATCCTGCTATCAGGTAACAAAGTATTTCTTTCATCATAAGTTTATCCTCAAAAACATAGCCCGTAACAAAACTCTCATGATTTGAAGAAGTCTGCTTTTATCAGGGAGACAGAATAGAGTTGAAGCGACTTCAATAGCTGTTGGCTGAGCTTTGTTTCAGTCTATTGAAAAACAAATATCATCTACCCAAAATGTTTACGTCAGGCAAATAATTATTGGGTAGCTTTGCGACCTAATTTCTTTGGCAAGTGAATTAGGCAACGGCTGAACTACAAAATGCATGAAGGAAGTTATACAAAGTGACAAAAAATGTCAATGATAATTTTTTAAAAAAGTGAAGCACTGTTAACATTGATTGAATTAGTGATGGGTAGGTATTCTTAGGAACGAAAAAACTATCTCTCTGATCGTACTCCAATCTTTTGCCTGCGGTGAAATTAACTCAAAATGTCCGACATCTTCCAGCACAGTTAAAGTCACTTCATCGCCTTTCTTTTTTGCCGCCGCTGCAAATTCTTTGCCAAGTTCCAGCGGCACAATTTTATCTTTCGCACCGTAGATTAATCTAACAGGAATTTTCAAGGGCAACAATTCTATCGGTGAAGTTCGTTGATAGCGTACGGCGAATTGTTCAGGCACGCCGCCTGGCAGCTTCGTCACTGCATCATCGCAATCCGGTCGGTATTTTCTGAGGTCGGTAATTCCGGCTAAAGAAATTACTCCGTTCAGCGGCAATGGGTGCGCCATATACAGCACGCTATTTTGTGGCAGATTTTTGCGGGCTGCTAACCATAATGCTAACTGGCCTCCGGCTGAATGCCCGATGACGATTACGCATTTCAGATCAAGCGGATATTTTTTGGCTAACGTGCGTAAAAAATCCACACCCTGAGCGACATCTTGGAATGTTCCGGGGAAGCCGCCGCCATCATTTCCGATGCGCCGATATTCGAGGCTCCAGGTTGCTGCGCCAAGCCTGGTCAATGCCTCGCAGAACGAATTCAAATGCTGCAAGTCGTATTGCGCAAACCAGCATCCGCCGTGAATGACAATGATGATGGGGTGTTTGCCTTTGCTTTTGGGCAAGCGCAAATCACCAAATTGCAAAGGATCGTTACCATACGCGATGCGATGATCGGCTTGCGGCTGCGGCAACTTTTCGATGTTGCTGAAGGAAATTGTTTGGGCCAAATTCATTTGTGAACTCACGATGATAAACAAAAGTGAAATTGAGAAGGGGCGAAATTGTTTGCGCATTGCTTTCGTTATCTCCGACTAATTATTGGGATATTTGTCATCGTTCCCAACCTGATTGACACGTCTGGCAAAACGATCATAATCAATCGCCACTGCATTAAAATCCAAAACCTTCGACAAGGAGCTTTCATAACTTTGAAGACGCAAGTTATCAGCAACGCCTCAATTCGCAAAGTCGCCCTTGCCAGCTTCATCGGCACGACGATTGAATGGTACGATTTTTTTCTGTACGGAACAGCCAGCGCATTGATTTTTAATAAGCTGTTTTTCCCTAACTATGATCCCTTAACGGGGACGCTTGCCGCGTTTGGAACGTATGCTGTAGGCTTCGCAGCGCGTCCTATCGGCGGCATCGTTTGCGGGCATTACGGTGATCGCATCGGGCGCAAATCCATGCTGATTCTGACGCTGCTGATTATGGGCATCGCAACGTTTTTAATCGGACTGTTGCCGACGTATCAAAGCATCGGAATCTGGGCGCCGATTTCGTTAATTGTCTTGCGCGTCGCACAGGGCTTTGGCGTCGGTGGAGAATGGGGCGGAGCCGTGTTAATGGCGGTCGAACATGCGCCAAGCGGACAGCGCGGATTTTACGGAAGCTGGCCCCAGGTCGGCGTTCCTGCCGGATTGTTACTTTCCACGTTAGTTTTCAAGCAAGTCTCCAAAATGCCTGAAGCCGACCTGTTGGGTGGCGGCTGGCGCATTGCATTTTTGCTGAGCATCTTGCTGGTCGGAGTCGGCATGTACATCCGGCTTGCCGTCGTCGAACCGCCTGCTTTTGCCGAACTGAAAGAAACGAAAACTGAATCGAAAATGCCGATTCTTGAAGTCCTCCGGCAGCATCCCAAAAATGTATTATTGGCGATGGGCGCGAGGCTCGCGGAAAACGGTGCATTTTATCTCTATACGGTTTTCGTCCTGACGTACCTGCCTCGAATTGGATATTCGAGCGCTTCAGTTTTGACCGCAATTTCTCTCGCCGCAATCGTTGAAATTTTTATGATTCCTGGCTATGGCTGGCTCTCTGATCGCATCGGACGCCGCCCTGTGTATTTGTTCGGAGCTATCTTCACCGCTTTGTTCGCCTTCCCGTTTTTTTGGTTAGTAGAGAAATCAAATACAGGTTTGATGATGTTGGCTGTAATTTGCGCTTTGGTGTTTGGACACGCTGCGATGTACGGCCCACAGGCGAGTTTTTTCTCTGAGCTGTTCGGAACAAGAGTTCGCTACAGCGGAGCTTCGCTTGGCTATCAGTTAGCCTCTGTTTTGGCAGGCGGATTGTCGCCACTAATCGCAACAGGATTGCTGCGAAGCTACGGTGTTTCGTGGCCGATTGCGTTGTTTGTGATTGGGCTGGCGAGCGTGACGACGATTGCAGTTTTTCTGGCGAAGGAGACGGCGCATGATTCTATCAAATAGTTTCGGGTTTTGAGTCTCATGTTTCGAGGTTCTAACCAATAACAAAAAACTCGAAACCAGCTCACTCTCGAAACTCAAAACCCGAAACTCAAAACTCGAAACTAGTTTTTATGATTATTGTGACAGGAAGCCTTCTCGCTCGTGCTGATAGTGTAGAAGAATTATTGACGCTGAGCCTCGAACATGTGCGACGTTCACGAACTGAAGCGGGCTGTGTTTCTCATGCCGTTCATCAGGATGTCGAGAATCCATTGCGACTGGTCTTTGTTGAGGAGTGGACGGACATTGAAGCTTTGTTTGCACATTTCGCCGTGCCAGCTTCGCGCGAATTTGTGAAGGCTGCCAGAGGACTTGTTGCTGCACAGCCAACGATGAATATTTATGACGCGACTCCGATTCAGATTTGAAATTTTCGGTCATACCTTTGGTGAAAATGTTTTCTCACACCCAAGCAGGCATATCTGTCGCAATAAGAATCTTTTTCAATCTTTGAAAAATAGGGCAACAGCCAAGCTTACCCTTCGCCATAAAAATATTATTTTTGTTTGTCACTCAAACTGAGGTATTACTATGGAAGAAAAGCTGCAACGGATTTATTTGAAATCTTTGCCGCAATCGTCTACCAAATACTACCGCCCGGATAAGTATTAAATTTCCACCAGAAACAATTGACCATCAGGAAGTCACACTAGCAACCCGAAAGAATATGATATGAGATATTTACGACCAGCAATTAGTTTGCTTTGTTTATTCATTTTTGTCCTCACAGGTTTTGCCCAGGATACTCCGGCAGGTAAGAAATTTGCTGAATCTTTTTGGAAGGCAGTCACAGACGGAAAAGCCTATGCTGCCAAAAGCAGTCTCGAAGCGGTAAAGCGTCGTGAGCCGAATTTCGATGCGTCGAAAATGGAAAAAGCACTGGCTGATATGAATTCAAATCGTGAGGCTGAAAAGGTTTCTGCCAAAAACGATTTCAATTCAAAAAACGAAGCGGGAAAAATCTTAGGTCAACTTTTTGAACGCAATTTGCAAGCAGACAGTTTCACGAAGGAAGCTGCCGTAACCAATTCGATTGCCGAAAATAACAAATTATCGGAAAAGATTCTTTCGTTAAATCGTGCGTTGATACAATCCGAACTGGACTCGACTTTGCGAAGAGTGAAATCGGCTTTATCGGTAAACGACCGCGAAAATACCAAATTGCTGACGCGAATCAATGAATCACTAGATGGCAAAAACAGCGAGTTTATGTTTTACGAATTGCTTCTGCGTCAATCTTATTGGGACAACGCACGCAAAATTTTCCCCGACGAGTCAGACATCACAGCGGCGTATAATTCACTTTCCGAGAGTATTAAAAGTTTGGGAACACCTGATCAACGCAACGCCAAAGCTACGAAAAACCTGACCGCGAAGATTGATGCCGAACGATTGCCAAAAGCGGCAGTCAGAGACGCAAAACTCGAAAAATGGTTTAAGGATGTATTTACAGACACTTCGGCGATGAGAAACAAAAATTATACTTTTCTCAAAGCCGTAATCCTGGCTCCCGATTACAATATCAAACGACATCCAATAACCGGTATTGTTGTGGGACGCGCACGAGGTGCTGTCATTGCTTTCAAGGACCAGGAGGGCAAATGCAAGCATGGTCTTTACGCAATTTCTCAGGAATATGTTGGGGGGGCGTTTTCCGGCGGAACTCTTTCAATGGATTTCGATCATCAGGAAATGCGTTGTGAGAATATAAATAAATAAGGGAATTGCACATGCGTGGAGGGGAAAAATCACCCCGTCGCTACGGCGCCAGGTACTATCCCGCTATTCACCGCCAGGTACAGTACCTGGCGCCGTAGCGAGCTGGGTACGTTACATCGCATCAATCTTTCGAAACCACGGATTGCCAAAGTTCGTGTAAGGTCCGCCATCCACTGAAATTTGGATCAGGACGCGATAATGTGCCGGCGAGAGCATTTGCGTTTTGCCTTTGAGCTTCACCGTCTTGCCGTCTTTTTTGACGGGAGCGCTTTCCCAATGAATTGTGTAATAGCCGCCGAGGTCGCCGCCGATGGGGCCGGTCATCACTGTTGAGACTCCGAAAAGTCCGGTGACGCGGCGGGTGACGGTTTTGGCTTTCTCATCGTACTCGGTCGTCGCGCGTCCTTTGATTGCTCCCAGCGGGCTTTCGCCTTCGATGATGCTTTCGTATTTTGCCGCATTAATTTTCTTGAAGGTTTCTTTGCCTTTTAATTTTCCAGCCGGCCCCAGAGGAGATTCAGGGACGTTCCAATCGAACTCCCACGCGCCAAGAAAATAATCCATATTCGGCGGCGGCATCGCGTCCGTCGGTTCGGTCGCACGGGAAGGTTGTTGCGGTGTTTGCTGGAATAGTAAAAGAGCCAGAATGATTGTGCAGATCAGATTGTTCATGAAGTCGCTTATTTGTCCAAATTTAAAATAGTCAGGTGCGTCTTTTGTTCCTCGCGTCTTTTACCATAAACAGCTTCGTACCAAAATGCGATAAACATGGCCACTTCTAAAGGTCGAATGCCTGTTATGAATTGCCATATTGCAGCCATTATTTCTGTACCATTCCAAACTTTCACAGCTACAGTAATAGTCAGGACAAAAAGAAATATCCCAAAAAACATTGAATGTACTTTTACTTCCCGTTTGTTAGTAATTGAAATCACGTAGACCTCCATTTTTCTTCAGCTATTGAAAGCTACTGTTTTTGGCTCGCGCTTTGTGTCGCAGCTTTCGTCAAATCTTTACTGTCCACAGTGTATTCAAACCAGGGAATGAACATTTCATCCCAGCTTTGTTCGCTCCAGAAAACTTCTTTGTTTGGTGCGGGATTGTAGCGATTTTTGACTGAATTATCGTAATGGGCGATGGCTTGAATTTTGCTACCAGCGGGGATTTTCATCGGCTCGGCTAATTCATAATGTAACTGCCAGTTGAAGTCGAATTTCGGTACGCTTAGTAAAACCTGCTGCCGTCCGTCAGGCCAAACCAACGTGTATTTGATGTCCTTGCCGCGCAAATGCATGTGCGGTGCAAAGGCATACAACGTGATCGCTTCCTTGATGGGAGTCTCGGCGCTGATTTCCCAGTTTCCGGCATTTGGCGGGATGTTGGGAATCTTGCCGCGCACTTTCACTTCTTTGCCATTAACCATTTTTGTTTCGGCTAATTCTTTGCCTTCGATGAAAACGTTGTCGGTCACGCCTTTGGTCAGGACTTCATATTTGACAGGAGTTTTCGCAAACCACAGACCAAGTTTGGAACGATCTTTTTCAGGCTTGCCGCTGGGCTGGTAATGCATGTTGAATTGAAAATACATCCCCGGCAGAATGCGTTTGGCAGTGCCGGGATGATGTTTCTCGAAGCCTTTGCCGGGTGCT
The DNA here is from genome assembly GCA_043719385.1 of Blastocatellia bacterium. GTDB lineage: Bacteria > Acidobacteriota > Blastocatellia > RBC074 > RBC074 > JAFDVL01. The sequence continues at coordinate 8,818 of JAYSTY010000543.1, read as the reverse complement.
TGTCCTACCAACTTAAATGCCCCTGAACGCGAGAATGAATCCTGATTCAGAAAAACTTCGGAGCCGCCTTCGCTGAGTCCGCCAGTGGTACGCGCTGATTGGCTGTTGAGTTGTGCTGCGGCGGAATCATCGCGGACTGCCTTGCCATTCACGATTTTGGTTCCTTCGGGCAAGCGGACGACGTTGGCGATGGAGTGATGAACGACGGCGGAATTGCCGGGACGCAGTTCAACTTTTTCGACCCAGCGTTCTTCGGTGAAGGGAACCGGCACATAGAAATTCTGCATCGGTAATTCGCCTTCTGCCGGGACTTCGTAATCAAGCGGCATCTCAACAATTAAATCAGGTTCGCCAAATGTCCAGCCGGGTGTGTAGCTCGGCAGCTTCGGCAAATCTTTGTCATCACCTTTTGGTGCACCCGCATCAACCCAGGCTGTGATAGTACTAACTTCAGCGTCGGTCAGGCGACGATCATTGCCGAACTGCGTGGAATTATGCGGATCAGCGAACCACGGTGGCATGGTACGTTTGACGACTTCTTCACGAATGGCTTTGCTCCACGGACGGACTTCCTGATACGACGTAAGCGACATCGGCGCGACTTCACCGGGACGATGACAGTTAGCGCATTTATTGAAAATGATCGGCGCGACATCTTTGGCGAAAGTGACCGCAGTGGGTTTTTCTACAGCGGTACTTTTTGTTGCCAGCATTGCGGCGGTTGCTACGAGGGTTAAAAGCAGGATTGCAAATAAACGTTTCATAAAGTATCTCACAGGTACGATAGGCGTCCCGCCTGTTGTTTTCTCAATCTCGACAGGCGGGACGCCTATCGTACCTTTATGCCTATCGTACCTATTTTGTTGCCGTCTGCGATTGCGTTCGCAGGTTTTGTTTATCTACGGTGTAGTCCAAATAACCAATCATCATTTCGTCCCACGTTTGCGGTCCCCATTTGACCAGCTTGGTTGGGTCAGGGTTAAACTTGTTATTTGTCGAGTTGTCGTAATGCGCTACGCAGACGAGCTTGCTGCCTTTGGGTGCGGCAATTTCTTCTTTCAGCGTATACGTTAATTGCCAATTAAAATCGTAGTGCGGCACTGACAACAGCATTTTGGAAGTCCCATCGGGATAGACTAGCTTGAACGTAAAATCCTTCCCCCGAAAATGCATGTGTGGATGCAGGCTGTCAATGTGACTGTCCTCTTTGAAAGCAAATTCTGACGTTGCTTCGTAATTTGGTTCGCCGGGAGGAATCGCCAGATTTGTTTGAAATGCTCCGGCGGTGATGACACGTTTTTCAACCGGAGTTTTCGAAAAGATTAACGCGACGCTTGAACTATCGGAACCCGCTACGCCGTAGGTGGTGTAATGCACCTGAAAAACCAACCACGAACCTTTCTTCAATAATTTTGCCTGTCCGTTACGAAGCGTCAAAGGCGCTTCACCAGGTGCCCAACCAACCAGGCGACCGTCAGAATCGCCGTCATTTTTTCGCCGCGACATAGTTGGATCAATTTCGCCCGGCTTCGGTTCTTTGCCGGGTTCGGGATTGAGTACGTCTACGATAACGTGATGCACGATCTTGCGATTGCCTTGCTTGATCTCCGCGAATTGCACGTATTTATCTTCGGTCAAATTCGTCGGCACGGCGAAATATTTGTAAGGAATCACGCCGCGTTCTGGCACGTTGTAGGCTTCGGGCATGGAGATGACGACATCAGGTTTTCCAATCGTCCAGCCTTCAGGAAATTTTGGATTGGGCGGCATGTCTTTCGCGTCGCCTTCTTTTGCGCCACCGTCAACCCACGCAGTAATCGTCTCAATTTCTTTTTGTGATAGGCGGCAATCGTTGGAAAAAGCTCCGAACTGCGGATCGGCAAACCAGGGAGGCATTTTGCGCGTCACGACAGATTCGCGGATGGAACGCGCCCACGGACGAACTTCTTTGAAAGTTTGGAACGACATCGGCGCAATTTCTCCAGGACGATGGCAGACCTGACAATTTTTTTGCATGATCGGAGCGATGTCTTTCGTGAACGTTACATTCGCCGGAGCTTTGGTGCGAGTGGAACCTGTGATTAGAAAAAGTCCGGTGATTAAGCCAAAGCTAATCAAGCTGATGCTAAGAATTCGTTTCATTTTTTGTGCCTCCATTACGCAACTATTTCTTGTGCTTCAAATATGCTTTTGACTGTTGACCGACGATCTCGACGAGGTTGCCCATTGCAACATTCACGTCTATTAAATGCAATCCCCAATTCGTTTGGACTTGTCCGTTGGCTATGACATCGCCGGAGATTTCATCGGTGCGTGGATCAGCCGGATTTCCATGTACTGTGACGGCTAAATACGAGCCTTTTTCACTCATCACGCATTGTCCGGTGAGCAAGCCGGGAACGCTGACAAAAGGCGTTTTGATTGGCTGTTCCGGCGTGACCCAGGGTTTGGGATTCGCCGCCGCCGTCGAAACGATACTCCCGCCTGAACCAAGATAAGCTTTAAGTTCTCCGCTGCCGCCGCTGAGATTCGCTGGATTGGTGCAGGCGGCGACCATTCCATCGCCAGCCACTTTTCCAAATAAGGAATTCGCCGGAGGCGGCACGTTTTCGCGGAAAGTCACATAAGAAATTATGCAGCCCGTTTGATCCGCTGAACGACAGAGCGGCATCTTTTGAAATGCTCCGCCCACGTCTTTGCCTTTTGGTACGGCGACATTTGCGCCTAATAACAAAGCAGAAACGATGCGGCTCTGAATGGGCTTGCCATCAATTTCGTTGCGGATGAGTTGCAGTAAAACGCCGGAGCCTTGCGAATGTCCGATCAATACTACACCGCGTCCCTGATTGTCGTGCTCAAGATAATATTTCCAGGCATCCAGCACATCGTTGTAACCCAGGGCGCGATCCATCGCCATTGGCTTGCCTGCTAAATTTGAACGAAGTGCGGTCAATGTTACCTGACGATAAAGTGGCGCGTAGATGCGGCATTTTGAGCCGAACCGCGCCAGTTGATGTTTGACGACGCTGAGTTCTTCCGGCCCCGCATTCATATCGCTGTTCGCCGTCAGATCATTGGACACGGTTGGGTAAACATAGAAACAATCAATCGGCGCGTTGGGATCACCTTTGAATTTTTCTTCTTTCAATTTGCCGTCGGCTGGAACAATGGTTGTCGTCAAATCTACCTCGCAGGCATCCTTCCGACCGGGTTTGCACAACCACGTTTCGCCTTTGCTGTAATCATTTTTTGCTGGAGCGTCCACTGCCTCTTTGTAATCCGCCAACCACGCAACGTCTACGCGATTCACGCTACGTTTTCCTTTTTCTGTTTTCAGCCAGGTTCCACGGGCATTCCAGCCATCTCCGCCTTCGGGTTTCGCGTGGCAGAAGGTGCAATCTTTCGCGCCGAAAGAAGCTGCTTGCTTTACAAATGGCGGATAAGATTTGACCGGGAAAGCAGAACCGATCAAGAGCATCGCGGCTCCAACAAAAAGCAAAAATTGCAAGCGCTTAGTTTTCATTATCATCAAACTCCAGGGAGATTTTATACTTCGTTTTTATTTTTGCGGACGACCTGCCGCGAATTCGATTGTATTACCTTCAGGATCAGCGATCAACATAATACGGGCGAAAGTACGCAAGGTCACGCAGCAGTATTGTCATAGTAATATCCCGTTCCAAATTCTCTTTGATTTTAGTTTCGGCAAATACATCATGTAGATTACTTCTTCTTTGGCCATTCAAGTTCAACTTGTGATTTGACGTGACCGTTCATCAGTTCTTCCTTCGCAAACCAGGTAGGTTTCATTTGTGCTTTGCTGAAAAGTTTTTCGGCCTGGTCGCGGTAATGCAGCGAAGTCCTGACATCGCTCTGACCAATCGGTGGTTGCGTAAAACTTTTGATTGGTTTAGAGAGGACTACGACTTCAGTGGAAGTCTGACCGCCGAAACCCCAGCGCGTATGATCGGCTTGCTCGGCGCTAAAATTGACGGAACGCAGTGTCGCCATTCCTTCAGATAATTGTGACCCACCACCAACCGGCCAGGACAATTCATCCCGTCCGACACGAAAGACATCGCCGAATCCGGCATCAGGATTTCCGTGATTCGCAACCATCCGCTTCACTCCGTCTTCCAAAGCCTCGACCATCATTCGTTGTTCGCTTTCAGTCAGCGCCGCCGCAGGCTTGCTCCAGCCAAATAGATCAGCGTAATCATTCACTTTGTTGACGAGCGCAAGGTACGCTTCCTGTCCCATTTTTTTGGACAGCATGTTGCGCCAATAATAAAACTTCAACGCACCTTTTGAATCAGGATTTGTATATCCATCCCACGCCTCAATTCCAGCTAATGCGGTTTGCGTATCTGTGTTATGTGAATCGCCAAATTTCTGGTAAGCATTCGCCAGCGCTTTGACCCAGCGATCATATTGCGCACAGTACATATTCACCGCGAGCGCCTTCATATCTTCCACCGAAATTTGTTTATGTTCTTCCAGGAATTTCACTGCTGAATAACCGCGTTGATGCGTCGTCTGAATCCGATCATTGAACATATAAAAGGGAAATTTGCTGGCCTGCAATGGGCTGTTCACCATCATCACATCGGGTGGGACATTGCAATTTTGCATATAGCCCTGGGGCGGATTCAAAATCGAAAGCAAATCACTGGTTTTGTGAATGCCCAACCATTCTGTTTTTGAAGTCGAACCATCAACAGGTTTCGTCCAGTCATAACCGTTTGGACGAATCGGGACGCGGCCTGTGCGCTGATAATAAATGTTTCCGCCGGTGTCGGCGACCATCACATTTTGCGGCATCACGCGACCGCCTTCCATCGCCTTCATCGCGTCTTTGTAATCCTTTGCAATGTTGAAAAGATATTTTGATTCGATGTAGCTGACCTCGTTGGCGTAGGCGAGCTGCGCAGCGTAAGCGATGTTATCTTTTTTCGCTACGATGGGGCCGTGATGTGAATCGTAAAACGTTGCCGTGCGCGGCTTGTCTTCGCCTCTGACTTTGATCGTCACCGAACGCGGAGTCAGTTTGCGCCAACCGTTATCGTATTTATATTCCAGCGGATTTTTGGGATTGAGTTGCAGCGCGTAAATGTCGCCCGTGTCTGGCCCGCCGGTCGTGTGCGCCCACGCAACATCGGATGAATGACCGAGGCCAACATACGGCACGCCCGCAGTCGCGAATCCGCTGGCGTGAATGTTTCCTGCGTGCAGGCGTAATTCCCAAAATCGTTGCCGCCCGAACCAGCCCAGGTGCGGATCAATAATCAGCATCGCTACACCTTCTTTGGAGTGCGAAGGAGCAACTGCGATTTCATTGGAAGCGCGCGGATCAACCGTAAAATTCGGCGTGAGTCCAATTGCTTTCAGATCACCGAACGCCTGTCCCGCAGGCCAGCTCCAAATGTATTGCCGACCAAAGGCGACAGGCATGTATTTCTCGACGCGCCGCTCACCCCACCACGCTGGCACTTCGTTTTTGTGCGCGGTCATATAATCGTTGATGCCTGCGATAAAGGCTTCAATGCCAGCACGCACTTCGGGCATGATTTTTTCGTAGTTGTCATGCGCGACATCGTAAAAGCGCCACATCCGCGCCTGTACGTCATCGTTGTAATTGTCTTCGCCGCCAAATGCCGCCGCCATTTCGCCCGTACCGCGCAAATAATTTTTCAAGATTTCTTCAAGGCGATCTTCTGCCTGCGCCCAGCCTGAAGCATATAATCCGGCGGCGTGCGTTGGCGCGTAGATGTGCGGAATGCCGTATTCATCGCGGTAAATCGTAATTTTGGTTTCGGCTTTTTTGGCAGGCGAGGCCGCTTGCGTGGCGAAGGTTGGGAAACTAAAAACAGCGAGGATGAAAAACGTCAGCAGATATTTGAATGACATGAGCCTTGCCTCATAAATCTACAACTGGAACGAATGAATTGTGGAGTGAAGAGTTATTTTGCCGTGCAGCCTGACATCAGCTATTTTATAACGATCAGTGGGCACCTCAATATCAACTTGCGATATTGAAGTGCCCACTGAAACATTGCCAGTCTTATATTACCGGCTTGACGACGAACCCGAAGTGACTTGCGCTTTCGGTTGATCAATCGGACGAGTCGCGCTGTACCAGCCGATCATCATTTCTTCCCAGGTCTGATCGCCCCAACGAACAATTTGTGACGGATCGGGATTGTATTTATTTTTGGTTGAATTATCGAAGTGAGCGACGACTTCCAGGCGCGTGCCTTTGGGCAATTTGATCGCTTCTTTGGGAATGTATGTATGCTGCCAGTTGAAATCATAATGCGGCACATTCAACAAAACTTCAGAATGTCCGTCGGGATAGTAGGCAGTGTACGTGATGGATTTTCCGCGGACGTGCATGTGTGGTGAAAACGAAGAAATCACGATGTCTTCTTTGAAAGTTCGAGAAGATTTTACTTCATGGTTATCGGCTCCGGCAGGGATCGCAAATTTTACGTCCATCACGTTGCCGGTCAGAATCTCTTGCGTAGCGGGTTCTTTCGTGAATACAAATCCGATGCTGGTGCGATCTTTTCCAACTTGTCCATTTGTCGTGTAGTGCATCTGGAAAACAATGTTGCTGCCTTTTTTGATGAGGCGTGCTGTGCCGGGAGCGAAAACATTGCCGGTTTTGTTGGGCGTGATTCCGGTCAGATGTTGACGACCGCCGCCAATGTCACCTTCGCCGCCGCCAGCCAGCGATTTGGCACCGGGAGCCTGCGCGTAGGCAATCACGTGATGCACGACCATTCGATTGCTGGGACGAATTTCAATCGCTTGCACCCATTTGTCTTCGGTGAAATTTGTTGGCATCGTGAAATATAAATAGGGGATCGTGCCATCGGCAGGAACGGTATATTCCTCCGGCATCGTGAAGACGACATCTGGTTTGCCAATCGTCCAGCCCTGCGTAAAGCTTGGCGCGGCGGGCATGTCTTTATCATCGCCTTTAGGAGCACCAGCGGCGACCCACGCGGTGATCGTGTCAATTTCCTTTTGTGACAGACTTGGATCATTGGCCCAATGTCCGACTTTCGGATCAGCCGACCACGGTGGCATTTGACGGCTCACTACCTGTTCACGAATGGACTTCGCCCAGGGTCTGACCTCGGAGTAATTCATCAAGGACATCGGCGCGATTTCTCCAGTGCGATGACATTCAGCGCAGCTCTTATTGATGATTGGCGCAATGTCTTTGGTGTAAGTGACGGTGGCGGGCGGCGTCTTGTGAGCCGCCATTGAAAACATCACGATGATGAATAATCCCACAACAAGGATACCGCTTTGGCGAAGTTTACTTTTCATAATTTCCCTACTTACAAATCGAAATTGTTTTTTATCGAGGAAGACTGAACGTCTTCGGCTAACCTGACCGAACGGTCGGTAGCTATCATAAACTAAAATTAAGTTTGAGTTAAATCATTTCGGCTTAACTTTGGAGAAAATTGCATTTCCTAATCGAACGAACGGTCCGCCATCTTCTGAAAGTTCTTCGAGAACAGCAAAAGAATGAGGGCTGACAATCGAAATTGTTCGTTTTAATTGGAGTGACTGTCCATTGAATTTGACTGGTGGGATGGTGAACTTGATGGCAATCGGACTGCCCCAATCACCTTCACTTTGCAACTTCACACCGCTGGTTAATTTTTCTGAGAAGGTCATTTTTTTCGTCGCTTCATCAAAGGTAATCACCGAAGTTTCCTTGTACGCTTTGCCGTCAGCATTTCCAGCCACGGCTCCATTGACAGATTTTCCGTCGGTATTTTTCGTGAAGGTGGCAACGCCTTCGCGTGGGGCGGCGCCGAACGGGCTTTCACGTCCAATAAATTTGAAGCTCCATTCGCCCACGAAAAAATCAATGGATTGTTTTTGCTGTGGCTGCGCTACCTGAGTGCGTTGCGGGCGTGGGCCTTGCCTGGTTGGATTGGTAGTACTCGCCGCTGTACTCGGTGTAGCGGTCGCGCCTTCAGCAGCACGTTTCAACTCTATGTCAAACGTGATTGGGTTACCGCCGAAATTGAGCGAGCCAGTTCCTTTCAATCCATCGCCCTGTAAAGCAAAGCTGTAGTTAATTGTCAAAGCCCCTTGCGGTGTTTCAAGTTCAGCTTTGGCGGTGATTTTGTCGCCCTCGACTTTGATGTCTTTGAGCGCCATGTCTCCGCGCGTTCCACTGATGGAGCCAGTGTAGTTGCCGCCTTCCTGCTTAAAGGTTGCCGTCGTAGGACGTTCACCTTGCGGCGAAACCGTTTTGCCTTCCCAGCGTCCGCTTAACGAACTGGTTTGTGCCTGAATCGGCGCTATAAAAATTGCAGTAAATAAAATTAATGCTGAAATAATATAGATTTTTCGCATTCTGACAGTTCCTCCAAAATATTGATAAAAATCACCCCGTCGCTACGGCTCCGGGTACAGTACCACGAGCCGTAGCGAGCCGGGTTTCCTTCACTTAATCGTCAGCGCGAACCCAGCCCCAGGCGGCATTGCTGCGTTGCCCGCCGCTTTCGAGATAAGCGACTTTGATTCGATCCATCGCATCCGCAGGCAGCCTGTTGCGTTTGGCTTTGACATTGACGTTATAAAGTTTGGCAGCATTCAAGCCAAAAATCTTTGCCTTGTCCTGTTTCGTGATTTTCTTGTAGCCGAATTTCTCGCACATCTCATCGCTGATCTGGAATCGCTTGAAGGCGTCAATGCCCCATTGCGGTGACCCCCACCATAAACAATCCGTACCCCAGATCACGTGATCGGAGCCGTAATACTTAATGTTTTTGCCCATTCCGTGCAT
>JAYSTY010000542.1:0-4770 GCA_043719385.1 Blastocatellia bacterium | reverse complement strand
GAAATCGCTTGTTGCGGAACGTCTTCGAAAGTGGGAAACCAGCCTTCGCCAAATTGCTGTTGACGACAGGCTTCATCAAGCTTGACTACGAGATACGGCGTTTCAGTTTCAAAATCCGCAGGTGGGTCATTGAATGCGAGATGACCATTTTCGCCAATGCCAACAAAGGCTACATCAATTGGCGCGGAGGAAATTGCTGCGCCTGCATTCGCGCACACTTCAGCCGCATCCGCTTCGCCAGCGAGCAAATGATAAGTGGTGATGCCGGTCGGGTTGATGAAACGTTCGAGCAAATACTTGCGAAAACTTGCGGGATGCGAGAGTGGCATAGCGACGTATTCATCAAGGTGGAACATCTCAACTTTTGTCCAGTCAAGGTCAGAGAATTTCGTGAGTGCCGCAAGAAATTCAAATTGTGAAGCGCCTGTAGCCGCGATGATGCGCGCCTTGCCATTCGTGTTGATAGCCTGGTGAATTGCCGTTGCAGCCTGTTCGGCAGCGGCTTGCCCAAGTAATATTTTGTCGTCGAAGATTTTGATGTTCATAACTAAGCCTGGCAACTACCCGCAGGTGGTACTGATAAAAAATAAACGGCGCAACTTTGAGGGTCGCGCCGTTTGCTTCATCACTAAATTTTACTTCAGCTTAGACGCCGACTTTCACGAACATGATAACCAGCGCGAAAATTACGCAGGTTTCGACGAACGCGAGGCCGAGCAACATCATAACTTGAATACGTCCGGCGGCACCAGGATTACGGGCGGCGCCTTCGCAAGCGGCGGAAGCGATTCTGCCATGACCGAGCGCCGCAACGCCAGCCGCAATGCCGATGCCAAGTCCGGCCCCAAGATAACCGTAACCTGTGTCAGTTACGCCCGTGGTGCTGGGAGCCGCAAGGGCTGGGATTACCGTGAACATCATGCCAATAATTGCTAAGAGTGCTTTCTTCATTTTCATTTTCTCCTTGGAGTTTAAGTAACGTTTTTCCAAATCTGGAAACAATTTGTATTTTGTTTCCGCCTCATAAAGATGCCTGAACTAAATTGCGCGTGGCTGATTCAGGTTATAAATCCAGCGCCAGGGATTCAATTGCTCTTTTGGGAAAGGCAAAGCTCCATCCAACGTTTGGTTACTGCGATACGAATCAACCACAAAGGCAAAGAGCCTTCAGCATCCAAAACTTTTTAGTGCGCCGCCGCTGTCTCACCGTGTCCGTGCTCATGGTCGTGGTGCGTCATTTCGCTGATGTACAACATCGAAAGCACGATAAAAATAAATGTCTGCAAAACCGCCGCTAACAACGATAACGGCATCAGGAACATCGGCACGACCCAGGGAACCAGGCCATTGATCACGCCACCCACCTGCTCTTCACCAAAAATGTTGCCAAACAAACGTAAGCTCAGGCTGAGAATACGGGCCAGATGACTAACAATTTCGATTAAAAACATCAGCGGTGCAAGCAACATTACCGGCCCCATAAAATGTTTGAGATAACCGACAATGCCGTTTTCTTTAATGCCGATAATGTTGTAGTAAAGGAACGAAGTGATTGCCAGCGCCAGCGTCACATTCAAATTCGCAGTGGGTGAAATCAAACCGGGAATAAAGCCAATCAGGTTTGACAGCAAAATCAAAATCGCAAATGTCGCAATCACAGGAAAGTGCTTGAGGCCTGCCGGCCCAATCAATTCAGTCAGCAGGTTGCGAATGGATTCGACGCCGACTTCAAACGTTTGCTGCTTGCCGGTGGGAGAATTCGTCGAAAGCTTGCCGCGCAAAATTGTCAGCACGACGACCGCGATAATTACGACGAGCAGGAACATCACAATATGCGTTGGGATCGGCAGTTGCCCATCAGCCATATATTGCGCAAAAGTTTTGCCTTCGCCAGGCCAGTGTGCGTGGAAGAGGTTGTAAATTGGCGGCATAATATTTTGCTGTAAAGAAAATACTGCCGAACCAAATAAATGATTCACCTGCTCCACCAGCCAGGGTACATGCTCGCCGTGTTCCGCCACTTTTTCAGCGCCTTCAACGACGTGTTCTGCGGTGCTTCCGTGTGCTTGTAAAAAAGCTAAAAATGCCAATGCCATAACGATTAATCTTTGTAAGTTATGAGTTGATAAACGGCTTCGATCATGGCCGCGCCGACGAACGCCGTAAAGCCAATTCCTACGCCAAGTAAATTAAAATAACCTGTTTTCGCGGCGCTGACGATAACCACGCCAATCACCACAATCCGAAAAATAAATTTTAACGCACTCGGCGCTGACGGATTGCCGGTCTCGCTGGCAAATTCAAGGATCGCCTTCGTACTTGCATTTAACCACCGCTCATTGAATAAGCTCAGTATCCCGCCCAGCGCAAATCCGAGCATCATTTTCAAATCCGACCAGATAAACGCAGCAATGACCCCCAGCACAATTAACGCCAGGGTGAAGCGCCGTAAGCGCGGTTCACTATCAATCACGTCAGGAGCTAAACCAGGAGTCACCTCATTGTGCTGAATATTATCCATCGCTCTCTTATGCCAAGTCTGTTAAATCGTGCATCTTAGCCTGCTGTTTTCCGACTGTCCAGCGAAGAAAAGCGAGTCAATCATGTTTTTCCGCTCTGACGCCTTATTGGTGGCAGTTTTCGTCACCTCATGGTCGCAAATTTTGCGATTTCGCCCGCGCCAGGAATATGGTAGGTTATCACCAGCCTCGGATCAGCCCATCCTGATTTTCAGACCCATTTAACCATTTACTCATTCGTATTTGGCCTCCCGTTCACAACCCCATTGAAACATCGGCTCCGTATTTGCTTTCTCTACACCGCCTAAAGGAGTTTATTCGTGATTAGAAAATTTATTACTGCCAGTTTGTTTGTTATGTTTTGCGCCGTTGCGCCTAATTCCCCTCTGCTCGCTCAAACAGAAAGCTCAGCCTCGGCTGAAGCAAAGACACCATCCGAAACCGCAGAGCCTAAAGTTGCTCCCACGCCGGAGCCAACACCGACGCCAACGCCTGCGCCTGACAAAGACCCGAATTCCGGTTCGACCAGCTTTGTCAAAAAATTGCAATGGACGGCGATTTTTGACGGTTATTACACTTACAATTTTAATCGCCCGGACGACCATATAAATTCCGGATTTTATATGGAGCCGCGTCACAATCGTCCGACGCTCAGCATGGCCAAATTTAATCTGGAAAAGCCTTCCACCCTGGAAAGCCCTTTTGGATTTAGAGTTGATGTGGTTGCTGGTCCAGGCTCGCACTTGTTATTGTCAACGTATGATCGGGCGCACGGACTTACAGCGACGCGCTTTCTCTGGCAGGGCTATGTCAGTTACACCGCGCCGCTGGGGAAAGGATTGACCGTTGATTTCGGAAAATTCACCACGCCAATTGGAATAGAAAGTACAGATTCAAAAGACAACTTCAATTACTCGCACTCATTTCTGTTCAATTACGCGCCCTTTTATCACACCGGCTTGCGGGCCAAGTATGCTTTCAATGAGAAGGTGTCGGTTACTGGTTATGCAGTCAATGCGTGGGATTCAATCGGAGATAACAACAGCGGCAAAACGTTTGGCGTTACAGTCGCCGTTGCGCCGAGTAAGAAATTCAATTTTTCCCAGACCTATATGACCGGGCCGGAAAATCGTCTGGACAATGGCAACTGGCGGAATATTTTCGATACGATGGCCACCTATGTCGCTACTGATAAATTAACCTTTATGGGAGATTTCGTATACGGCAACACCCGTTCGACATTGGGTTTGCAACGGGATCACTGGTCAGGTGTCGCAGGGTATGCAAAATATGCGTTCACCGAGCGACTGGCGCTGGCGGGACGCTACGATACGTTCCGTGACCTAAGCGCTTTTTACACCAGCCTGTCACAAACCCTGCACGGTTTTACGATGACGCAGGAAGTGAAGCTAAAGAATAATCTGATTTCCAAATTCGAGTTTCGGCGTGGAGTTTCCAACCAGGATTTTTTCACCGCCTCACAAGGCACGCTGTCCAAAGATCAGAACGTCGGCTTAATCGGCGTGACGTGGTTCTTCCAGAATAAAAAATAACGCAGAACAAATTACTAATTTCGGGAGAGCAGGATATTTGATGTCCTGCTCTTTTTTTATAATGCTCGTGTCACTTCTTATTTGGAATTGCATAGTAATAATCACGAGAACGCACAGTAAGTTTATTACTTCCCGGCGGAGACAAAACCTTAACTTCTAAGCGATAACGCTTGCCATCATTATTTACAATAGATGGCTCAATACCTATAAAATATTGATAGCGGGTATAAGAAGTAATTTTGGAAAATACAGATTCTAATTCTCGTGCTGACACAATTGGAAAATAAGTTCCGCCAGAGAAAAAGCTTAGCTCTTCAATCTGCTTATTTGACGCATAGCTCTCGTATCGTGCCGTAGTGATGTTCCTGTCGTCTGCCGAATCAAAAAGCGCTATCGTATGGATGACTACATTTTGCTCCTGGCAAAGGCGGCGAAGTTCATCCGCTTTAGTGACAGAATTAAGATCGCCACTATCAGTGATTATTAAAATAACCTTTTTTTGATTTTTCGCATTTTTAAAGTGAATAAGGCTTTTATTACAAGCATCCAAAAGTCTTGATGTCTGCTTAAATTTGCTGGTATCAAGAAGCGCTAAGTTATTTATTACCTCTTTGCGATTCTCCGTCCAATCCTGCATAAATTGACTCTCATCATTGAACGTTAGTAAGGAAACTTCGCCTTTTAACGTGTCTTGTAAA
>JAYSTY010000541.1:0-4772 GCA_043719385.1 Blastocatellia bacterium | reverse complement strand
AATCCAGCCATGGTTGCGACAGGCTTTGCGCTTCGCAGAGTCTGATCTATTTGAACTTTGCAACCTTCACGGATGAATTCGTTTTTTGCGCAGGATTTTGTTATGGGATAGATTAGGCCTTGCGCAGCGCAAGGCCTGTCGCAACCATGGCTGGTTGCGCTACGACGCAGGCACGCAGGCGAAATTTTCAGCTTCGTTGCTGTTGCCGGTTCCTTTGTATTTTGCAACCTTCGGATACGCACACAATGGATGTGTTATCAGAGAGTTTCAGTGATTTGAGTTGCGGACAGGTGAGATTTTGCGCGAAGGAATTAGATGCGAGTCCAAGAAAAAGGCCAATGGCAAGCAGTATTTGTTTCATAAGAAGAATGTCCGACAATGCTGCCAGCTTGTCGGATGCCTGACGAGGAAGTTGCTTTTGATGAAATCTATGGTTGAGTAAGCCCACCGACAAGCTGGCAGCATTGTCGGACATTCATCAATGCAAATATCCGCCGCCATCGCACAAAATCATTTGCCCGGTAATCATCTCGGCATCATCACTGGCAATGAAGGCAATCAGTCCGGCGAAATGTTCCGGCGTCACGCGCTTTTTAATTGCCTGATTATTCATCACACGATTGAAAGCTTCTTCGCCGGAGTGCGCCATCGTTCCTTCTGTCGCTACCATGCCCGGAGCCAGAGCATTCACGGTAATATTATCGTCACCCATTTCTTTCGCCATCACACGCGTCATCCCCATCACTGCGCCCTTCGCCGCAACGTACGCCATTTGCCCGGGATTTGCCAAAAAATATGTACGTGAAGCGATGTTGATTAAGCGTCCATGCTGACTTTTTTTCAGCAGCGGATAGATGGCTTTTGAGACCAGAAAATAGCCCAGATAATTGACCTGAACGAAGCGATTCATCTCTTCATACGAGAGTTCGAACCACGGAGTTTTCCCTGATAAAATTCCTGCGTTGTTCACAAGAATGTCTACGCGACCGTGGCGCGATTCGATGGCTTTGACCGCCGCTGCGATTTGCTCTTCGTTGGTTACATCACAGATTTCAGAATTCGCAATTCCGCCTGCGGCGCGAATTTCCGCGACAGTTTCAGCCGCGTCTTTGAGGTCGAGGATTTCGATGCTTGCGCCTTCAGCGGCGAGGCGCACGGCAGCGGCTTTGCCAATCCCTGCCGCCGCACCGGACACGACAGCAATTCTATCTTGCAATCGAGACATGGTTTTCTCCAGTTTTGTTACCCGTAAAAAATTACCCCGTCGCTACGGCTCGGGGTACTGTACCGCGAGCCGTAGCGAGCAGGGTTGATTCTGAAATGACCCACTTTCGGCGTAAGCTTAGAAACTAATCTTGCCTGATAATTGAATCTGACGAGACCTGTTCGCTACGCCATCACGAATACGTCCGAAAGTTGCTGAGTTGGCAGTAGCTGTCGGAAGATCAAAAATTGGCGTATTGGTTAAGTTTCTGGCGTCCGCTCGTAAATCAAACTTCACCTTTTCCGTAATGCTGAATTCCTTGGAAAATGAGGTATCAAGCTGGTATTGACGCGGAGCCAGAAAGTAATTCCGTCCAGTCGTGCCATTTGAACCAGCAACAGTTGGATTACTGGTAAAGAGCGCGCGCGTTGCTGCATCAAACCAGTAATTTGTTCCGTTTTCCTGCACCACTTTACCGACATCGCGCGCACAACCATTGCAATTCGCGGTTGATTGAACCACATTGCCGTTGGTCAGGAAACCTGAATACACGGTGAAAGGTCGTCCCGAAGCAACGTTGAAGCCTCCTGCGATTTGCCAGCCGCCAATAATGTTATCCACTGCGCGGGAAACGCCGGAGGCAAATTTTTTCCCGACACCAAACGGCAGTTCAAAAACAAACGTAGATTGAATGGCATGGCGACGATCAAAATCTGACCACGAATTATTTAATCTACGATTATTGATATCATAAGGCGTGCTTGAGGCTGACTGATTGTTAGCGCGTGAAACCGTTGTGAACGTGGGATCAAAAGAACGAGTATCTGTTGACTTGGAAAGTGTGTAGCCCACCTGAAAAGCTACGCCTTTAATAAAGCGACGTTTCAAGATTACTTCCAAGCCGTTGTAGCGAGAAACGTCATTGCTATCCAGCACGTTTACCGCACCTAAAAACTGCGTGTAGCGCTGGAAAAATGTCGGGCTAAATCCGTTGGTCACCAGCGACTGTGTCCCTGTTCTTTGCGATAACGTTTGCGCGACTGCAGCGACTGCATTTTGTGCTGGTGTTAATTGCGTAGCAAATTGTGCAGTCGAGCGGAACGCCGTAGTGTTTGCCACCGTGTTCGCGCCAGCGATTAAATAGCCGGCCAAACATACTTGCGCGTCGCCATTCTGAACGGCAGTGAAAGCCTGTAAAAACGTCTGACCGGGGCAACGTGCATCAGTGGCATTCAGGTTCACCTGATTTGAATCATAGCCGCCAAATAAATGAACGCCTCGTTTGCCGATATAGTTCACTTCTAAAACCGTATCCTTCCACAGATCGCGCTGGAAACTCATCACCCACGAATGAATCTCCGGGTAACGCGTGGCTGGATCAATCAACGTGAGACTCGTATTACTAGGGCTTACAGGTGTTCGCAAAGCGCTGGGCGTTCCGTTAGGAACAAGCAACGCAACCACTGGCGCAAGGTTGCGGAGTAAGCCACCATTTTGTGCGAAGCTCGATTGATCTGACGCTGACAACGTATTGCCGGGAGCATTCTGGAAAATGTTGGCGGCAAAAAGCTGTGACGGGAACCGATCATAATTTAAGCGGTAGTTGGCTCTGAACGAGGTCTTACCGTTCTTCCAGGGGTCCCACGCAACTCCGACTGATGGTCCAAAATTATTCGTATCATTTTGGAATAATTTCTTTTCAACCCAGGTCAGGGTGTTTGAGGCGGCGGCGCCAGCGACAAATGGTTTATCAGGCGCGAGGATCGGTCTGCCGCCCGACGAGGGCGATAATTTCACTTCATAACGCAAGCCAATATCGAAAACAAGATTCGGTTTCGCGCGCCATGAATCCTGAAAGTAAAAATCGTATTCAGGATAGAAAGCAGTGAAATTCCAGCGGGTTCCTGCCGGAGCAAAGGCGCCCGGATTATTGGGATCAGAAACAAACGCCTGACTGATGGAACCAAATTTCCCGTACCAATCGCTAATTGTAGAACGTAAGCGCGTTAAGTCAGTCGCTTGCAAACCCGGAACAGCAACGGTTGCCGTAGTGGTAGGAATCGTCGTATAACTTGCGAATGTAGTCGTCGGTGCATTTAATGAAACAACTGGCTCAATATTGGTACCTGAGACTGATGATCGGTCATCAATTTGGCGACCAAACCTAAAGTTTATCCCGCCTTTTAAAACATGGTTTTGTTTGACCCAGGTAATATTATCTACCCATTGCCACGTTCGCAAACGTCGGGCGTTATAGGAAAAATTCGTATTTGGTGTGGAAGCTAAATTAAATGAAAAAGGAAAGGTTGGATCAGGGTTCGGCGTATTAAAACTGAACGCAAATTTATTCATCCCAAAGAGAAATTCATTAGTGACGGTTGGGCTGGGCGACCACCGATAGTTAACAGCCAAATTTTTAGGTGTACGGAAAGTATTAACTAAATTTCCAGTGTTGGGAAAAACAGGTCGTCCGCCATTGCCTGAATCACCCAGCGAAGTTTGTGACCCTTGCGCATAACGCACATAAAATCCATTTTTATCGTTAAGCTTGAAATCAAACTTGGAAACAAAATCATATTGCTTCTCATGTTGTGGGGAGCCGAAGTCAAATCCGGCGGTATTCAATCCGTCCCCAACGGAAGAAAAATTATTGGGCAGCGGCATGGCATTTAAAATCCCGGAAGTTTTTTGGTCAAATGCCAATGCGCCGGTATTGGTTAAGAAATTTACCGAATTCATACACGGGAAAACTGCGGGAGAGCCACAAGCTGCATAAACAGGCGCTCCGCTCGCTGTCACTGATGGCGTAGCTGTTCCCGCTACAGCATTCTGTAAAGGCGCAGGTGTTGCCGCTGTCGTATTGCCAGAGACATAACGGTAAAGTCCATTTCGTGCGCTTTGGGTGTAGACCGTTCTGGTCACGAGCGCCGTGTCATACGCCGCAAGCTTTTGCAGATTCACAAAGAAAAATGCTTTGTCTCGCATCCAGCGAGCGCCTTTGCCACCTTCGCCAAAGCCGGGATTCAACAACGGCCCGCCGAAACTTCCGCCATAGATATGTTGGACGAATTGATCCTTCGCGCGTCCATTCAGGTTGTTGCTATAACCATTCGCAGCAAAGCGTGGTGTTTGGTAATACTCAAACGCGCTGCCATGAAACTGATTGGTGCCAGAGCGCGTGACAAAGGTGACCTGTGCGCCGCTGCTACGACCAAGCTCAGCCGTAAAATTTGTCGTCGCAATTTGAAATTCCTGAATCGAATCTGGATTCGGGCGGAGTGGCGTAAAGTTTGAACCGCCGGCGCTTGATTCATTAATATCAATGCCATCCAGCGTAAAGTTGAAAGCACGATCACGCGAACCGTGAACGTGAACGCCACCACCAGTATTTGCACCATTGACGATCCCTGGTTGATAGTTTAATAAATCCAGTGGATTTCTTCCGCGTGTGCCAATGATCGGCAAGCTTTCCAGTGTTTTCTGGTCAACAGTATTTCCAATATTGCCCGAACTACTGGTCTGCACCACCTCTGCCGCCGCATCAACGTTTACTTCGACCGAAACCTCG
>JAYSTY010000055.1:0-10213 GCA_043719385.1 Blastocatellia bacterium | reverse complement strand
TATCCGCCAAAATTCCCAATCGCATTCCCTGACGTGCCGGGATACTCCATCCGCGAATTTCCAACGAGACCGCAAGCTCTGATGAGTCTCAGACAACGAACATCTTATGAATACGAAAAAGCTTCCTGCCCTGGTTCTGACCATTTTGATTGCCGGGGTTTTATCCGCTCCGGCACTGGCTCTTCCACAAAAAAAGAAGCCTCGAAAAATAACCACCGCGCCCAGCGAAAAGCTCCGGCGTGATGAATTTACCGAGCTTTTGCTGCGGACCCAAAAGGCGGCGGAGCAGGCTCAGGTGGAAGCCCGTCGCGCCCGCGAGAAAAACGAAGAGTTACAAAAACAACTGGCACAAAATACAGAAGAACTCGTGCAACTGCGCCAGGCCATCACGAATTTGGGCGGACAACTGGCAGAAATAAAATCACCAAAACCGCAGGCAGAGTCTTTAGCTAATTCCCTCGTTCGCGCACCTTCAGAACTACCACAACCACCGCCCACCAAAGAGTTACAGGCTGAAGTTGAGACATTGAAAGAACAGGTCGAAGTGAACGCCGCGCAAATCAAAGAACACGCGCAAACCAAAGTCGAAAGTGATTCGAGGTTTCGCATAAAATTAACCGGCATGATTTTGGCGAATACGTTCCTTAATACCAAAGATTCCTCACTGAATGATGTGCCGCTGACGGCTCCTCCGCCAGGCGCTGCAATTAACCAAAATAATGTTGGTGCCACTTTGCGTCAAAGCCGCATCGGCTTCCAATTGGAGGGGCCGCGCCTGAGCCGGAAATTAGGCAATGCACGCATCAGCGCCGAAACTGAATTCGATTTTTGGGGCGGAAGTGGCAGCGATGTGCTTGGTTCATTTCGCATCTTAACGGCCTCGGCACGCCTTGACTGGGAAAAAACTTCATTGATTGTGGGACAGCGCGGGCCGATGATTTCTCCGCGCAATCCAACCTCGCTCGCAGCGCTGTGGTTTGCTCCCTTTACCGGAGCCGGAAATTTATGGCAATGGCGACCACAAATTATTGCCGAACATCGCGTAAAAATTGGTGACGGTTCAGAATTGCAATTACAGGGCGGGCTGATGATGCCATTCGGAGAAAATGTGCAGGGCGCAGTGATCGAAGGTGGCCCCGGCTACGAATCACGCCTTGCTTTTAGTCACGCGCTTGATTCTGATCGCAGCCTGGAAATTGGCGTGGGCGGATATTTTCATCGCCGCTCATTTTCATTGGGGCGCAAAGTAAATTCTTATGCGCTCACCACCGATTGGTCAATTCCCCTGGGTAGCCGCTTTGAGCTAAGCGGTGAAGCTTATCTTGGACGTGCCAATAATTTGGGGGAATCCTCCGGCGGCAGAAATGATCGGCTCTATGTGGTAACGGGTTTACTCAGTAATCCGGCCTCGCAAATTCGTGGTGTTTACGCCACGGGCGGCTGGTCACAACTCTCATTCAAAGCACGGCAAAACCTCGATTTCAATGTAGCGTATGGGCAGGAAGACCCGCGCAATCGCGATATTTTTTCCGGCTCGACAACCAGTTTCACGCGCCTGAAAAATCAATCCGCCTCCGCGAATTTCATCTGGCGCTTGCAGCAAAATTTCCTTGTCTCGCTGGAATATCGGCGGCTCTGGACTGATTACACCGCCCGGCGGACATCCTCCGGGCATTATAATTTGGCGATTGGATATACGTTTTAGCAGCCATTTGCCCCAACTCCCGCGCACCGCGTATAATTGTCTGTTTGCGAAGCATCGTCAAAATAGCAGCTAACTCATAAGGGGGAGAGCAAATGTCCAGACCATTCCAACTCGTTTCCGATTACCAGCCTGAAGGCGATCAGCCCGCCGCCATTAAAGCCATGGTTGAAGGTCTCAACTCCGGCGAAAAACATCAGGTTTTGTTAGGCATCACCGGCAGCGGTAAAACTTTTTCGATTGCGTCAGTCATCGAAAAAGTGAATCGCCCGACGCTCGTGATGGCACACAATAAAACGCTGGCGGCGCAACTTTATCAGGAGTTCAAAGGCTTCTTCCCACACAATGCCGTCGAGTATTTCGTCAGCTATTACGATTACTATCAACCCGAAGCGTACATCGCCTCCTCCGACACTTACATCGAAAAAGAAGCGACCACCAACGATGATCTGGATCGTTTGCGGTTGTCGGCGACGCGCTCATTATTCGAGCGGCGCGATGTGTTGATTGTGTCGTCCGTGTCGGCAATTTACGGCATCGGTGATCCAGGCGCATATTTCGGGATGATGTTATTCCTCGAACCAGGCCAGAAAATCAGTCGCAAAGATATTCTGAAAAAACTGGTCGAATTACAGTACGAGCGCAACGATATTGAGTTTGCGCGGGGCCATTTTCGAGTGCGCGGCGACGTGATCGAAATTTATCCGAGCTATCAGGATCAGGCCATTCGCGTGGAATTATTCGGGGATGAAATTGATACAATTTCCACGATTGACCCGCTCCTCGGCGAAGTCATTCAAAAACATTCCAGCCGCGTCCCGATTTATCCAAAGTCGCATTACGTCACGCCAATGGGAACCGTCAAACGCGCCGTCAAAACGATCAAAGCAGAACTTGAATGGTGGGAGCCACAACTGATCGAACAAGGGAAAACTGTCGAAGCCAATCGCCTCCATCAGCGCGTGATGTACGATCTTGAGATGTTCAATTCGCTCGGCTTTTGTCGCGGCGTAGAGAATTATTCCCGCCACTTAACAGGCCGCAACATCGGCGATCCGCCGCCCACCTTATTTGATTACCTGCCCGCCGATGCGCTGGTCGTCGTGGACGAAAGTCATCAATCAATTCCGCAATTTCGCGGGATGTATAACGGCGACCGCTCGCGCAAGCAAACGCTGGTGGATTACGGCTTTCGGATGCCATCAGCAATGGACAATCGCCCCCTGAAATTTGCTGAATGGGAAGAGCGCACAAAGCAGGTGATTTACGTTTCCGCGACGCCGGGGCCGTATGAACTGGAGCAGGCGGGCGGTGAATTTATTGAGCAGGTAATTCGTCCCACCGGATTGCTTGACCCCGAAGTCGAAGTTCGTCCGGTGCGCGGCCAGATTGATGATTTGCTCGACGAAGTGCGAATTAGAGTAGAACGAAATGAGCGCGTCCTGGTCACGACGTTGACGAAAAAAATGTCAGAAGATTTGAGTGATTATTATGCTGATCTGGGCGTCAAAGTTCGTTACCTGCACTCCGAAATTGACACGCTCGAACGCATCAAAATTTTGCGCGATTTGCGCCGGGGCGAATTCGATGTGCTGGTCGGCATCAACCTTCTGCGCGAAGGCCTAGACTTGCCCGAAGTTTCTTTAGTGGCAATTTTAGATGCCGACAAAGAAGGATTTTTGCGCAGCGAATCCGCCCTGATTCAAACCATCGGACGAGCCGCGAGAAACTCTGCCGGTAAAGCAATTTTGTACGCTGATAAGATGACCAATTCAATGAACCGCGCAATTGGCGAAACCGAGCGCCGCCGCGCCAAACAGATCATTTACAACAAAGAGCACGGCATCACGCCGCAATCCATCATCAAACCAATTGACGCAACGCTCGTGACCGCGTATGAAGCCGATTACTTCAAAGTACCGTTGAATCTGGAAGCCTTCGACGATTACAGCCCGTCCAAAATCAAAGAGACAGTGATGCAGCTTGAATTCGAGATGCGTGAATCTGCGAAGAAATATGAGTTTGAAAAAGCCGCTGAATTACGCGACAAAATCAAATATTTGCGTGAACGGCAGATTGAGTTAGGATAACAGGCGTAAATTTAATGTGAGGTTTACTATGATTGTTTCGAGAGCTTACGAAGATTTCGTCAACTTCATCGTGGCTGGAATCCAGCCTGAAGCGGTACTTGCCTATCATCCTGCGCCAGAAACAAATGATCGCGTCGAGAACTTAGTATTCAAATCCAAAACCGATGGACTGAATTCGACTGAGCAGGCTGAGCTTGAACATTTTCTGCAAATAGAACACATTATGCGACTTGCCAAAGCACACGCGCTCGTCGTTTTGTAAATCGCGAAGTAACTTTATGAATACTAATATTGGATCAATGATTATTTGTACGGCGGGAATAGTCGGAGGCCGTCCACACCTTGACGGGACGCGTGTACCGATAAGCGCAATTGCGACTTGTTACAAACAGGGATTTTTGGCAGAAGAAATTGTTCAGCAATTTGAGCGTTTGTCCATTGCACAAGTTTATGCGGCGCTGGCTTTTTATCATACGAACCAGGCGGAAATTGATGCCAATATTGCACGAGAAGAGGCACTTTATGAAAAGCTTGCTGCTGAGCAACTTCAGGCGAGAAGGCAGGCTTAAGGCAACCGCGATTTTATTTAATGCAAAACAGCTTTGAATTTTTGAGCAATCGGTAATTCCCCTTACTTTTACCAACCCACCTGCAACCCAAACCTGAAAGTCCGCCCATCATTCAATGTATTCGTAATCTGTCCGAAATTCTGATTGCCTAATTCAAATCCTGGCTCCGCGAATTGTGGCGTATTGAATAAATTTATGGATTCGGCGCGGAAGGTCAAGCGCACGCTGTGCTGGAATTCCCACGCTCTCGACAAGGAAGCGTTGACGTTATGAATCGGGCCTTTGCGGAAGACGTTGCGGCCTAAATTCCCGCGCGTGTCTGTCGGCTTGATCGTAGCGAATGCCGCACGTGGCAACAGCATTCTTGAGGTATCAGGGTTTGAAATTGTCCGGCCTAAAATTGTGGGATCAAGCAGGTTCGGACGGTCGCCTCCGTTGCCGTCTACGTTGCCGAAACCCGGGCCGTCAGAGCCTGTGACTACGTTAAAGGGAATACCGGTTTTGACTAAAACTATCGTCGAAACATTCCAGCCGTTGATGCTTTTTTGCAGCCAGGAAAATTCTTTGGGGGCGGTTGGCGCATAATTCGCACGCCATAAAAATGCGTGGGTTTGATCGAACAAACTCAGGCCTTTCATGTCCTTGTGCGTTTCAAATTCGGACTGGCTGCGCGACGTGCGTGAATCGTTATCGTAAGCGGTATTTAAATAATTTGCCCCTAAATCTATCGCTCTGCTGAACCAGTATGACGCATCGGTTGAAAAGCCTTTCCAGCTTGAAACAATTACGGAAGCGCGTCCTGCATCGAAATATCCGCGTGAGCCATTCACAATCAAACGAATGTCGGAATATTCCTGATTTGCGCGGCGCTGATTGATGGTTTTCGTGATTTGATCAATGCCTGAAACCGGACGCCCGCGATTGAGATACCACATCACAAATAATTTGTGCGAACGGCTGCCGACATAACCAAGCTGCAATTTCACGCGCTTCGTCAAAAGCCTTTCGGTGTTCGGCTCCCAGCTTAAATTGTATTGATAGGAATATGGTGTGGCGAGCTTGGGATCAAGCGCATAAAGATTCGGTTGCGCCAATGAAATCGGGCCTGTGCCCAGTGGATTCACAATGTTGGGCGAAGGGATTGTGACTTTGTAATTGCCGGGCGGAGAGAAGCGAATTTGCTGAAATGTCGGCGTAAAAATTTCACCGAAATGGACTCCGGCGGCGGCGCGTAATGTTCCCAGAGATTTTGGCATTTGATACGCGAACCCAAAGTTCGGTGCAAAATTATTCAGGTCGCTGTCGTAAGCAATTTTGTTCAGATTGTTGACTTCAATCGGCTTCGTCACAGGTTGATAGCGCAAGCCAAAATTCATAGATAGTTTTTGCCTGATGCGCCAATTGTCGCCTGCGAAAAAAAGCATGTCCCAGTACCGAAAACCACGATTCAAATTTGGCGTGAGTGAAACCAAATATTGCGTCGCCGTCCCCATGCGCAAATTGGTAATTGCATCACGCCCGAAGTCATTGCTGATTGAAAATACGCCACGATGCGCGTCGGATTCGATGCCGTTGATTTGTCTGCGAATCAGATTGAAGCCAATCGTTGACGTGTGATTGCCGAACAAGTTTCGTACTTGTCCGCCATATTTAATTTGGTTCTGAACGCGATTAATCGGAATCGTACCTTCAGGGCCAAGCACCGTCAGCCCCTGAATTAAGACAAATGGCCCGACCGCATTTTTGTCAGCTTTTAGTACTGATTTCAGGCGGTCATAGGTCACCGTAAAACTGCTGACCGTGTTTGGATTCCATTGGCGCGTCCACGCAATTCTTGCAAGGTGCGTCTTATTATCAGTATTCGGATTTTGGCCGGCGATGAATTGAAAGGCGAGGACTTTTTGATTGGAAAATTGATACTGCAAAATTAAATCATTATTGCTATGCAGCTTTTGATCTATGCGGATATTTGCCTGTGAATTATCAATGGATTGCGGAGCGTTCGTGTTGAGGGCACGAGCATTGATTTCTGTGCGGTTGGGCAATTCTTTAGGATACGCCGCAAGGAAACGAGCAATGATTGCATACGCCGCAGGATCAGTTGTCAGCGGAGTTCGTTCATCAGGCCTGGGGACAAGGACGTTGCCGTTAACGCTGCCGCGAATTTTTGTTTGACCGCCGTCTATAAATAATTTCGTGTTGCGCCAGAGAGCAGAGCCGAAATTAAATCCATACTCATTTTCGCGCGAAGGCTTGACCGAACCTACCTGAAAAAATGAGCGCGCATTGAAAATACTGTTAACGTGCGAGTATCGCAATTCGCCGTGCATTCCAGCTTTAATTCCTATCGGAATCGTGATCGAAGCTTTTGGCGCAGTGCCGAATTCTGAACCGAAATAATTTTTATCTACCACAAATTCAGAAGTAATTGTTGCCGAGGTTCCGAGGCGCAAATTCGATTCTTTCAGCGAATTGTTATCAATCAAATTGAACTGCACATTTTCGTTGCGACGACTTTCACCGGAAGCCGAGTCTGTCTTGCCGAGCACGTTGACATCGCTGCGTTTGGGCGCGTCTTTGTTTTCACTCTCAGCAGGTTTTTCTGTGGATTTTGCGGGTGGATTCGTTTGTGCAAATGCTAAGTCGGTGAGAAAGAGAAATACGGAGAGAGTGAAACTTAAGATAACAGCTCTCGCCATTACTTGTTTTATTATTACCAAAATCAATCCTGCGTTCGTCCTGAACACTTTTTATTCTTGCTCCTGTTTTTATGCGGCAGCATAGTCCGTTAATGAGCGAATCTCTGGTGATTGGAAGCCCAGAACAATTTCATTTTTAGGAACCCCGGCTTCTTCCAGCAGGTGCGCAATGCCATGTTCAAGCCAGTCTTCCTGAATCCAAATTTTGTCATTTAGAATTTCAAGATTAACCACGATCCGGCTGACATGCTGTGGCCCGTCCCAACCTTCGCGGACAATCAAATAGCTGTCAACTTTTCGATCAAGCACCGCTTTATCACGCAGCGATGGTGTTTTCGTATGCGCTGATTCAGTCAGTTGCACGATTCTTTGCAGTGCTTCTTCGATCACATCACGATAATGAGCTAACTTATCCATTTTACGATCTCCTTCTCAGCATTGAACACGATAATCCTGATGGTTTCTTCCTCGCGTAGAATTTCTCCTTCTGGCTGCTCGAAGGTGTTGGCAAATGCGGCATCGCGGATTGCCAAAAATAATTCTCGCTTCGGAAAGGTCTTCTTCATTGCAGAGCGGTATAAAATAAATTGCCCAATCGCATCTTTCAAATCATCAATTTTTGAAGCACCAATGAAGCTTTTGACTTCAACCGCAATTTGCCGATCATCTTTTTCTGCCGCAAATACTTTCTCTGCCCCCAAATCAACTTGCAGCGTAGTCCCTAACCATTTGATCGGCAAGGGATCATCTGTCACCGTCCATCCATCTTTAATCAGGGCATTTTTGACGTGAGAATGGAAAAAATCTTTAGCCGCCATCTTATCACCTGTCGCTTACTTACGCCTTTGCTTCAACTGCTTTTTCGCGTCCCGCATCCCACGCCATATATTTGCGCTTGCGATAGGATTCAACCGCGAGGCGCACCGCTACGATGCCGTAATAGCCAGTGGTCGAATCACACTTCAAAGCCTCATTGCTGCGAATGGCGTTCTGCAAATTGCGATGATGGAGCAGAATATCTTCAGCTCCGGTTTTCTTATGAATAATGTCAGGACGCGGCGTAGCATCGTTCACCTTGTAGCGTTGCTCACGGATAATGAAGCCTGTGTTCGTAAATTCCAATGTGCCTTCGTGACCGCGAATCACGTGCGGAATCGGCGTGTCGTTCGCCATCGAAGACATCACCGTCAAATTAATTCCACCGGGATAATCACACATCATATTGAACGTGTCAGGAATCTCGGCTTTGCTCTCCGTGAAATAATTTTTGCCCCCTGTACCAACGACCTTGTCAGGGAAATGCAAATCCAGTGCGCGAATCAAACGCGTGATGCGATGCACAAATAAATCTGTCGCGATGCCACCGGAATAATCCCAGTATCTGCGCCAGTAAAAAAATCTGTCGGGATCAAATGGACGCTTCGGAGCAGGGCCGAGAAACGCTTCCCAATCCAGATTTACGCCGGGCTTGCAGTTGGGATCATAATCGCCTGACCAGAAATCTTTTTTGTAATTGCGCGAATAATCAATCTGCGCGGCTACGACTTTGCCAAGTGCGCCTTCTTTGATGTAGCGCGCCGCTGTCTCATAAGAATCATCAGACATGCCCTGCACACCAACCTGCATTTTCAAGCCCGTGCTTTTGACTTTGGCAACAACTTTTTTCCCCTGCTCAATTGACCACGTCATCGGCTTTTCGCAATAGACATGCTTGCCTGCGTCCAAAGCGTCCAGCGTCATTTGCGCGTGCCAGTGCTCAGGCGTCACGACGGCGACATAATCAATATCTTTTTGCGCGAGCAATTCTTTGTACTGCTTGAACGGCTTCGCGCCCGTTTCCTTCACCATATTATCAAGGCGCGGCTGGTAGACATCGCACGCGGCGGCGAGTTCAATATTGTCAGATTCTTTCATCTTCATCAGCGCCGGCATATGCGAGCCTGTCGCAAGACCACCGCAACCAATGATGCCAATCCGCAAACGATTATTCGCGCCGAGGATACGGAACTTGCTGGTAGACATCGCAAACGTAGTCGCTACGGAAGAGGCAATGAATTTACGTCGAGTGATTTTCATCTTGCTAGATTCCTTTGATGATTTTGAGAATTGTTAGAGCGGTACTATTACACAATGTTTTCGCGTTCTCGGCAAGAGTTCATCATTCCTTTGCACTCCATCGTTCTCCACACTTCAGTACTTTGTAATTTTGCCCCAGCCCCTCACACTCCCGCACAAATTCTTCCGGCGTTTCTGTATTGAACGTGAACATTTCATAGTGCATCGGGATGACAATTTTGGCTCCGATGTCATGGGCGAATTGCGCGGCTTCGCGGCCCCAGAAATTTCCGGTCACGCGGCGTTCAGGGAGGCGTCCATTGATCGGCATCAGCGCAATATCAATCGTTCTGCCGTTCGCATAGTGCAATAAATTTTCTACCATTCCATCGTAGGGAATCGCATCGCCGGGATGAAAAATTGTCCAATCATCAAACGTGATCAAATAACCGAGGCAGCGAAAATTTCCATTCTCGTCGCGCTCTAATTCTTCGTGCGCTGCCGCTAGTCCTGTGAACGTGAAGCCTTTGACGGTGATTGAAGTTCCGTCATTGACTCCCATCATCCAATGCGGATCGCACTGCAAACGATCCGCGATAAAAGCGCGATTCGCTTCGGGGATGATCATGGATAAATCGGGATTCGCCTTCATCAAAGGCCACAGCGTTTCGTGATCAAGATGATCCGTGTGATTGTGCGAAGACGTGACGACATCAATAAAATCAAGCTGCGCCGGATCAATTGGACACTGCGTCATCCGCGTGTGCGGCTTATCCGTAGTTGAATATTTTTTGGTGAGCGATTCCGAAAGATACGGATCAGTGAGTAAATGTTTACCACGCCATTGAAGCAAAAATCCTGATTGCCCCAGCCACCACAAATGTAATTCGCCAGGCTTGGCCTGAGCATTTTTGATGTCGGCAAGCAACACTTCGTTTTTCAATACGGGTTGGATTAACTGTACTTTTTCGTTCATCAGCGACGGCTGCAATTTATATAGGAACTGATCTGAAACACAAAAGGCAGGAAATTAATCCTGCCTTTTATAATCTTTGGTGGACCTGAGGAGGGTCGAACTCCTGACCTCTGCATTGCGAA
>JAYSTY010000540.1:0-11440 GCA_043719385.1 Blastocatellia bacterium | reverse complement strand
CAGCCGTGGGCGCAGTGATTGGCGCGATAGCGGGCGGTGGTAAGGGCGCAGCGATTGGCGCAGTGCTGGGCGGAGCCGCTGGCGCGGGTTCAGTTTATGTGCAAAGTGGCAAGGAAATTATTTTCGATACGGGCACAGAAATGATGATTCGCTCCATGGGCAAACCGCAACGTTAACAGCGAAAACGGAAGAGAATAAACAGATGAACCAACGCTTCAGGGTTGCTTTAAATTCTCTTCCGTTTTCCGTCTTCCTGATTGCAAATGATTACCCTTCTTACGGATTTTGGCACGGCTGATTATTTTGTTCCAGCGGTCAAAGGCGTGCTCCTTTCGCTTAATCCTCAGGCTACAATTATTGACATCACGCACGAGATTCCCGCGCAGGATATTCAGGCTGGAGCCTTCACGCTCGGCATCTGTTATCACAATTTTCCGGCAGGAACGGTCCATCTGGCTGTCATTGATCCCGGCGTTGGTTCTGTTCGTCGCCCGATAATTGTTGCGGCGGGAAAGCATTTTTTCGTGGGGCCGGATAACGGAATTTTCAGTTATATTTATCAGCGCGAAAAATCTGTGCGCGTTTTTCAGGTCAGTAAGACAGAGTTTTTCCGTTCTGGCAGCAGTTCAACTTTTCACGGACGTGACGTGTTTGCGCCCATCGCTGCCTGGTTGTCGAAAGGCTTAACACCGGAAATTTTTGGCGCAGAAATCAACGATTACATTCGCCTGAATTTACCGCGCCCGCAGATTTCTAATCGAGATATAACAGGCGAGATAATCCATCTGGATCATTTCGGAAATTGCATTACCAATCTGACTGAAAATGAGTTGAAGTTGAGTCAGGTAAATTCCACTACTCAAATGATAATTGGAGAGCAAAGAGTTGACAGCTTTGGAACACATTTTGCCCAACATAGCGGAACTAAAAATTTATTCGCCTATATGGGAAGCGCGGGTTATTGGGAAGTTGCGTTGTGGCAGGATTCAGCCGCCAAAAAATTTGGCTTCACACGTGGCACGCAGGTAAAATTTAGTTTGTCATGAATTGCTGAGGCTCAAGCTTCAGGAAGCTACAGCTTCGTCGAAAATTATTCCGACTTCTTTAGTATCTTTATTGACTTTGTTTTGTGTCTTAATCGTCCGGGGTTTGATTTGCTTCTTACGCACCGATTTATTGCGATACATGGCTATGTCCGCCACCTTCATCAACTCATCTAATGTCCGCCCATCACGACCATAAATCGCATAGCCGATACTCGCTCCGATCCGCACTTCAATACCATTAACAGGAAATCTATATGCCTCCAGATGTCTCTGAATACGAGCAATCAGGTCACCGATTGAGCGTTCTTCGGCATAAGGCAGGAGCGCAATAAATTCATCCCCGGCATAACGAATTAGCGGATCACCCGCACGCAATTCCTGTTTCAAACATCTCGCTACTTCCCGCAACACATGGTCTCCGGCCTGATGCCCGAAAGTATCATTGACCAGCTTGAAACCATCCAGATCAATCATCAACATCGCCATCGTCGTGGCATAACGTTCGGCCCGATAACTTTCCTGCTCAAAGGAAGTCACCAGATACCGCGAATTGGGCAATCCCGTCAGCGCATCTGTCAAAGCGCGCGCCTCGGTATCGCGGTAAGTCATGGCATTGAACAGGGCATCGGCGGCAAGGGGCGCAACAATTTCGATCACCCGTGAATGTTCATTGCTGTAACTATTCGGCGCAGAACTCAACAACGCAATTGCGCCCAGCATTTTCCCCGCCTTGGTTAAGGGATAAACCGCGATTGACTTGAACGCCTGTTGAATTTTTGGATCAAATTCCGTTAACTCCTGCGCCGCCTCGGAAGAATACGCGGGTTGATTTTTGGCTAATGCATGCCAGACCGTATTCTCCCTGACCGTCACTCGTTGTGAGACCAGTTTATCGGCATGCAATCCGACCGCACCTCTTACATAAGCAGTATTACTGCTCTCATCGTATAAATAGATGGCATAAGTATCACAATTGATCAGACGGCTCAGGCGCGAAACAATGATTGAGACAGCTTCCTCAATGTTCAGTGTGCTGCTCAAGGCTCTGGCCAGATCAATCAGTTCCGTTACCTCCTGCCGCGCACTCCGAATTTCGTCCAGATAATAAGCGGGTTTGGCGCTGGCTTGCAGAGTAGCTACAAAAGCCGATTGATTGGCATTGCGAGGCAGAATGTCAAGTAGTGCAACTTGTGATTCAAGCTGCGGTAAGATTTCCAGAAAAGTTTGGACAATTTCAGGATCGTATTTGTGACCGCTTTCGCGGAGCAAAAGATTAATCGCCTCACTGCGTGCAAATGGTCCCGGATTTTTGCTAAAAGCCGCATCAAAATCATCTGCCACTGCCAAAATACGAGCGGTAATCGGAATCGCCTCACCACATAACCTGTCGGGATAACCCGTGCCATCCCAATGTTCATGGTGATGCTTGACCGCAGGCACTAACGGATAGGGGAATCCGGCGCGCTCCAAAATGCTGGCCCCAACCACCGTGTGCAATTGAATCTTTTCCAGCTCAGCTTCGGTTAAATTTTCTGATTTATGGAGCAGATAATCCGGTACTGCCAGTTTCCCGATGTCCCGCAAAACTGAAGCCGCCCGTAAGGCCTTCAACTCCGGCTCAGGTAACTCCAGCGATTGCCCTACCCCTTCAGTGTAAAGCTGAATACATTGTGAATGAATTGATGACTGCGAGCCATTGGCGTCAATCGCACCAGCTAATGCTTCAATCGTCCGCAGGTGCAATTCGGAAATTTCATCCGCTTTGTGCTGAACAGATTTGTACTTCTCAATATATTTTTCTTTGAAATGGCGATAGGCAAAGTAAAAAATTACCAGGATTAGCAAACTCAGCAAAGCGACATAAGCTTTCTGCTCTCTGGCGATGAGCAATACTACGCCCGCCGTAAAGGCCGCGCCAAAATAGGCGACAAAGCTGTTCAGCCATTGCCCGTCAGCAAAGCTTACCCGGATTTTATGATTTCGGAGGGCTTCCGCCACCGCAGGCCAGTCCGCATAAAATAAAAACCGTGTCCAGGCCATCCAGGCCAGAACATTAATAATTGGAATTGACGGGTCTGAGATAAATTGTGGAGTTTGCCCCAATGCTGGCAGCAGATAATTGATAACCAGCCCTGTCGCGGCGGCGGAAAGTGCGGATTGCCCGATACTGGAAAAATATAACAGCCGATCCTGATTGAGCAGTGTCCGAGTAGCAACCAATGTCGCCATGGTCGAAAGCAAAATAGCGGCTGGCGCTCCATAAACCAGCAGCACCAGAAAAAACAATGGCTCGGCGGCATTCATCGGGAATTTAAAGCCAGGCCACGAGACCACCATAGCGAGTCCGAAAAGCACGAGGTAGCGCAGATCCGGCACACTAAAAGTTAGTCGGTAAATAGCTGTCGCCAACACCACGCTGCCACCAGCAATGATTGCAAGCTTAACTAATTGCAAAAATGGATTTTTGTTCTTGCTCATGGCATTTGCCGCCTTGCTGACTTATCCGAAAGATTGATGGCAGGTATCTTCAGAATAAATTCAGGCGATAATTTCGATTAGCCAGTCTCAATAAAATGTAACTTTTGTTCCTCAGGAATATAGAACAAGTTGCTACGTGAAACACCTTTGTCCCAACATGCAGTGAGGGGGGATACTTTGTTGGTACGCGCCACAGAAAATGACGTTACTTAAATTAATGTTTTCTCTCCATTAACATTAATTTTCAGACAATCAAAGCATTGTGCATCTGCATAATCATTATCCATTAAACCTCGTTGACCGGTCTAGTAAAAATCGGTCATTTTGATAAAAAATGTTAAAAGTAATTTGAATGCAAGTATTTAGCTATCTTCAATTTGCCTGATTGAAGTCAGAAATCGGTTGAAGTACAGGCTCTGTACTTAAATTATTGTGAGGAATGAGCTGTTTGACTGAAGCCTAAATTGTAGATAATTGGAGCGCAGAACGTTTAGCTGATTTGTTTTGCGCCCCCAAAGGTTTTGAAATTTAGTGAATAATTTTCCCCTTCAAATTCACCACCGTCGCCGCCACTAAATTATTTCCAAAAATTTCCATGTTCTTAAATTGCCACACGACTTTCTTGTCGCGTGTGACCTCGAACATCTGTGGATTGTCAGGGCCTGCGTGTGTATTGCCTACAATCAAATTTCCATTCGGCAATTGAATTAACGTCGTCACCCACGCCAGCGTAATTCCCGACAATTCTTTCTGGTCAATGCTCCAAACAATCTTTCCTGCCGGAGTAACTTCTAACACACGATTGTTGTTGCCACCTGCCAGCATCGTATTACCATTTTTCAAGCGAATCGCACCGAAGACTTCATTGCCGTGACCTTCAACGCCGTGACCGTCTGCACGAGGACGACCGCCGAGTTCCATCACATATTGCCAGACAATTTTTCCAGTCTTGTCGTATTCAATAACCTTGCCTTCGCCTTCCTGACAAACCAGATAATTGCCATTATCCAGCTTGCGCACCATGCGCGTATCGCGGTGCGGGTTCGGATTTTCCAGCGTTAATTTCATTTCGTGAATGATCTTGTCATCTTTGTCTACTTCGATAATGCGACCGTTGCCGCTTTCTGAAATCATCGTCAAACCATTTTTCAGACGCTGATACGAATGAATTTCCACGCGGGTTTTATTTTCCGGTGTTGGCTTCGATTCGTGTTTCCAGACAATTTGTTTGTCCTTATTGACTTCAACAACCGTCGTGTAGCCGGTTTGATAAAGCACGTTTCCATTCGGTAAATATTGAATATCGTGAATTTCGCGCGCATCAGGGTTGGGCATCTCCCATTCCATTTTGCCGGAAGGGTCAACGATGACGATGTGTTTTTTGTCGGCTCCGAGGACGCGATACGTGGATGGTTTTTGCGCGTAGGCGAGCGCGGAAAACGCCAGCAGAACAGTTGTAATGATGATTAGTTTTTTCAAGATGAACTCCTAATGTAGCGTGAACTGTTAGTTCGCGCTGAGTGAAAGACAAGAATTTGTTAAGAAAACTGTAGGTCTTGGCTAAATATGGAATTATGGAAACAGCGTGAACTAACAGTTCACGCTACGACTATGCCAGAATTTCTTTGACGACTTCGCCTGATACATTCGTCAGACGCGCATCAATGCCCTGGAATTTTACCGTCATTCGCAAATGATTGATGCCCAATAAATGCAGCATTGTCGCGTGGAAGTCGTGAATGCTAACAGGATTTTCGACGGCGGCATAGCCCAGATCATCTGTCGCTCCGTGCGTGATTCCACCTTTGATTCCGCCACCCGCGAGGATGTACGAAAATCCTTTGATGTGATGGTCGCGTCCATTGCCGCTCTGTGACATCGGAGTCCGTCCAAATTCTCCGCCCCAAACAATTAACGTATCGTCCAGCATGCCGCGTTGCTTCAAATCCTTAATCAATGCCGCCGTAGCGCGATCAACTTCCTGCGCTTTTAATTCTACGCCGGATTTAACCTGATTGTGATGATCCCAATCACGGTGATAAAGCTGGATGAAACGGACTCCGCGTTCCGCCAGGCGACGCGCCAATAAACAATTGGAAGCGAACGAACCATCGCCGGGAGTTGCGCCGTACATCTCCATTGTCTGCTTTGATTCTTTGCTCATATCCGTCAAATCAGGAACGCTGTTTTGCATTTTGAAGGCTAGTTCGTACTGGGCAATCCGCGTCAGAATTTCAGGGTCTTTGACAGCTTTGTAATTCAAATTATTGAGCAGATTAATGGCGCCAATAGAGTCGCGCTGCGTGTCTTTGCTGAGGCCGTTTGGATTGCTGATGTATAGCACCGGATCACCGATGGAGTTGAGTTTGACACCCTGAAATTTGCTCGGCAAAAATCCTGCCGACCATTGCCGTTGCGCGATGGGCTGATTTTGGCCGCCTCTGCCGGATGACATCAGGACTACAAATCCCGGCAAGTCTTCACTGTCGGAACCCAAGCCATACGTCAACCACGAACCTATACTCGGACGCCCCGTAATGATGGAGCCAGTGTTCATAATCGTATGCGCCGGATCGTGATTAATTTGTTCGCCCCACATGGATTTGATGATGCAGAGGTCATCGGCGATGGAGCCTATTTCAGGGAAGAGATCACAAATTTCCTGCCCGGATTTTCCGAATTTTTTGAAGGTATGCTGCGGGCCAAAACAAGTTAGTTTTTGATTTTGGAGCTGCGCGATTTGCTGCCCTTTCGTGAAAGATTCCGGCATCCCCTGCCCGTGCATTTTCGCCAGGTTTGGTTTGTAATCCAGCGTTTCAAGATGCGAAGGGCCGCCAGCTTGATACAGAAAAATTACCCGCTTCGCTTTGGCGGCATGATGCAGCGGATTAAGAATTCCTTTTGATTGTTGTGCGGCTTGCAACGAAGCAGGGAACAGCGAATTCATCGCCACGGCTCCGAGTCCGGCGAAACTGTGACCGAGAAAAGTACGGCGGTTTATGATGTTGGTAGAAAGTCTTTCCATAAAATTTACAGATGCGGGATTTCCGCAAATCCTCGTGAGTCGTGAGCCGGCACAATTACCATTTCAGGAAATCGTGCGGCAATCGCAGCAACACGCAAAATATTTTCACGCACCTGTTCGGCATCAGAATCAGCCGAACGTCGCAGGAGCCACGGCTTTTCTTCACGTAGTGTGATGCCTTCACGTTGCCAAACTAAATCTCCAACCATCGCGTAGTGACGACCATTTGGCAGCGCGAGAAATACGATTACAGAACCTGGCGTATGCCCCGGAGATGACACGATAACGATTGAGCCATCGCCGTATAAATCATGACTTTTCGGGAAACCAAGATAAGATTTTTCTTCAAAACTATATTCGGTGTAGTTCGCGTTCAGGCTGCGAGCAACTGCTGTCCAGGGGCTATCGCCATCAATAAAACGATGCTCATCAGCAGTCACCAGTACCGGGATTTTAGGGAAATCCGAAATGCCGCTGGTGTGATCCCAGTGTCCGTGCGTGAGCAGAATCCCGTGCAAATTCTTGACATCATATCCAGCCTTTGCCAATTGCTCTGCGGCTGGAGTCGCTTTTTCAAAACTCGTTCCTAATCGAAACATCAGGGGCATCATATTAAAGTGGCTGTCAATTTCTCTCCCGAATCCGGCGTCAATAAGTAAGTCACCTTTCGGATGTTTGACAAGCACCGCCGACATTGAAAAATCGCGCTTGTCGAAGTACGACCCTCCACGATATCCGAACGCTGCCGACCTTTTGTTGACCCCGGTCGGCAACTGGAAAATCGCCATGGCTGTCGGAGGCGTGGCAATTGGCATCGTGCCAGCAAAAATTTCCGGCTTGGGGAGCGGAGCCGAGGCGAACGAATTCCATAACCACAAGAGAAGTAGCAAAATGACAACGCCGAAAAAATATAATGACCTACGCAGCAATTTCATTGATCAATTCCTCGTAATCGTCTCGTGCAAATTCAAAATCGCACGGGCAACTGTTGTCATTGCCGCTAATTTTGCAGCGGGAAATTCTTTGGCTACGGGAGTATCTCCGATGCTGATCAATTCGTTTGCCGCGACAGAATCTTTTTGATAACGCACTAAACTCTTATTGTACAAATCCATCAGAATCCGAATTTCTTCCGTGCTACCTTTGCGCCCCAAAGATTTTTCCAGCGCCCAATTTATTTGTGATTCAGTTTTTTGCTTGAGAATATTTTGCGCGAACACACGCGAAGCCTCCAGATATATCGGATCATTCAGCATCACCAATGCCTGCAACGGAGTATTTGAACTGACGCGATTGACGGTACATTCTTCACGCGAAGGCGCGTCAAAGGCGAGTAGGCTCGGATGCAAAAAGCTGCGTTGCCAATGCGTGTACAGACCGCGCCGATACAGCGCGTCACCGTGTTCTGCCGCATAATCGCGCTTCGGAAAATTAAGTGACAGTAAATACCCTTCCGGCTGATACGGCTTGACGCTGGGGCCTCCAAATTGCTCAACTAACAATCCCGAAACCGACAACGCAATATCACGGATAATTTCAGCATCTACGCGAAACCGGTTTTGATGTGCCAGTAAACGATTGTCAAAATCCTCGGAGGGCTTAGGGGTTGCAGCCGGAATGCTTGATTGTTTGTAGGTGTGGCTGGTGACAATCATCCGAATAATGTGCTTCACATCCCAATCGTGCGAATTCATTCCGCATTCCGCATTCCCACCTCCGCACTTGATCGGGTGCATAAATTCTGCCGCGAGCCAATCCAATAATTCCGGGTGCGTAGGTGGTTCGCCCTGTGAACCAAAATCTTCCAGCGTTTTTGATAAGCCTGTGCCGAAAAATTGTCGCCACAGACGATTGACGAAGACGCGCGCAGTCAATGGATTTTCTTTCGAGACTATCCAGTTCGCCAAATCCAATCGTGTAGCTCGCCCGTTGGTTTCGACCTTGCCAAACATTTGTGGAATTGCCGGAGTCACAATTTCTCCTGATTCATTAAGGAAATTTCCGCGTGGCAAAATGCGTGTTTCCTGCGGCATCGCAGCAGTTTCGGTGACGACTACGCGAGGGATGCCAGCATCGAGCAAATCACGTTCGTATTCAAGCCTGGAAATTTTTGCGTTGAGTACTAAAAACTCCGGCTGCATCCATTTGAAATGATCGTCAATCGCTTTCCTTTGAATGACTGTGCGTTTGGCTAAATCGCTTTCCCGTAAACCGTCTACGACATCAGGCGGCAAGCCCTGCAACCATTTCGCGCCCAGCTTGCTGGAATAATCCGCCCATGAATATTGGGCTTCGGACATTGCGATTCTGAATCTGCCAATTGTAGCTTTGCGAAAAGTTGAAACCTGATGAAGGCGAATCGTAATGACGCTATCTGCCGTAGTTTTCAATTTACTGCTCAAGCGCAGATTCAAAAACGCATTGCGATTATCGCCGTATTGCACTCCCCATCCGGTTTTTAAAGCTCCGTCAATCGCGGCAAAAGCCGGATGCTCGACAGGCTGTCCAAAACCATCTGTCATCGCCAACGAATAATTTAATTTCTGTCCATTACTTTCAGCTTCAAATTCTGAAACGACAAATCGGTCACCGCCACGCGCGAAACGATCACCGGGCAGGCTTTCATCCTGCACAACTTCCAACCCAAGCGCCGTCCATTCGCCTGCGCCAGGCTTGACAGTTATCGTGTACACATCAGTTTCAGGAGCCTTGCCACTGACTACAACCAAGCCGTCGCCTTTGATCGTTCTGGTTTCGATATTGCCCCGCAAATATTGTGTCGTGGTCAACTCTTCTTCGTTGTAAATTTTCATCGTCGCGCCGTTTGTGGAGAAGGCAGAAAGCGGTCGAGCGAATTTCCACGTTAATTTTCCAGCCTCAAATTGTTGGAGAATTTGCTTTTCCCAATCGGCGCGGCGAGCGTTCATGGCTTTGGCTTTGTCATCAAGTTCGCTGTTGTGCCACGCAATCAAACGGGCGTATTCATTGAGCTTTGTGCGCTGTTCGTCACTTGCCAGAACTAATTTTGAACCAAACGCAGTGCGTCCGCGATCCGGGACTAAGCCGGTCTCTTTGATGTCAGCAAAGAACGCTTTCATGGCATAAAAATCTTTGGCGAGGTACGGATCAAATTTGTGGTCGTGGCATTCGGCGCAGCCCATCGTCGCGCCCAGCCAGACTACGCTGGTAGTTCGCACGCGGTCTGCGCCGTATTTTGCAAGATATTCTTTCGGCTGCAATCCGCCTTCGGCAGAGACGCGATTCATTCGATTGTACGCGGAGGCGATGCGCTGTTCGTCGGTTGCGCTGGGCAATAAATCTCCGGCAATTTGTTCACGCGTGAATTCATCGAACGGTTTATTATTACGAAACGCACGCAAAACATAATCACGATAAGGCCACGCGGGCATTGCGTTGTCGCCATGAAAACCTGCGGTGTCACCGTAACGCACCGCATCCAGCCAGTGCATCGCCTGCTTTTCGGCAAAACGCGGAGACGCGATTAAACGATCAACTAATTTTTCATAAGCATCGAGAGCTTTATCATTTACGAACGCAGCAACTTCTGTAGGAGTTGGCGGAATGCCCGTCAAATCCAGCGATACACGACGTATAAGTGTACGGCGATCAGCTTCGGGCGCAGGCAGCAGACCTTCTTTTTGTAAGCGTTGCTGAATGAAAAAATCTACAGGATGAATTTTTGCGGCAGGAATTTCGGAACGGTTGACAGGTTGATATGCCCAATGTCCTTCATATTTTGCACCTTCGGCAACCCAGCGTTTGATGATTTCTTTTTGGGCTTCTGTTAATGATTTATGAATTTCTTCCGGCGGCATCATTGCAGATTTTTCGTTGGAAAAAATACGCCGGACAATTTCACTTTCGTCAGGTTTGTTTGGAACAATCGGAGTCACGCCGGACCTGGTTTTCTTCGTTGCTTCATCACGCAGGTCAAGGCGCAATCCGGCTTTGCGCGCATTCTTATCGGGACCGTGACAACGAAAACACGTGTCAGAAAAAATCGGACGGATGTCGCGGTTATAACTGATCGCACCCCTGTTGTCGGCTGAAACTTTGCGGCTGGTCATCATTGCCACAGCAATAATGATGACGCTACTCGCCAGGAAAAATATTTTGATTTGCCATGTGGTTCGCATATTTTTTTCCAATTAACTAATCGCTCATGATTGCACGGTAAATCTTCCATCAAAAAATCAGGTTACCAGGTTTTTTATCTCTTACCTGCGTTTGCATGCGAGCGCATTGATTTTGTACGGAAAAGACCTACGCTCAACTTCCCCCATTTTGTGCTGAGTTAAATTAATCAAAGCTTGCCACAAATGATGGAAAGTAGAAAGGCAGGAGTTCGTCAGATTATTTTGAATTTTGCGGGGATTTTTTGAGGAATTTGGTGGCCCCTGTAGGATTCGAACCTACAACCAACGGATTATGCTTACCGCTACGGCTTTCGCCGCGCTTCGATTTCAACCTCGAAGTTTGTGGTCTGGACTATCTCTTCACTTTACGTGTCTGCCGTTTAGTCTCTACACCTTCCTCGCTGTTCACAAGGCTTGGCTCGGGATTATCATTTTGCTTTCGCAATTTCAGACTTCCCCGAATTTGACAGATTCTACCAGCACACCTGAAAACAAGCGGGTAAAAACGTAAGCTTGTAATGTGACGCGCTCGCAACCCTGATTTTGAGAGTCGTATGGAAAAATTTTACTTCTCCACTTAGACCATCAAATCATTTTGAGTCCGCTGCTCTAACCATTGAGCTAAGGGGCCATGACAAAAAACAAAAGCAGGCAAAGAACCTGCTTTTCAGTTGCGCGTCATCTTAGTTGACTGCCCTTTTAGCGTCAAGGACGTTACAAATGATTCGTGGTTA
>JAYSTY010000539.1:0-11441 GCA_043719385.1 Blastocatellia bacterium | reverse complement strand
TGAGAAATAAAGCTTTGCCGATGCAACCAGCCGTCACAAAAAAATGTCCTCGCCAATTCAAGGCCTCCAGCCGATCAGCAATGGCGGAAATAGCGCTGGCTCCGCCATCATCAAAGGTCAGCATCCAGGGCGTATGACCAGCCGATTGCGCGAGCTGTGAAACCAGCACCGGCGGCTGTGGCATCGCATCCGCAATCGCAAACAAATGTTCATCGAATAGCGGAATCGCAATTTTATAGGTCGCAGCATCGGCTCCCGCGAAACCGCTGGTTTCGTGGGCTGTCAGCTCAACGACGTCGTGATACATAAGCGAAATTGCTTTCATCATTTCTTGCTCTTTGTTTCCATTTCCAATAGCTCGTCAACCAGGGTTGCCCCCAGGTGGCTGACTCCCGTCCCGAAGTGGGCAAGGGGACAGCGCGACCTTCATAAATTTCGATCAACTTCTCAGCGATTTCCGGCAAGTGATCCAGTACCACCCGATGCTGAATGACAATGTGTGATTCGGTGGCGTCGTCGCCATCGTAATAAAAATATCCATAGCTTGGCCCCGTATCTACCCCGGCATCAATCCGCAGTAACGTCATCCCCACCTTGTCCAGATCGCCATTCGCCAAAGCCCAAAAGCAACCGTGAGAATTGCGATACTCCGGGCAAATCCCCGGATGCATGACAAAGGTTCCGGTTGTTGGCAGTGAGTAAATTTTTTCCTTCAGCAGTGATTTGCAACGCGCAATCATCAGGTCAGGCGCTAATGCTTGAATAAAGCCTGCTGCTTCCGGTGAATTCGGGCTGGAAGTCGTCAGCCTCGGAACCTTCGCCAGGACCGAATAGGTACGACGTAGAAGCGAGTGTCTTTCCTCTTCCCATTGCTGATCGGGCTGCGCCAGAAACATCCGGTAATAAAGCCTGAAAGCCATCACATCCAGAAAACGGAATAATCCGGTTCGTTTGATCTGTCGCTTCACACGTTGTTGCATTTGCTGTGAAGTTTCGCGCAGGACGATGATTCCGACCAGTTCAGAAAATGAAGTCATCCAGCGCGCTAAGCCTTCTTCATCGAGCGTGGCGTGCTCGTGACAAATCAATAAAGTTTTAGGTTTCGTCCTCATTCAGTTATCCACTTGCACTTAGTGCCTTTCTGAGCTGATTTTTGACGGCTTCAAAGCCACTCGTGGTTTGGACAAAATGCGCCAAATCCGGCTCATCGTGAAAGCGACGCAAGGCAAAGACATCCGTGTTTTCATCATTGAATCCATGTTTCGTAATTACCGCATAACGATAACCTGCACGTGCCACTGCATCTTTTATGTTGGCGTCATAAGCTCCATTCGGATAGCAGAACAAAGCTATTTCGTGGCCAAGCATTTCCCTGAGCCGTTCACGCGAAGCCTGTAATTCAACTGCCAGCCGGGCGTTGTCCACGTTAGTGAGAATCGGATGCGAAACAGTATGCGAACCAATGGAGACACTGTTCGCATCCAACTCTCGCGCATGCGCCCAGGAGATTGGCGCAAATTCAGCCGGCGGCGAATCCGGTATTTGAACTTTCAGGCAATCGGCAATCCGCGTGATTTCTTTTTCCTTCTCTTCATCAGGCAATTTTTTCAACTGCGAGTT
Organism: Blastocatellia bacterium; assembly: GCA_043719385.1. GTDB lineage: Bacteria > Acidobacteriota > Blastocatellia > RBC074 > RBC074 > JAFDVL01. The sequence goes on along the minus strand of JAYSTY010000539.1, from coordinate 9,821 downwards.
GAGCCGCGCGGCTGCTTCATAGCGTGCCGCTGTTCTATTCAGCACCATTTGCCAGCGCCGCCCACTGATCGTCAGATCAATTTGATCAAACGCCGTATTCATCGTCACAAAACGCAGCTTGTCCGTCCACAGCCAGTTTCTGCCGTCAAGAAAATCGGTAACGACAAATAACGTCGCGGGGACGCGATACTCACGCAAAATCGGATAGGCAATTTCGTAAGCATCGTGATGCCCATCATCAATCGTGATGGCCGCCAGTTTTGCACTTCCCGTGCCGCTTGCTACCGCTTCAGCTATCTGTGCAAGCGGCACGAGGTGGTAATGCTTTTTCAAGTAGCGAACATGTTCGGCGAACGTCTGCGCCGAAGTTTTATGAGCCTGTTGGCTCGCGCTGAAGCGGTGATAGGTCAGGATCAGAGACTGCGCACGATGCGCCAGTCTGAAAGGCGCAAACGCCCCGGTCGTGTACATCAAATTGAGCAGAGCATCTTTCATCCCAACGCTCCTGCTGGTTCCAGCATGATCATTTGATTGCGCCTGGCTCCGGCAAAACTCGGTTGCGGCTGACGGTCAATAAAAGCGCGATGCCACAACTCCAAAGTTAGCAAGCCCCATAAATGACGGGCATAATTTCGTCTTCCGCGTTCGTGTTCTTTGATGATTGAAGCGATGGCACGTTCGTTGAAATAACCGCGTTCACGTGTTTTACGATCCAGCAAAGTGTCGTGCAACAGTTCACGCAAATCATGCTTGAACCATTCACGAATCGGCACATCAAACCCCTGTTTACGACGCTGAATAATTTCGTCAGGGATTAATCCTGTCACCGCTTGTTTCAGAATATATTTGGTCGTTAATCCATTCAGTTTGAGATGCGAAGGAATGGTCGTCGCAAATTCAATCAGTTTGTGATCCAGTAAAGGCACGCGCGATTCCAGGGAATGCGCCATACTCATCCGATCAACTTTCGTCAAAATGTCACCGGGTAAATACGTTTTACTGTCGAGATAAAGCAGCCGTTCGGTGTGATCTGCGCTTTGTAGTGCAGCGTAAATTTGCTCAAAAGAATTGGTAGATTCATGTTGCGCTAGGGCTTGACAGGTCTGACGTGAAAGCACTTCGCATTGCAATTCAGGATGGAAAAACGAAATGCTGTCAACGTAACGCGAGGCCGGGTCAAGCGAAATCTGCCGCAGGAAATTTTTGCCATAAGCTCTGCGCGGCAAGGCCTGGCTCAACGGGCGCAAAATATTTTTCTTCACGAAAGGTGGGATTTTCTCGAAGCGTTCTTTGCGGCGATCCTGCACATAACGTTCGTATCCCGCAAATAATTCATCGCCTCCATCGCCGGACAGCACAACCTTGACATGTTCGCTGGCAAGTTTGGCAACCATATAGGTTGGCACGCTGGAAACATCGGCAAATGGTTCATCGTGATGCCAGACAATTTCTTCAACGATCTTGCATACGTCCGGTGTGACGACGAATTCATGATGCTCTGTCCCGAAATGGTGCGCAGTAGCGCGGGCAAATTTCAGTTCGTCAAAACTCGCTTCACTAAAGCCAATCGAAAAAGTTTTGACCGGATGATTCATCTCACGTGTCATCAGGGCGACGATGGTGCTGGAATCTATGCCGCCGGAAAGAAACGTGCCCAACGGCACGTCGCTGACAAGTTGTGAGCGCACAGCATCAGCCAAATGTTCGCGCAACGCCTCAACATATTCTGCTTCGGTTTGAGCCTGAGATTTTTCGTTGTAGTCAAAATCCCAATAGCTGCGCATCTGAATTTTTCCAGTTTTGAAAGTCAGCGAATACCCAGGCGGGAGTTTATGAATCCCGCGAAAAGCGGTGTTCGGGTCAGGTACATAACCAAAGGCCAGAAAATCTGAAATGGCTTCGAGGTTGACTTCGCGTTTGACTGCCGGATGCTGAAGCAGAGATTTAATTTCTGAGCCAAAAACAATTTCCCCACGCGTCACTGTGTAGTGCAATGGCTTGACGCCGACGTGATCACGGGCGAGGAAAAGTTGTTGTTCGTTTTTGTCGTAAATCGCAAATGCGAAAATACCGCGCAGGTGTTTGACGCAATCTTCGCCTTCGTCTTCATACAGGTGAACAATCACTTCCGTATCAGTGTGCGTAGCAAAGCGATGACCCTTGGCAATCAGCCGTGTGCGCAATTCCTGATAGTTGTAAATTTCGCCATTGAATACGATCCAGACCGAACCATCTTCGTTGGTGATTGGCTGCTGTCCGGTATTCAGATCAATGATCGAAAGTCGCCGATGACCGAGCGTGGCACCTCCGCCACTGACAAAGTAGCCGTGATCGTCAGGGCCACGATGTTCAATGACATTGCACATCCGTTCAATCAGGGCGTGGCTTTCGTCAATCGCAGTCCGATTATCCGAGCTAAAAAAACCTGCTATTCCACACATAAGATTTCAAATTTCAGACTTCAGATTTGATGTTCTGAAACTGTCAAATCGGTTCGATTTTAGGTTTATTTACTTCGCGTACTGGCTCCCAGACAATATATCTTTCACCAGTAATGGATTTGATAATTGCCACGAGGACTGCCGTATTGACCAGCAAAAAGTAATACGGAAATGCCAGCGGGCCGAGGCGACGAAAGCTCAGCTTAGTTAACGCACAACCAAGCAACGCCAGCGTATAAAGCGAGCATTGCGCGATGAAAGTAAAAGCAAAAACCAGATTTTGACCAACTAAAAAAAGGTTTGAGATAAACGCCGCAAGCAGAAAGAAAGGAACCAGGTAGCGCATGATTTTGTGCGAGATCATTTGAAAGGAGTAGCTTCGATGCTCGCGCAGGCTGAACAAGGAACGATACCGTGAAAGCGCACTCAGCGTCTGCTTGATGATGCGCACGCGCATTCTGAATTCATCACGACTTTTTTTGTTGGTTTGCTCAAAGGCGATAGCCTCTGGTTCATACACCGTGCGTAAACCCTGGCTGCGAATTTCGGAAGCGATCACGAAATCATCAATCATGTCGTCGGACAAACGAGCGTGGCAACTGCGCCGTACTGCATACAAACAACCACTGACGCCAATTAAGGAACCCAACTGGCTCTCAAAATGTTTGATGAGTTTTTCGTAGCTCCAATATGAGCTGCACCCCTTGCCCACCGCCGATGAATTGGGGTTAAGATAAACTAACTGTCCGGCGACACAGCCCACCTCCGGGTCGGCAAACTGACGCACAATATTTCGCAGGGCGTAATGCTCGTAGGTTGTCGTTGCATCAGAAAAAACCAGAATTTCTCCGGTTGATTGTTTGACGGCGCGGCTCTGCACAATGGTTTTACCGTAGTGGCGATCTTCCCGATGCAGAATTACACCCTGCTTGCTGAAGCTCTGCACGATTTCGTCGGTGCGATCCATCGAACAATCCGAAGCCACGATGATTTCATATTTGTCACGCGGGTAATCCAGCGACAAGGCATTTTCGAGTTTAGCGCGGATGTCTTTTTCCTCGTTACGCGCCGTGATAATCAGCGAAATTCGTGGTGTTATATCCGCACGCCGCGTTGGTCGAGGGAAAAGATAGCTGAGAATACTAAGTAAAATCGGGTATCCCACATAACTATAAGCAATTAATAAAACTGAGATGCAAAAAACGATTAATGCCGGCATCATTGTTTTTTCCTCCATTACCAGAAATTGAGGGGGGAACCAAGTTTAGGGGCTAAGTTCCAGAACCAACTTTTGCTTCTGAAAATTCAAGTACTTCGTTGCCATACGCCGCCGAAACCAAATCGTGTAAATCTGTTCGTCCAATCAGTTCCAGGATTTTGAATGGTGACACCTGTAAACCAATGGCCAGTTTGAGTACGCTTTCCAGGTTGAGATTGAAGACCATCGAATTCTGGATGCGCGAAAGCATGCCCTGGTCAAAAGTATTGAGGCGGCAAAAGTCTGACTGCTTCAATCCCAGTTCAGTCAGGCGTTCTCTAACAAAGAGCGAAAGCGGAGTTTGCTCACTCAGGCTTGTTCTTTTCACGGGTTCAACTCGATCAATCTGGATAGCGCTTGATTCGGGTACAACGTGAGCAGTATTTGAACTGAAAACCTGATGAGTTCTGTTCAGTGACAATTGGTTCATAACAAGGCCCCGATGGTTGATGGTTAATTTATTAACGCCCCCTGCCGATGTAAGTCATAAAGCTGCCGATGCTGGTCAGCGAGGCCACGAAGGCAATTTTCTTCTTCGCATTGCCGCTAACCATCACGGTGTCGCCTGGTTGCAATTCCATGTTTTCGTCATCCGTAGCTTTTCCTTCGAGTAATTTTTTCAGGTTTACCTCATGTGTTCCGATTCGTCCGCTGGTGTCCTGACGGTATACTGTCACATTGGATTTGCTGCCATATTCAGTAAACCCTCCCGCTTCCTTGATTGCATCCAGCACTTTCATCGGTTCATTCATAATTAGAATGCCAGGCCGCAGGACTTCGCCTAAAACTCCGACCTTCGCACTTTTCGTTTCAAGCAAAGAGATACTGACCTTTGGATTCAGGAGATATTCACTTAATTCTTTGGTTAGTTCTTCAGTCAGTTGTGGGACGGTTCGTCCGGCCACCTCGACATCGCCGAGCAATGGATGATAGATGCGTCCGACCGGGGAAATTTTCGTTTTCTCAAGTGAGTAATCAGGTTGCCCCACGATGCGCACGGCAATCTCATCGTTGGGGCCAAGCTTATAACTCTCATGAAATTTTCGATAAACGTCACGAAATGTTTGATTGTCCGGCTCGCCTGAAGCCGGCTCGCCTGAAGATTGATTCGCCTGCTCCCCTGCCTGCTCTTTTGGCGTCTGGTGCGCCACCGGCTTTTCGTTTGCGGGCGGCACAGTGCGCTGTGCTATTACGCCAAAACTGAATAATGCCAGCCACGCAACCGTCATATGAACTCTACCCAAATTACTGCTAGTCATAGCTAACTCCTGATGATTACGAAATTACTTTCGTGCCGTCCGGTTTATCACTACGCCGGAAATATCTTCCTGAGAAAGTAACGCCACAGCCTTGCCCATTTGTCTGGAAGTGGTTGTATTCGGGCGCACCACCATCAAGGTTGTGTCAACAATCCGCGTCAGCAAATTGGCATCGGCGGAATCCAGCAACGGCGGCGAGTCAAATAAAACGAAGTCGAATTCCGGCTCAAGCAGATTGAGCATTTCATGAAATTCCGCCGCTGCTAAAATTTCCGCCGGATTATCAATCGCTTCCCGTGTGACCAGAACTGTAATGCCCAAAGGCCGCAACGTGACCGCCGCTTCGCCAATATGCTTGTCACTCGCAAACACTTCGGCAATCCCGGTTTCGGAGTCCAATCCCAGCAGGCGCATCACTGAAGGCCGGGAAAAATCACTATCCACCACCAGCACCCGCAATTTAGCGCGTGCCAGAGCACCTGCCAGATTAAGCATCACACTGGTTCGCCCTTCACCGTGATGAGCCGAGGCAAACAAAACACGCTTGAATTGTCGGCGTGCTGAGGCAGTAATTAAATTTATTGCGAGCCTGCGATATTGTTGTTCGGCTTCCGGTGAAGGCAGGTCTTGTAAAGTAATCAGATGCGGATCAATGCGATCAGGATCAAGCGTTGCAGTCCGTCCCAATCTTACCAGCGCTTTGCGATACGAGGAGGTTTCCTCAAGCCCAAAAGATTTGGGTTCGGTGATTGCGGTTGTCCCGGCAGAAGTACGAGTGAGACCATTTTTCCCTATCGAAACCGGGACGCGACCATTGGTCAGTGCAAAAAATGATTTCTGGTCGTGCGGCAACATATCGGGACTGCCTTCAACGCCTGCCAGTGCCGCAACTTCGTCATCATTGATATTTTCGTATACCTTATCCATTAGAATTTTCCTCGCCTGAAGATAACGCCGAAAAGACCCTTTCGTTATTTACTCCAGCCCTTCTGCGTCAGGTTAGCGGTGCCTTGAAATTTGCCGCTTAGCGGTTCCCTAAAATTTGGAAGATACCGCTCCCGTTAAGCAGCAGGTAAAACAGGGGCACTAACAATCCAGCCAGCACCAGCGTCAGTAAGCCGTGCGCCAAAACCAATCGTTGCGAGCGATTACTTTCCGCAGCGGTCAGTGTTTCCGGGATCGCTGCCAGCACCGGCGTTCCCAAAAAATATTCAATGTCCTGCTCATCCTGAAGCCGGACAATGCGCGGGACTTCCAGGGCCAGGGCAGTTACCAGCCCCAGTCCCAGTGCCATGACCAGGCCAATTAATTTGAGCAGGTTACGATTAGGAGCCACCGGGCCTTGCGAAACAGTTGGCTGATCCACCACCAGAAAAATGCCCGTCCCTCCCATCAATTGCTTTTGCAATGATTCGCGCCTGAGCAGCAGCGTCTTATGACGATCAATCAAATTGGTATAAGTCTGAACACTGAAATCCTGCGTCTGGGTCGCCGCAGGAGAAATTTCAGTCCGCGTAAACGCGGTTGCCGGATCAACTGAAGGCAGGCTGGACAGAAATTGTTTTTTGCGCTCAAGCTCCCGTTTCGTTACCTCGAACTCTGTTTCCAGGCGCGCTAACTCACGCTGATGATCACGTAATTCCCGCGCTTCCAGCGACGCCAGGGGCGAAGCTTCACTATCATTTCCACTCCCTGCTGCCGCCAGTTGACGATTGACCTCGGCCAACTGAGCGCGGGTTTGGATTACCCGCGGATTTTTTTCTGTATATTGCGTTGTATAAGTCGCCAGCAACGCATCAAGATCAGCCTTTTTGAGCAGGAGTACGCCTTGCGCATTATTGGCTGTTCCGGTGCCGGCTTTCTGTTTGACCAGTTTTTGTTGATCGGTGATTTGCTTTTTAAGCGTAGTGATTTGTTGTTCCAAACTAAACTGTTTGTCGTTGAGCGATTCAATTGCCGAAGCTGTCGTCAGCCGTTGTGAATTGACCGCCGCCGGATCAATAACAGTTTTGGCGGCGTGTACATTTTTGTTTTCCTGTTGGGTCGAATTAATGAATTGACGAAGCTCGGTTTCAACCTGAGCTGTTTCATTATTGACCACCAATAATTCATCACTTGCCTGTTTCAGTGAACTGGCATTTGAATAATCAAAGATGGACACCAGATCAGTCATTACCTGTTGCGCTATTTTCTGGTCAGGGTGGCGGTAAGTGATTAAAATTGATTCCGGGCCTTCCGGGTAATAGCCGCGCATTTTGGTTTCAGTTTTAATGGCCTTGCGCATTTTTGCGACGGCATCATCAATGTTTTTGATGATTGGATAGACTGAATATTTGCGGATTAATGCTGCCAGCAATGTCTGGCTGTTGAGCTGTTGCGTAGCGCCTGTAATCTGGGCGGAGATAACCTGAGACTCCGCGCCGTTTTTAGAAGAAATGGCGATCAGTCCATGCGATTCATACGCATCCGGTAATTGTTTGATGATCAGAAATGTTGCCAACAACATAGCCGTAGCAATCAAGCCAGTAGTCATATTACGACGCCAGATAATCCCGATAATCTCTGAAATTTTGCGCGGTCTAATATTGCCCATTTCTACTCCGGTAAGTGGTAACTACGGCCTGAGCATAAATTGCTGTAGCTGGTATTGCTTTGGTCCGAGTAAAAAGATGGCGGATTCGTCTTACTCGCTCACGCTCAAGCACTGTTGCGATACCAAACAAAACCAAACCTAACAGTAAAAGTAAGAAAGGTTCCTGATGAGAAAAAGAAAAGTTTTTGGGATTGGCCTGACAGGTAGTTAATAGCAAAGGGAGAGCCACCGGACAGCTCACAAAAACAGAATACGGGTTATTCAGGTGAAGTCTAAACATCATCTTTGACGCTTGGGGGCGACACACTAATACATTCACCTGCCAAAAATATATTCCTGAAATATTTTTAGCAGACAGAGAAACGACTCTTTGGGCGATATAAGACAATCCCTCACTTATCGCTGTAAGTCGTAACCGTTATTTTACTCGGGGGGAGTTTATTTTGTTGTTTTCAACAAGATGTCTGATAAGAGGCTATCTTTATCAACAACTCTATAGAAGGGATCAATGTTACTGCTGGATAACATAATTCCTAAAAGCTTCCATCAGTTTCTTATTTCTGGATTATAAAATCCAGCTTGTCAAACTCAATGATTTATTCTTACTGTTCTTTGAAATACTGATCTACCTTAGCTTGACCACGGAAGGGTACAGATGGAAAATAAATTCCGCATCGGCGATTACGACCAATTTTCCTAGCCTGATTGAGCCATTGCCATTTCTTAACAATGGCTCAATCAGGAGGTGTTTAAGTCGTTATTTTGTTGGGCAACACAACTTCGAAGCCCCTCGAAACGACTTGATTTTTCAGTCAATTATCATATTTGCTGGCTTTACCATCGAGTCATTTGTGCTAGTCCATTTATGACCTGCGTGATCAGGATTGTGTGAAGCTCAAAGTCGGCTTAAACAGTTGTCTGGAATTTTGGCATTAGCTGTGCCTGATATTTTTTACTGTTCTGACACAGCCATAATTAGTTGGTCATACAAAGCTGCCTGTCAAAAAATCAGATTGGAAGTTTAGCCAGCCCATGACGATAGGAGTAAATGGCTAATTCAAAGCGATCAGAAACCCCTACCTTGTCAAAGATGGAGGTCAGATGATGACGGACAGTGATTTCGCTAATAAAAAGGCGCTCGGCAATTTGTTTATTGCGCAAGCCCTGCCCGATGAGCGTGACGACTTCGCGTTCACGATCAGTGATTGAGGCAATCTTGGTGGCTTCGGGATCATCATTAATAGTTTGCGGATAATTTGAATGCCGCATTCCGCCAATAACGCGAGCCATCATCGCCCGATTGATCCAGACCTCGCCCGCATGAATTCTTTCGATGGCTTTGAGTAAAACCTCTGCCGGTTCTTTTTTATTGACGATCCCCATCGCCCCCATTCGGATTGCGTTGAGATCGCCTTCAGGGTCATCCTCATCGGTTAATAAAAGAAGCCCGGCTTTGGCTGTACTCATTACTTGTGGGATCGCGTCGAGGCTTCTCTGGCGGCTTAGAGAATTGAGGTCGAGCAAAATAATATCAGGAGCATCGGTCACCAACGCGAGAGCTTCAACCAATGTCGCTGCTTCTCCTATGACCGCTAAACCCGGATGGCTTTCGAGCAGCATTTTCAGGCCTGCGCGAACGATGGACTGCTCATCAACCAGCAGGATACGAATATTAGTTACTGTAGTGTCCATTGTCGTTAAGTAAGTAATTGTCAATTTGACTACTAGCCTTTTGCTAATAGCATGGGGCTTTCGGCTGTCACCTGAGAGCGAATAAATCAGGGCAGCTTGAAAAACAGGGGAGTTTTGTAGAAGGAAATTAAATAGTGCCAGCGGCGCGTGTATTAGAATAGCTGGCAGGAAAGTAGCCCTGCAAATTAAGGAGTTGTATAATTATTTTCAGCACTCAGGGCTACTCTATAAACTAAATAAGTCGGTAGTTAGCATCATTAAATTTTAAGTTTAAATCTTCCGAATAACGTATTGCCCAGCTCAAAAACCAAACGGGCATTTAGCAATTAATGAAAATTATTACTGGCGGGGGAGTAAACCGCCTGTTTCGTATACATCACGCATCAGGCAGTGTCAAGGGTTTTTATTTTACTAACTGTTATGAATTCTCAGCTTCCAGACCGAATTGAATCGCCAAATAATAATCAGGAAAATGGCGGGATGACTTTCAGGCAAACAGGCATTGGAATTTCGGCAACCTGACCTGTCGGAGAGAGTTTGCCACTACTTTGGTTAATCCGAAAAGTGAAAACATTATC
>JAYSTY010000538.1:0-11453 GCA_043719385.1 Blastocatellia bacterium | reverse complement strand
GATTGGCTATGGACGAAGCGGGTTTTGGTTGCGGGGTGCCGATGAAGTCTGTAGGGACGGGGATCATTTCGGCAATGCTTAAATAGCCATCTTCGCATAACGCTTCGATTTCTTTGAGGTAATCGGCGCCGGAAAAAAAGAGCGCGTTGTTGATCGCTACCAGGTAGCCGTCGTCGTTGATTAACGGGCGCACTTTGTTGATGACGCGGGTGTAACTCTCAGCCAGATTGACGACTCCTTTTTTTGTCGCGGAGTAAATTGGCGGATCAAGAAACACACAATCGAAGCGTTCCTCAGCAGCTTTCATGCGATTGATCTGCGGCCAGAAATCTCCCGCCTGAAAATCTTTTTTGTGGATCGGAAAACCATTCAGCGTGTACGAAGACTTGGCGACGTTCAGAAAATTTCGATTCAAATCCAGATGAACTACGCGGGAAGCTCCACCCGCCAGCGCCGCTACGCCGAGGCTGCCGGTATAGGCAAACGTGTTGAGGACAGATTTATCGGCGAGATTTTCTTTCGCCCAAATTCGCACGTTGCGCGTGTCGAGGTACAGGCTGGCATCACGATTCAGCAGCGGATCAATTGCGTACCAGATGCCGTTTTCGAGTATTTTGCGATCTGTTGTTGTACCGTAAACCAACGTCCCGCGCCTTTCCTCCGGCTCCTGACTGTTGCGCGTTTTCACAACTATCGCCTGAATCCACGGCAAAAGCTTTGGCAGGAAATTTTGGGCTGCGCTCACGGCTTCCAGACCGAGTTCCGGTTTATCGGCGTAGTTATGGATGACGAGGGTTTTGGCGTAAAGGTCTACGACAAGGCTGGGATTGCCTTCGGTGAAGCCATTGTAAAGACGGAAGGCGGTTTCGTGCCGCGCATCCAATAACTCAGTGCGGAGTTCAAGCGCATTTTCCAGTAACGTTTCAATTTGTTGCGTTGTCATACAATTTCTAAATTAGTAACTTAAATAACAGCCAACCTGACCTACCCGCTACCGCAGGTGGTACTGACCAGTTGACGTAAACAGCCATCATAGTTCACGAGCCAGGAAATCGCACTCTTTCACAAAAAAATTATTCTGCTCGTGAATATTTTGCGCACGAAAATCCGCGTTATGTGCTGACTAACCCGACAGCCTGGCAGGCAGCAATGGCAGGCCTGGCGGAAGTTCAGAGATAAGCCTGCAAAACATTGATGAGAAATTAGTGAGCAGGAGCCGTATACAGCGCTTAAGATTTTTACCGGACAAGTAATCACGGTGCACTAATCGCAGTTCCCGGCTCGCTTGCATTTGCGTCTTCAGCCTTGAATAATCTTTGGCATGATGATTAGTACAAAAATTATTTGCAGTCTGATCTGCTCCGTTATGCTGGTGGCAGGGCCTTGTACTTCGCAGCAAAAGCCGCCGGAAAAACCAGCAGAAAAAGCCAAAGATAATTATCCGCTGGTGATTGAGGCCAGTCCAGCGCGTCAACAGGCCGCTGAAGACGCCTGGAATTCGCTGCTGTCTGAAAATCGGCTCGCGTTTACGCAACCTGAGTTTGAGCCAATTCTTTACACGCCACGAGCTTTGCCGGCGGCGCTGGCGAATCAAATCAATATCAAGCCCCAGGAAAAAAAGGCAGATGAAATTTTGGATGAAGCCCAGGCCAAAGAATATTTGCGCCGCTTCATCGAACGTTATCACGCCGTGCTGAGCGGCGATCAACGCGCCAGTTCGCTGTCACTCAAAGATATTTCGCTCATCAATTTCAGCAGTGACAGCAGCATGTTTCGCGCCACTTACCAGCAAATGAATTATCCGTTTCCGCTGGCAAATGGCTTTGGCCAATTACGCATCACGATCAGCAAAACAGGCGCGATTTTACAACTCAGCAGCACGATTATTCCGGCAACCGAATTCCCTGCTCGTCCCAAAATAGATTTGGCGGAAAGCAAAAAAAGATTGCTCGGACGGGAATTCACTTACTCAAATTTTGCCGGACAACCGCTGACTTACAAGGTCGCGCAGGAAGCCGAAATCAGCCTGAAAGATTTAGTGATTTATCCCCGCGTCACAGACCAGAAAATGACGCTGCATTTAGTTTACCCCTTTGAAATCGGGCGCGGCACGACGTGGACTGTTTTTATAGATGCAATCACTGGCGAGGAAATTGAAACGAAACAGAATTTTCAATCCTGAGCTACGAAAACCTTCATGACTAAATTATTTGTGATGCTGATGGTGGTTTGCCTTTTCTCCTTACTCATAAAAGCGCAAACTACCAATCCATTCGCAGCAGCCAAATTACAAATCGAAAAAATCATTGCCACCAGCGGCGCAGAAACCGTCGGCGTAGCGGTTTATAACACGCGCCACAAACAAACTTTATTCATTAATGAAAAAATAAATTTTCACGCCGCCAGCACGATGAAGCTGCCTGTGATGATGGAGTTATTTCAGCAGGCGGCGCAAAAGAAACTCAACCTCGCCGATCTACTCACGATCAAAAATAATTTTTTTAGCATAGTTGATGGCAATGAATATCAGCTCAACAAAGACGACGATAGCGATGTTGTGCTGTATCAAAAAATCGGGCAGACAATTTCCATCCGCGCCTTGATTGAGCGAATGATTACACGTAGCAGTAATCTGGCAACCAACCTCCTGATCGAAAAAGCAGGCACTCAAAATGTTATGGCGTTGATGAAAAAACTGGGCGCAAATAATATGCAAGTGCGGCGCGGTGTCGAGGACAACAAAGCCTTTCGCGCGGGATTGAATAACACAACAACGGCTGAGGATTTGATGATTTTGCTGCGCGTGATTGCCGAAAATAAATTCCTGAATGCCCGCGCTGGTAAAGAAATGACTGCGATTTTATCCAGGCAGGAATTCAACGAAGGGATCCCGGCGGGCTTGCCTGCCAACACAAAAGTCGCGCACAAAACCGGCTCCATCACAAAAATTAATCACGATGCCGGAATCGTTTATTTACCCCAACGCCAGCCTTATGTGATCGTAGTTTTGACGCGTGGGCTGGAAGATGAAAAACGCGCCCATCAATTGATCGCCGATATTTCCCAGACGGTTTATCAGACAATCATTCAAACAAAATAATTCAGGTCACAAAGTATTTTCATTTTCTTTGGGAACTTTTGTTTTGGTGTGGCGTTTTTACTGGCACGTGTGAGGAAGATTCAAAGTAAGTGAGAGTGGTAAAGCTCAGACGAAAGGTGAGAAATTTTCATCTGATGCTAGTGGTTTCGCCACTGTCGTTTGCAACGGGTCTTGAAATTACATTTAAACGAGTGGCTATTCGCCAACGGCAGTAAATTTGGAACCTGTGAGGGGGTTCCGAGTTTGCTGCCGTTTACTTTTTTTAGCTTGCCAATCCTTTTCAATAAATTATTTTAAAAAATTTGGGAAGCAGCGCCGCATTACAGCTTTACATAAACTGCGCCGGGTGCTGCCGGCTACTGGCGCCGCGGTAGAACGCCAGCGACAAGCGTTGCTGGCGGTCTATCCGCACTGTTCTTCATCATCCTCCTTTGAATTGATTTGCGCCGAGGCTACAGAGCCTCGGCTTTTCTTTTTTGGGAGGGCGGAATTTGCAAACGGCTTGAATAATTATTGCGCGTTCGATGTTTTGGCTAATGAATTACTGATTTCATCTACTAAAGCGAATAATGATTTGCGGTCAACCGCCGACACCGCCAGCGCGTGATACGTGTTGCACATATTGGCTAATTGTTCTTTGTCGGCGACCAGATCGGATTTATTGAAAACTAATAGTTGCGGAATTTCGTTTAGCTCCAACTCTTCAAGGATGCGATTGACCGAGGCTAATTGATTTTCCATCAACGGCGACGCGGCATCCACCAAATGGATTAGCAAATCCGATTGCTCAATTTCTTCCAGCGTTGCTTTGAAGGCCGCCAGCAAATCTTTGGGCAAATCGCGGATAAAACCTACGGTGTCGTTGACGATAATTTCCTGCTCCGCCGACAGGCGAAAACGCCGCGAAGTTGGATCAAGCGTCGCAAACATTTTTTGTTCGGCGGTGACGTGGCTGTGCGTCAGCGCATTCAGCAAAGTGCTTTTGCCTGCATTGGTGTAACCGACGATGGAGACAACGGGCATTTCGCGGCGGGCACGTTGGGCGCGACGCTGGCTGCGGGCTTCGCGGACTTTGTCAACCTGTGCTTCCAGATGCGTGATGCGATCCCGCACGCGACGGCGATCAACTTCTAATTTTGTTTCACCGGGGCCGCGTCCGCCGATGCCGCCCATCAACCGCGACATCTCTGTTCCTGATCCTGACAAGCGCGGCAACAGATATTTTAACTGCGCCAATTCGACCTGAATGCGACCATCGCTGGTTTGAGCGCGTTGCGCGAAGATGTCCAGAATTAATTGCGAGCGATCCAAAACTTTCAGGTCGGTTGCGGCATTGATGGCGCGTACCTGTCCCGGCTGCAACTCACGATCAATGACGATCATGTCGGCGCCAAGCTGCAAACAATTAATAATAATTTCTCCGAGCTTGCCCTTGCCAACGAGTGTTGCCGGATCAAGTTTGTGACGGCGCTGAATAATTTCGTCAAGGACTACAAGTCCGCCCGATGTTGCAAGCTCGCGCAATTCAGCCAGGGATTCGCGGGCTTCGGTCAGGTTTTGCGTCGTGATGCTGACAAGGATAGCGCGGTCGCGTTTGTCGGAAGCCTTGCGTGCGACACGATTGCGCGACATTTCGGCTTCGAGCGATTCAATTAACTCAATAAAATCAGTATCAAGCTGGCTCGGAATTTTTGGCGTAAGAAATTGATATTGTGGCTTGAGCGCTGCGCCGTCACCGTCATGAATTTCTGTGGTCGGCAGGATGTGCGCGGTTTTGACGAGTCCGGGCAGGCCGGATTGCTTATCCACGTCAATCACTCCCATCAAATCCAGCCGCAGTAAAGCTAAGTCGGTCAAATCGTCCTGGGTCAAAGGCTCGCCGCGCAAATGCGTGTGCAGGCAGCGCAAGCCGTTGAAACGTGATTCGCCGAGGCGCGAGCGTGATTGCGCTGGCAGCACAATCCGCGTGGCATCGCCGACGATGACATGTTCGATATGACCTTTGCGATCAATCAGCACGCCAACCTGCCGTTTGATCTCGTGTGAAACCTCGGACATTTGGCGGGCTAATTCCGGCGTGATAATTTCTTTAGGAGGAACGCGGCGGGTGGCAAGTTTCTCCAGTTGCTTCAATTGATTGGCCTTCAATCCTTTTGTGTTGCCTTCGATGTTGGGAATAACTAAACTCCTTCTGTTGTCTGGATCGTAGCAACTTTCAGCTACGGTGATTTTATGAGTCCGCAGGCGCTGAGCCTACCGGACAGATTGTTTCGGAGGGGATATGCTCAAACCGTTTGCCAAATTAACTTACACATTGTTCATTGTAGTTTTAGCCTCTTTCGCAGTGTCGGCGCAAGCGCCCGCCAAAAAGATTACGAAAGATGAAATTTATCATGCGCTGGCCTCACAGGTTATCACGCAATCAGATTCGCCGCTGACCAATATTAAGGGAGCATTGGACGAAGTGATTGAAATCGGAGAAATTACTGTTTCGCCCAAAGATGGTAAAGCGACGGTGACGATCAAAGAAAAAGCTGAAACTAATGGTATGTCTACTAACAAAGCGATTCCGCTGATTTTTGCGCCACAACCGGACGGCAGTTGGAAGTGGGAGCAGTTCAAAAATGACGCTAAATTTTATCCGGTCGAAAAATTATATCCCTATTCCAAAGATGAATTGAAACGACGGCGCGAGGCAGCGGAAATGGCCTGGAAGAGATTTCTCAGCGCAATGACAGCGGAAGGCGAAGCAGCTTTCAAGTTGCTGGATACCGCCAAAGTCGTTATCAAAAAAGACCCGGAGCCATTAGCCGCCGTCAATACCGCACGGGCAGCAAGCAAAAAAGCACTTGAAAGCAACGATGCTGAGACGATCAAAGCTGCTTACAAAGAACTCAATCAGGCGGTCGAGCCAATTGCAAAACTGATTGATGACAATCCAGACCTGAAAGCTAACGATGCCTATTTGCGGTTGAATGAAGCGTTTGAGACGGCGAAGAAAAATTTAATTGCAGCGCGGAACGAGTATTTGACCGGAGTAAATATTTTCAACGACAAAATTCAACGTCTGCCGTTTACGCTGGTCGCGTTTGGTTTCGGCTTCACGAAACTTGAGCCGCAGATTGAAGTTGAGCAGCAATAAAACGATTGTAAATCTATCCTGCAACTTTTCTCAGACAGTTAACGTTGATCCAGTGGCAATAACTTTTAAGGAGAATTTATGAGTAATCAATCAGGTGAACAATTAGTTCCAAGCACTACACCGCCCAATCAACCGAGCAATCCAGTCTCGCCAATTGATGAGGTCGTCAACGCGATTCGTGATTTTGTTTCCAAAGCGCCGGAGACTATCAACAAAGCGGTCGAACGCGCCATGAACGTCAAAGACACGACCGTAATTTTGCGTTTAGGCGAAAAGGAATCCGATGCGCTGGATACGCTGGTTTCTGCCGGAATTTTTAAATCGCGCTCCGAAGCCGCGAATTTTCTGATTGCTGAAGGAATCAAAGGGCAGGTGGAATTGTTTGGAAAAATCCACAACAAAATGGATGAAATTGAACGGTTGCGCAGCGAGTTGCGACAGACAATCGCGCCGGAAATCCAGAGCTAAAAATACAGCCACAGATTTTTACAGACAAGCACAGATGAAAGACAGAAAGCTGTGTTAAGCCGGGAAAATCTGTGGCTAATTTTTTTGCTAAACCTCGTAATCAACGGCGGCAACCTGTTCACAAATCGCTTTGGCCTTTTCAACGACAGGCAAATGATCGGGATGTTTAGCGTACACACCAAGCGCCGCCAAATCCGCAAAAGTTGAGACTAATGCCAAATCAAATGAACGTGGCGAATGGATAACGTCTGCGCCCGCTTCAAGGCTTTGAATTTCGGCAATTTTGTCGGGCAAAGCGCGGAGCATGGATAATAAATCTTCGCGTTCGCTGGCAGGGGTTTCAGCTTTGAATTTGAAAAAAACTATGTGTCGAATCAAGATGAGTCTCCTTCTTATTTTTGATTATTAGCCAATTGCCGCATCCATAACTTTCAACTGAATACTGACACGGCCTTTCCATTCGTTAATTTCAGGGCGACAGAGCAAACTGATTTTATCGGCTTGCGACAACTGCTCCTGATATTGCGCGGCATTCCACCAGACGGCTTCCAGCGCGTTGCGAGTTGAACCAACATAAATTTTCAGATGCTTTTCCTTCATCACGTTGAGCGCCCGTATCGGCAGATTACGCAGCAAAAACAGCGGCGCCGGATTGCCGATGCCGTGTGGTTCCATCCGCGCTAATGATTGAATCAGCGGAATGGTAATGTCTTCCGGTTTCATTTCGGCGTCGGCGACCAGGGTGCGACCCAAATCTTCCTCCCGCAAAAATTCTTCGGCATAACGAAGCAACCGCGCTCGAAATTCTTCCAGATTTTCCGCCTTAATTGTGAAACCCGCAGCCATCGGATGTCCGCCAAATTTGATTAAAATGTCGGACGCTGATTGCATTGCCTCGACGATGTGAAAGCCTTTGATCGAACGCGCCGAACCGTGCGCGATGCCTGCTTCATTGATTGCGCAGGTCAATGTTGGACGCCCGGTTCGCTCGACTAATTTCGAGCAAACGATGCCAACTACGCCGCGATGATAACCGTCTGATTCGTGACCGGAAAAAAGCAGGACGCGGGGTAGATTATTTTTTCCATCAACTTCAGCCAGAATTTTTGTGACCAGCGTTTGCTGAATTTGTTGCCGCTCCTGATTGAGCTTATCTAAATCGCTGGCGATGGCTTCGGCTTCAGCATCAGTGCGTGCGGCAAAAAGCGCAAGCACGGTGTTGGCGTGTGCGATACGTCCGGCGGCATTGATACGCGGGCCAATTTTGAAGCCGATGTCATAAGCCGTGACGGGGGCAGTGACCTGAGCGATGTTCAGCAACGCGCGTAAGCCGGGATTGCTGCTGGGCTGTCCAAGGGTTTGCAAACCGTGTTTGATGATCGCACGATTTTCGGCATTGGAAACATCCACCATATCCGCGATGGAGCCGATGGCTGTGAGTTTAGCTAACGAAGCAATGAAAGCTTCGCGGCGGGGATTTCCTTCTAGTAAAGCATCCGCCAGTTTCAAGGCGACACCGCAGGCAGCTAAATCTTTGTTGGGGTAATCTGTGCCGGAAGAACCTTTGGGGCAGAGCACCGCAAACGCATCAGCGGGAACATCTTCGCCGTCGGGCAAATGGTGATCGCAGATAATCAAATCAATGCCGCGTTCACGCGCCAACCGGGCTTCCGCATGCGATTTAATGCCGATGTCGGCGGTGAGAATTATCTGGTAGCCTTCAGTCGCCGCTTTCTCGACGATTTGTGGCGACAAACCATAGCCTTCGGTAAAACGATCAGGCACATAACACGAAATTTGCTGCGGCGCTGCGCCGATCAGCCGGAGAGTGTTGGAAAGAATGACGCTGGAAGTTGTCCCGTCCACATCAAAATCTGTGACGATCAGAATTTTTTCCTGACTGACGACCGCGTGGCGTAAGCGTTCGACGGCAAAAGGCATATCCCGGAGCAAGGCGGGAGAATAACGATGATGGGCGAAATCAGGGGCGAGGAAATCTTCAATCTGATGACTATTTGCGAGACCACGATTGAGGAGACAGCGCAACAGCAAAATAGCTTCGCCGGTTTCCTCCTGCAATTGCCGCAGCAAAACCTCATTGCCTTCAGACAGTTGCCAGCGTGCGCCTGAAAGCCCTTTCAGCAGGGTTGGTAATCCGTTGTTCGTTATTTTTTGCATGACCGAAATAATGGGGGTTTGCCGCTTTATTTAAGCACGCAGGTTACAAGGAAAGAGCAAAACTAGCAACGGGCAGGCAAAGGGTAAATTTCCAGGGCAGAGTCGCAGCAAAATATTTTCAGGATGATTTTAGCAACGGAAATTCAAGGTGTGTCACGCCATAACTGGTGGAGCCGGAAAGCGCATATCCGGCGTGTCGAAAAACTTGCAGCATTAATTGATTATCGCTCAAGACATCAGCACTAAACCGCGTGATATTGTGTTGTCGGGCTATTTCTGCCAACTCTTCCAACAGGACTGTGCCAATGCCGCGCCGCTGACGGGCATCTTCGACCAGGAACGAAACTTCAGCCATCTCAGGTTTGTCTTCAGTTGCTTTATATCTTCCGACCGCAATAACGCGTTCCTCTGTGCTGTCATTTGGGTTGGCAGCTTCGATGACCAGGAGCGCCACACGTTGCGAACCATCAACGGACATGAGGTACTGAAACTCCTCTTCTGATAAAGCTTTGATCGAATGTAAAAAACGGAAACGCAATGATTCGGGTGAGCAGCGACTTAATAAAGCTTTGAGCTTTTCCTGATCGTTGGGCTGCAACGCTCTGATTTGGCGAGTCTCGCCATCACGAAAGAGAACATCTTTGGGAACGCTGGCTAATAAATTACTGGCAGAAGCAACGACTGACATCATAAACCTCTAGAAGGAGACCGAGACATATTTATCTCAGTGGACGGAACCTGGCTCGCTACGGCTCGCGGTACAGTACCCAGAGCCGTAGCGACGGGGTATTCAAAAACGAAAAGCCCGACTCATTATTCAGGAGAATCAGGCTTTTCTTGACCGTTTATCGCAACGGCAGAATTTTTATGAGGAGAGAAGCAAGGCAGAGTTACGGGAACGCAACAACAGAAAAGTTAAATAAATAAATAATCTGATGCCCGTTATCCGTTTTGCTCCCTCTCCCCAAAAGCATAGTACTAATCCTGGGACGAGTAGCCAAGCGAAAATGTGAGTTTTTTGCTAAAAATTCACTATTCGGGCTACTTTTTTCAATTTTTGGAAAAATATTTCCCCTGCTTGAGACAAAAAATCGAATTCAGAGTGAAAAATTCGCTGAATAGGGGAAAGCTGAATTTTTCAATCTTTAAATGCGAGCCAGAAAATTTTCCAGCACGAAAATCTTTCGCAGTCGAAATGGGAGCGGGCTTTCAACTAAGGCAATTGCCTTCAAATTTTCCATCCCGGAAACAAACCACGGCTTATCACAGGCCTTGATTTGCTGAATCCAGAATGGTGTAGCCAGTTTCGTTTCAAAGCATAGCTGCTCAGCCGTAGCCGCCAAAATTGCGCTCATCCGAGAACCATCATTGGCAAATGGTGCAGCTAACAGGCGCAACTCTCTCGTCCTCCTGAATTCATCAACGAAACTCATCAGATAGCGCGACCAATTGGCAGGGTCTTGATCAATTTGTTCTTTGCATTCACTCAGCGTCATTTGCTTCAAACAACTCCTCAACGAAATCTTGTGTGGCAGGCTTGATAATTTGGCGGGGATAATAGCTCTCCAAAATCTTGAAAATTTCTATTGCCGGATTTTAATCTCAGCCTTCTGCCAACCCTTTTTCTTTTCTCGCCACCCCGGTTTTGCGAGCCGCTTCTTCAACTGCGGCTGCGACTAAAGGAGAAACGCGGCGGTTGAAAACGGACGGGATGATGTAATCGGGCTGCAACTCGGCGTCACTGATAACTGAAGCGATGGCATATGCTGCGGCGAGCTTCATCGCTTCGTTAATATCCGTTGCGCGACAATCCAAGGCGCCTCTGAAAATGCCGGGGAAGCACAAAACATTATTGATTTGGTTGGGATAATCGGAACGTCCGGTGGCAATGACTTTGGCGTAAGGCGCGGCGTCTTCGGGCATAATTTCAGGATTTGGATTGGCCAGGGCAAAGACAATCGCATCGGTCGCCATTTTTTGGATGGCTTCGGGCAGCAAAACATTTGGCGCGGAAACGCCGACGAAGACATCCGCACCAGCGATCACATCAACCAGCCTGCCGCGCAAATTTTCGGGATTCGTATGCTCGGCGTACCATTGCAACGCCTCATTCATCGCCTCAGTACGACCACGAAAAATGGCGCCCTGAATGTCACAACCAATAATGTTTTTGACGCCGGCATTCAGCAACATTTTGGTAACTGCTGTACCCGCTGCACCCGTGCCGGAAACGACGACTTTGATTTCGGACATTTGCTTGCCGACGATCTTGAGCGCATTGATCAGAGCCGCTAAAACTACGACCGCAGTGCCATGCTGATCGTCGTGAAAGACAGGAATATCCAATTCTTTTTTGAGTCGTGCCTCGACTTCAAAACAATGTGGCGCGGAAATATCTTCTAAATTAATACCCCCAAATCCCGGCGCAATCGCTTTGACAACCTGAATAATTTCTTCGGTATTTTGCGTATTGAGGCAAATCGGAAAAGCATCAATCCCCGCGAATTCTTTGAAGAGCATCGCCTTGCCTTCCATCACCGGCATTGCGGCGGCGGGGCCGATGTT
>JAYSTY010000537.1:0-4797 GCA_043719385.1 Blastocatellia bacterium | reverse complement strand
AAAAAGAGATGTCGCCACTGACCGCAAAAATCGTCAAAATTAAAATTACCAGAGCCGCCAGCACAAGTAGCCCGACCCGCAAACTGGCAAAAGTATTTTTTTGTTGTTGAGGCATAACGAACTCCGTGAGCAATGACCAGTGATTAGCCGCGTCGGTTCAAAAATTTCAGAATGTACGGATTGTTGTTTTTATACATTTGCTCGTCCGAACCACTGAAAATTATATGTCCATCCTTGAGCATAATAAACCGTGTGTTAATCAGGCAAAATTTATCTTCTTCCTTGTGATATTCCAGGGCGCCATCCTCTGACCGTGTGACATATTCGCTCGACAGCACATCAATATCCTGGAGGCGATGCGTGACAAAAATTGAAGCGACATTTTCCAGATCGCGTAACTTCAACGCCAGTTCGCAAATTGTGCGGGCGGTGATGGGATCAAGTCCGGCGGTTGGCTCATCAAACAAAATTATTTTGGGCGTTCCCACCAGGGCACGGGCAATTCCTACGCGACGCCGCATGCCGCCTGACAGTTCGTTAGGCATCAGGTCAATCGCATTTTCCAAATCCACAAATTTGAGCATTTGTCTGACGGTGGCATCAATCTCATCCGGGTCAGCTTTTTGTTCACGCAGGCGATACGCGATGTTTTCATAAACCGGCAGGCTGTCAAACAACGCGCCCTCCTGAAACACCATCCCGATTTTCTGCCGCACGCGCATCAATTGTTCTTCTGAGTAATCAGTAATTTCTTCGCCTTCGATAAAAATCTGTCCGGCATCAGGTTTGATTAAACCCAGCGACAACCGCAGAAGCGTTGATTTACCTGTCCCGGAACCGCCCATCACGATTTTTGATTCGCCGGGAGCGACACGAAAGCTGACGCGATCAAGGATCACGCGCGCTCCAAAGGCAAGCGAAACATCTCGAAATTCTATCGCAGGCGGAATGACTCTCATGAATTTATTCGTAACCGAGCAGCGTCGCAATTAATAATTTCGTCAGAATGAAGTCAACGATGATGACGAGAATTGATGAGACGACGACCGAACGCGTAGTTGATCGTCCCACGCCGACCGTTCCGCCTTCCGTACTCAAACCCATATAACAACCGACAATGGCAATGATAAAGCCGAACACCAGAGGTTTAATTAAGCCGCCAAAAATTTCTTTGCCATTGATTGCCTCCTGCGCCGAAGCCCAGAAAACGTTCGTTGATTGAAACATTTGTGAGACGGCCACAAACAGGCCGCCTAAAATCCCCATCAGGTCACAAATCACCGTGAGCAGCGGAGCCATGATAACTAAGCTGATGATGCGCGGGGCGACCAGTTTTTTGATGGGATCAGTACCCAGCGCCCGCATCGCATCAATTTGCTCGCTGACCAGCATCGAACCCAGTTCGGCGGCAATGCCTGACCCGACGCGCCCGGCCAGCATCAGACAGGTTAAGACCGGGCCTAATTCACGGATTAAGCTGGTGGCGACGAGTTGTCCGGTTTGATTAGCGAAGCCGAAACGTTGCAGGGTGTTGGCAGAATTAAGCGCGAGCACTCCACCGGTGAATGTTCCGGTTAATAAAATTATGGCTAAGCTGCCAACGCCGAGCGTGTCCATTTGCCGGAGTATTTCACTCCAGTAAATGGGCGGACGGAAAAACGACCGCAGCACGCGCCACGTGAGCAAGGTAATTTCCTGGAGCTGGTAAATCGCGTTCGTAATCAGGTTCATTCAATACGCGCTTGGATCGTTAATAAAAAATCATGCAAATCTCGTGACGACGATGCATGATGCGGTCATCGCTGGCTCAGGTCAAGTTGCGGCGCAGGGAATTGTCGCGGAATAATAAGTTTCGCTGGCGGATTTAATCATAAGCGATACTTGCAATGGACAGTCAGGCGATAGAAGATAAATTATCTAAGGATTATTTATGAGCATGCTTACTAATATTTTTGGCGATGAAAAACATCAGGCAGGCGAGCCGCAAAAACCTGTGGAGCAACCCGCCGATGTCATCATCAGTCCTGACACCTTCCGCGACAATCGCATTCCGCCGGGACAATCGCGCACCCGAAAATGGCCTGTGCTTGATGCTTATGGCCTACCAAAGATTGATTTGGCGAACTGGCAACTGAAGATTTTTGGCCTGGTTGAAAATCCAGTTTCATTCTCACTTGAAGAATTCCGGCAACTGCCCCAGGTGAAAGTATTTTCAGATTTTCATTGCGTCACCAAATGGTCGCGGCTGGGAAATTTGTGGGAAGGCGTGGCGGTCAAACAGCTTGCCGAAATGGTAAAAATTAAACCGGAGGCGAAATTCGTGCTGGCGCATGCGTATGACAATGGCTGGACGACGAATATGCCGCTGGAAAATTTTCTGACGGACGATGCGTTGCTGACGCATACGCACGATGACCAGCCGATTTCGCTGGAACACGGCGGCCCGGTGCGGTTGATGATCCCGCAACTTTACGCGTGGAAAAGTGCGAAGTGGCTGCGCGGCATTGAATTTTTAAGTGAGGACAAAGCGGGCTTCTGGGAAAATGGCGGCTATCACATGCTGGGTGATCCGTGGCGTGAGCAACGGTATCGGTGGGATTAAAATAACTCAAAAAGTCGTGGCGCAGCGATCATGAGGATTGTGATATATTGAACCACAGCGCCCCTCATTGGTCATTTGTTAAGGAGGCAACGATGGATAAAGAAGTCAAAGAATTAGAAGAAGCTTTAGCGCGCATCTGGGACCTTGCCACCAATAAATTCGGGCTTGATCCCTATCCGACACGATTTGAAATTGTGCCGTCAACGGTGATGTACGAAGTCGGATCGTATGCGCTGCCTGGTCGTTATTCGCATTGGACGTTTGGTAAGGCGTATCACAAAATGAAAACGATGTACGACCTCGGCTTATCGAAAATTTATGAAGTGGTCATCAATTCAAATCCCTCGTATGCCTTCCTGCTCGATACAAATTCACTGCTGCAAAATAAACTGGTCATCGCCCACGTGTTAGGCCACGTAGATTTTTTCAAAAACAACGCCTGGTTTGGCCCGACCAATCGCCGCATGCTGGACGATGCGCAAACGCATGCGACGCGCATCAGCGAATACGAATTCAAATATGGTCACAAAGTAGTCGAAGAATTTCTGGATGCCGTGCTTTCCATCGAAGAACATATTGACCCGAATTTCTTTATCAAAAAACAACGCGATCCCAAGCAGTTTGCTGAACGCCAGAACGAACCGCGACCAGTCGGGAAATATGATGACTTGTTGACCATTGCCGAAAATAAAACGCTGGATGAGGCCGCCGCCGATAAAAAATCTGACAAGCAAATGGAGCCGGAAAAAGATTTGGTCTGGTACATCATGCAAAACTCGCCCAGCCTGCAACCCTGGCAACGCGACATCATGAGCATGATCCATGACGAGATGTTGTATTTCGTGCCGCAAATGCAGACGAAGATCATGAATGAGGGATGGGCTTGCGCAGTAGGCGACACGCTTCTGGTGACGGAAAATGGGATGATGCGATTTGATGAATTGTTTGCGGCAAATAAAAAAATCCAGGTCGCCAGCGGCGGGAAACAGCAATTAAATTTCATCACAGAATTTCATAAAGAAGAATTTGTTGCCACGATAAAGATTCGCACACGACGCGGGTTTACGATTGAAGGGGCGGAAAAACATCGAATCCAAATGAACGACGGATCGTGGGTATTTTTACGTGATATAGCACTGGGACAAAAAATAAATTTAGCGGTTGCAACGGACATTTGGCCAAAAGCAAAAGTCCCGCTCCGTTACGCTCCGCAACCAGTCAGCGCTTCTTTGCAGGATGTTGCAGCCGCCGCAGACGTTTCGTATGCGACAGCCTTCAGGCATTTACACGGACTCAACACATCGCGGAGTGCGAAAGAGCTAAACGCAGCGCTTGCTAATCTGAATTACGTGCCAGGACAGATTGCGAAAATTTCTGATCGTCGCACGAAAATTCAAGCTCCGGCTGAATTGAACGAAGACCTGGCATGGTTGTTGGGATATTTTGTTGGGGATGGAAATCTCACTAAATCAGGAATTGGATTTACGACTGGTGATGTCGAATTACGTGACCGATTGATCCAGAGCATCCGCACTATTTTAGGTTTGGCGGCGAGTGTGAAACTAGACGAGAGTGATGGGCATCGGCGTTGGCGCATTAATCTGCATGCCCGTGAAATCTGGCAATTCCTCACCAGTATAGGGATTGATCTCGAAGCTAAAGCGCGGGCGAAAAAGGTTCCCACGCAGATTTTACGCTCACCTAAATCTGTTGTGTCTGCATTTTTACAAGGCTATTTTGATGCGGACGCCTATGCGGGAAAAGAAGGCATTCGGCTCTCTTCCAGCAGCCCTGAATTAATTTGTACCGTCCAAATCATCCTGCTTAATTATGGGATTCTCTCAACGCAACGACTACATCTGGATGATTGCTGGCAATTAGAAATCACGGGCGTTTCGTGTGCTCGCTATCTTGCCGAAATCGGGTTTGGGCTGGCACGAAAACAAGTGGCTTTGACTGAATATGTCAACAATCACCAATGGTTCAAGCAGGAAAATTATACGGATGAAATTGTCTCCATCGAACACGGTTACAATGACGTTTACGATATTTCGGTTGCTGAAAAACATGCGTATGTTGCGAATGGATTTATCAACCATAATTCTATCTGGCATTCACGTCTGATGCGCGAACTTGATTTACCTGATAATGAACATCTTGAATTTGCTGAACTGCATTCGGGTGTCGTCTCGCCC
>JAYSTY010000536.1:0-4806 GCA_043719385.1 Blastocatellia bacterium | reverse complement strand
AGAAGGTTTGATTAAAAATGAAAAGATAGATCGTTGGGCTGGTTTGCGTGATGGCTTGAAATTAGTGCGGGGATTTCATGAAAGTTTTTGGGAAAATGCTTACCCGGAAATTGATCCCGAAGACGACGAAGGGCCACTGGCTGCCAGAGCGAATGTGATGGCTGCGATGGATGTACGATTGGGCAGCATTTTACAGGAATTGCCGCTGACTGCCGGTGCTAAATATTCGTATTTGCAGTATCAGGAAGCAAAGAAATTTGATTCCTCCGACAGTAATGCAGCAGGTTCCGAACAACAAAATAGCTCAGCGCAGGCAGCGGCTGAAAATAAAATTACGAGTGAGGATTGGCGTAAGGCTAAAGCCGCTACTTCCCGCGATTTCCTGGAAGCTCGCTACGCACTCATCAATGAATGCTGGGATCAGTTTCAGGCGCTGGACGCCGTAATGGACGAGAAATTTGCTCGTGAAACTCCCGGCCTGAATGCGCTCAAAAAATCCCTTGATGAAATTCGTACCTTCGTGGAAATTTTTGTGAAGGAAAAGCGCGAGGCTGAACCACGTGATGGTGAGCAGGCTGGCGCAGCAACGGGAGATGAAGCCGCCGCCGTGGGCGGATCATCAGGTGGCTTGGCGGTTTCCGGCGGGGCCATTCGGGGCCGTCAGGAAGCTCTCAAACGGTTAACGGAAGTGGCCGATTATTTCCGTCAGACAGAGCCACACAGTCCGGTTTCATTTTTAGTCCAGCGGGCCGTCAAATGGGGCAACATGCCGCTTGATTCATGGCTGGCTGATGTCGTCAAAGATGGCGCTACACTTGATGCCCTGCGCGAAACGCTGGGGATTAGTACCGACAATTCAGGTGCATAGTGAATCATTTATTACCACAATTAAATAGTTGTGGTGAAGTCAGTAAGCTTACGTTTCGTAGAACTCCGCAACCGCACTGGTTACGGCAAACATAAGGAGAACCAATATGCCTAAAAGAGAAAGTATTCAACAAAAAATTAGTCGCGTTCGTCCACCTCGCGTTCATATCAGCTACGAAGTCGAGACTGGTGGCGCCATCGAAATGAAAGAATTGCCATTTGTCGTCGGCGTCCTGGGCGATTTTTCCGGCAAGCCGATTGATCCGTTACCACGCCTGCGGGATCGTAAATTTGTCGAGATTGATCGGGATAATTTCGATAGCGTGCTGGCCGGGATGAAACCCCGCGTTACGATGAGTGTCGAGAATAAGCTGGCGAATGATGGCAGCAAACTGGGCGCTGAATTGAATTTTCGCAGCATCGAAGATTTTGAACCGGATCAGGTCGTGCAACAAGTCGAACCATTAAGACGTTTGGTTGAAGCCCGTCGCAATCTCTCCGATTTATTGGCGAAGATGGATGGCAACGACAAGCTCGGTGATTTGTTACAGGATGTCCTGAATAACGCCGATGCGCAAAAACAGCTTGGCGAGCAATTAGGCGTGAAAAAAGAAGAGTAAGAACCGTGCGCAGTTGCTGGTTCGCAGTTCGCAGTAAAGACGCCTGCCACGCACCAACCCCGTCAGGTACAGTACCGTGCGTCAACCCCAGGCTACAGTACCGCGAGCCGGAGCGAGTCGGGTGCAGACATTTAACTATATCGAAGACCTGTAGACAGAAAGTCTACAGTCAACATCTGAGGAGAAATCATGAGTGAGCAAGTAGAAAAACAAGCCCAAGCCGTGACCCAGGAAGCGGAAGGCGATTTATTAGGACAAATCCTGGAGAAAGGAATGAGGGCTAAAACTGATGCCCAGTCAGCCCGTGCGAAAGACATCATTTCTGAATTCGTGGCGCAGGTGATGGACGGTCAAATGGTCATGTCAAAGGACATGGAAACCACCATCAATGCACGCATCGCGGCCATTGATAAGATCGTTTCGTCGCAGCTTAACGAAATCATGCACCACGAAGATTTTCAAAAACTTGAAGGTTCGTGGCGCGGTTTACATCACCTGGTGTTTGAGAGTGAAACCGGGACAGGCCTGAAAATCAAGGTGATGAACGTCAACAAAAAGGAATTACTCAAGGACCTGGAAAAGGCACCGGAATTCGATCAGTCCGCGCTGTTCAAGAAGGTCTACGAGGAAGAATTCGGAATGTTCGGTGGGGCGCCGTTCGGCACGCTGATCGGCGATTACGAATTCGGCAACCATCCGCAGGATATGTTGCTGCTGGAAAAAATTTCGCAGGTTGCGGCGGCGGCCCACGCGCCCTTTGTCTCAGCCGCAGGGCCGGGCTTATTCGGCTGGGAAGATTTCAGCCAATTGTCTGAAGTCAGAGACCTGGCGAAAATCTTTGATATGGTGGAATACGCGAAGTGGCGTTCTTTCCGTGAATCTGAAGACTCGCGTTATGTAGGATTAACTTTACCTCATACCCTGATGCGCCTGCCTTATGGTCAGGATACAGTACCCACGGAATCCTTTAATTTTGAGGAAGATGTGGACGGCACCGATAGCAAAAAATACTTGTGGGGCAATGCCGCCTATTCATTTGGCACACGCCTGACGGAAGCTTTTGCCATGCACAACTGGTGCGTTGCCATTCGTGGCGTCGAAGGCGGTGGTTTAGTGCCAGGCCTGCCAACGCACACTTTTAAAACTGATGACGGCGAAGTCGCGCTGAAATGCCCGACTGAAATTGCCATCACAGATCGCCGTGAAAAAGAATTTTCCGACCTCGGATTTATCCCGCTCGTGCATTGCAAAAATACTGATTACGCCGCGTTTTTTGGCGCTCAATCATCGAATAAAGCGCCGAAATATGATAGTGAAGCGGCCAATGCCAACGCCCGCCTTTCGACGCAGTTACAGTACATCTTTGCGGTGTCACGATTCGCACATTATTTGAAAGCAATGATGCGCGACAAGATAGGTTCATTTATGTCGAAGGATGATTGTTCACGTTTCCTCAATCAATGGATCATGAATTACGTCACCGAAGACGATTCCGCTTCCCAGTCAGTCAAGGCGCAATTTCCCCTGCGTGAGGCGCGCGTTGATGTTGTCGAGGTTCCGGGCAAACCTGGCGTTTACAAAGCCGTTGCTTTTCTCAAGCCGCATTTTCAGCTTGATGAGCTTTCGGTTTCGTTACGGCTCGTCGCTGAACTCCCCAAATCCGCCGCAAAGTAAAAGGCCTTCGGCCTGCTACGGTGCGGAATGTAAAGAAGCGGACAAGCGCTGTCCGTTTCAGTCTTATTCTTTTAGCTAAAGGAGAATTTCTATGGCAGCAGTTGATTATTTTTTGAAAATTGACGGGATTGAAGGCGAGAGCCAGGATTCCAAACACAAGGCCGATATTGATGTCGAGTCCTGGTCATGGGGGGAAAGCCAGAGCGGTTCCCATTCCGGCGGCGGTGGTGGCGGCGCTGGTAAAGTCTCCATGCAGGATTTTCATTTCGTGATGAAAGTTAATAAATCTTCACCGAAATTGTTGCTCGCCTGCGCCAACGGTGAGCATATCAAAAAAGCTACCCTGGTCTGCCGCAAAGCAGGTAAGGAACAGCAGGAATTTCTGAAGATTACGTTTTCGGATTTACTGGTTTCTTCTTACCAGACGGGCGGTTCGGGACACGGAGATATTCTTCCAACCGACCAAATCTCGCTCAATTTCGCCAAGATTGAGTATGAGTACAAAGAGCAGAAACCAGATGGTACGCTCGGCGGCGCAGTGAAGGCCGGCTACGATTTGAAGGCGAACAAAGCTGTCTAAGTATAAGTCAGCAACTGTACACAATAATTATTTTGTCGTGCGGTATTGGTATCAGTATCAGGATTGGTGGGACAGATGCAATTCTGTCCCACCCCTGTATTAAAACTACGGACGCTGCAAAAAACTGACTTCCAACTTATTGGAGCAGATTGAATGGAGTACCTATGGCTGAAATTACTACTGTGGAAATTACTTATGGTGCGGTGAAGGCACGCGTGGAAATCACTTACCGCTGGTATGTGCCTGGCAATGATCCCTGGCGTCGCACTTCGGGTGGTATAAATTCCATTCCTGCGATGGGGGAGTGGGAAAATCGCGCCATCGCTGGCAGCACGTCAAATGTCCGTATGATGAGTTCAAGTGGAGAGCATTTTATGACGCTCTTAAATTTTAAGCGCCTGACAGTGGGGAGCAGCGGGCAAGGGGAGTTTTATGCGGCAGGATATTTAATTCCCCAATACTCTACGGTGAACTGGCGGGTTTTAAGTATCAGAAAGTAAGGAGTGAAGGGGCATGGCACGTTTTGATAGTGAAATTCGCATCACGCCTTCTGTGCTTGATCGTCTGATTGACGAGGAGCCGGGGCTATCGTCGGAGGCTCCAGCCACGCGGCAAAAGAGCCTGCGCCAACTTAAAGCCTCCGTGCGGCGTGATTTGGAATGGCTGCTCAATACGCGCCAGGTGGTTGATGGAGTCGCGCCGGATTTAAAAGAAACCGCGCATTCGCTGGCGAATTACGGGCTGCCGGATTTTAGTTCCTACAGCATTAAAAGCCCTGGTGAACGCAACAAAGTGCGGCGGGCTTTGGAAACTGCGATTAGCACTTTTGAGCCACGCTTAGTTGACGTGACAGTGAACATAGAAAATTTAAGAGATACCGAACGCGTCCTCAGATTTCGGGTTGATGCACGTTTGAAAATTGATCCGGTTCCTGAACCGATTACCTTTGATACAGTGCTGCAATTAGGCAGCGGTCAATATATCGTCCAGGGAGATTAACGAACGCTCCATCTTTCGCTATGGCTGATTTTACCTACGATAACGTTCCCTACATTTGCTATCCTT
>JAYSTY010000535.1:0-28927 GCA_043719385.1 Blastocatellia bacterium | reverse complement strand
GTTCCCTGTTAACTACGATCTGGTACGGCTGGAAGGAGTTGAACCTTCAACATCTGGTTTCTAAGACCAGCGCGTCTTCCTGTTGCGCCACAGCCGCATAAACTACTGGTGCAGGGAGAGAGATTTGAACTCTCAACCTCTGATGTTTGAAATCAGCGCGTCTGCCAATTGCGCCATCCCTGCACGGAAAAGTTCGCAGTATTTAGTTCGCGGTTCGCGGAATTCTATTCACTGCACACTTCCTACTGGTGCATCGGGCAGGACTTGAACCTGCGACCTTTAGCTTCGGAAACTAACGCTCTGAATCCTGCTGAGCTACCGATGCTGATAACTAATTTAACTTACAAAGAACTTAACCTGACTTATAACTAAAAATAGACACACGTATAGCTGGCGGAGAGTCAGAGACTCGAACTCTGATGAGACTATGCTCGGTAACTTTCGAAGCTACTGCCTTACCAGTTAGGCTAACTCTCCGTACATAATTTTGGCGGAAGTGCCAGGGCTTGAACCTGGACAAGTGATTAGCTTCCTGGCTTAGCAGACCAGTGCAATTACCATTTCTGCCACACTTCCGAAATTGTTTTTTTAGCTGCGCTCCTTCAAATCTGGAGGAAGGTGTGGGACTCGAACCCACAGACCGCTGATGGTTTGCCAGTTTTCAAAACTGGTGGCTTACCAATTAGCCTAACCTTCCTGAATACATCTGGTGCCAGCGACAGGGATCGAACCTGCTTGCCATAAAAGGCACCGGGATTACAATCCGGCCCCAAGTCCATTATGGGATCACTGGCGTTAAGTAAAAGAACAAAACCCGCATCATCGGGCTTCCGAGAGCGGGTCTTTTCTAAACCTAAATCCTTGTATTTGTTTACTTTCTGGATTTGGGAGCGGGAACCCGCTCCCGCGTACTAACGATGCTCAAATTGGCGATAATCACTTCGCAATTGTTTGGAGGTGAGATTACCCTTTGGCATAATCGAATTGGCTGATGATCTGGGCGATAACCCAAAACAGACAAAGCCGTCGAGCTGCCATCCGAACGGATGCAGGACGCATATAGCTGCGCCGCCGACTGTTTGTTTGATTGTGTTAATCGTTTCCGTCATATTTTCCACGTAAGGTAAAAAGTTATTTGTCCTTAGTAATAATCGAATTAGCTTTATACTCTGTACTAAATTTTTCGTCAAGCACTTTTTTTATCAGGCTATAATTTTTTACTATAATTAGCTCATCAGCTATTACTAAATTAGTTTTGCTTTGCAATTGGAATAGTTACTTTACTGAGCGTTGAAGAAGTATTTGTACGATGATCGTGAACTAATACATCATAAGTTTTAGTTGGATCAACCTTACATTCAGTAGTCGCTATAGTGTAAAAAAGAGTAAAGAAGGGGATTACTTCTTATGATTGTCAGCGAGGGATTGGGAAAATTCAGCCAGCATTTGTTGGGCCATTTTTTGGGCGGCGGCGGTCTTTCCGGCACGAATTAATTCCAGCGCGTTTGATTCGACAAATAATTTCAAGAAGTCGCGGCGCGTATTGAAATCATTGCTTAGCTTGCGAACTTCAATGCGCAACTCAGCAGTAATTTCCAGTAAAATTTCATACTCTGTGCCAATCAACTCGCCGATTTCGCGTTTGACTCTTTGCGCGACAGTGGGGCTTTTGCCAGCCGTTGAAATGCTGATTTGCAAATCACCGCGCGTGACCAGAGAGGGAGTAATGAAATCGCAGAGCGCGGGCTGATCTACAACATTGCACCAGATTCTTTGTTGGGCGGCAGCTTTGGCGACAGCTTCATTGACGGTTTGCAGATCGGTGGCGCTGATAACCAGGAATTTATCATTAACATCGGAGTCAGCGAATTCGCCTTCGTGCCAGGTCACAATTCCCTGCTTGACCATCAAATGTAAGGTTGGAGTTAAAGCTGGGCTGACAATATGAACTTTGGCATTGGCTTCGACCAGTTGCAGGATTTTGCCTTCGGCAATTACGCCGCCGCCAACAACCAGGACAGGACGATTTTTCAGGTCGAGGCAAATCGGAAAGTAACGCATGTTCGTTACTCCTCTTTATTGCGCATGAAATCTGCGAGGCCGTTGAATTTCTCCATCAGAAAATCGCGCCATTGCGGCTCGACTGCTAATTCATCAACGGACATTTTCATGCACATCAACCATTGATCGCGTTCCGCTTCGCCAATCGGAAAAGGCAGATGGCGGGCGCGTAAACGCGGGTGCCCAAATTTTTCGACATAGAGTGGAGGGCCGCCCAGCCAGCCACTCAAAAACATAAAAAGCTTTTCCCGTGAACCTGACAATCGCTCTGGGTGCAAATCCCGAATGCCTTTTGCCGCCGGCAGGGTGTCCATCAAATCGTAAAAACGATCAACTAATTTTCGGACGGTTTGTTCACCGCCCATTGCTTTGTAAGGAATTACCTGCATAAGAAATCGTAAATGATGAGGGCTTTTGGCTTTGGGCTTTGGGCTTTGGGCTTTGGGAAAACGCTAGTTGCCATACTGTAGTCATGTCAAGCACAGATTAGACATAGAACAAATCATTGACGATGATTTCCAAAGCCCAAAAAACCAAGCCCAAAGCACGCCTTAACTATTCAACGCTTTGTTGACGCGGACAATCGCTTCATCAACTTCAGCGGTACTCGCAAAGCCAATGACAATAGCGTCAACAAAGCCGCAATTCATCGCATACTGAATTGATTTCTCGCGGTCAGCGGCATCCTTAAAATCGCCTTCGCCCATAATTTTCATGCCGATGATACCGCGCCCTTTGTCGTGCATCGCTTTGATTTCTGCCAGCGCGATTTCAGGCTTACCCTGCGGCGCGTGAACGTTTTTATCATCACCGTCTACTTTGCGTCCCTGCGGATTGACCCGCGCTAATTGTAGTTGGATCCAATCGTGCTGCCGCGCAGTTTTCAGCGCCGCCAAACCGTGACAGGACATCCCCTTAAGCTTCAGCCAGCCCTTGTGCTGCGCTTCGTCAAAAGTGTCCATCATGATTTTGCACTCTTCCGGCCAGTTTTGTTTGGTCGTGCAATGAATCAGCACACTGTCGAAATAATCCGTGCCGACTTCTTTACGGAAACGGTCGAGGTGCTTCATCGGATTAAGGCGCGTATCGTCTTCGATCCAGCGCATCTTGGTTTGGATGTAGAGCTTCTCGCGCGGCAAGCCCCTGATCGCAATATTCACCATGTCGTGTATCTTGTACTGATCCGCAGTGTCAACATAACGGATGCCATGATCGTAACAATAATGCACCAGCTTTGTGAATCCTTCCTGCCCCAAATCCCGCTGGGTTTTTCCATTGACGGTTCCGGTTCCCAATCCCATTCGAGTAATTTTGACCCCTGATTTGCCCAGCGTTACGATGTCGCTGTGGCTCCGTTTTTTGGGTGCGGCCTCAGCGGTTGTACTGACAGCTTCGTTGCCGAGTGTCAGGAGTGAAGACGTTAAAGCTGCGCCTCCAGCTATTTCCGCAGATTTGCGGATAAAATCCCGACGCGTTACCTGCTCACGATTTTCGTATTCGCTCACGATGTCCTCCTTGTGAAATGGACAGGTCGCAGTTCTGCGAATTGCGGCGCTTGTCCAGGCTATATTTGTGGTGAAGAAGATTGCACAGCGTGCCACATGAATATGCAGCAATTTACGGAAGAGAACAAGGACAAATCTGTGACTGAAGGAGGAAAGGAAGCGCAGTTAATTAACGCGACATACACCAGGTGCATGCTATGTCGGCGACATCATCCACAAAACATTGAAGCCCAATAAATTTTTACGCACCAGCTTTTTGTGGCTTTTGTGTTTTGGGATAGGTCATCGCCAGCAATTCATAAATATTATCTTTGCTGATTGGCTGCGAAAATAAATATCCCTGCACGTAATCACAACGCATCCCTGCGAGTTGGGCAACCTGTTCTTCGGTCTCGACGCCTTCGGCAATGACTTCCATTCCGAGGTTGATGGCCAGCGTGATAATCGTGCGGACGATTTCAGAATTTTTGGCAACGCTCATGCGATTGATAAACGAGCGGTCAATTTTCAGCACGTCAATCGGGAAGCGATGCAAATAGCTGAGCGATGAATAGCCCGTGCCAAAATCATCCAGTGAAATCCGCACGCCAAGTTCTTTAAGTTGTCGCAAGATTTGGGCAGCAGCATCCGGGTTTTCAACCAGCGAACTTTCCGTAATTTCCAGTTTGATGCTGAGTGGGATAACGCCTGTTTCGTCCAGAATGCGGCGAATTTTATCGCACAAATCAGGATGCGCGAATTGCTTGCCCGAAAGATTGACGCTGACGGAAAGCAGCGGATTCATGGGGAATTCCTGTTGCCAGAGGCGCAATTGTGTACAGGCTTCGCGCAAGACCCATTGATCAATCGGAATTATCAAACCGGTATCTTCTGCCACCTGGATAAACTTAATGGGAGCCATCAGGCCGTGTTCGGGATGTTGCCAGCGCACGAGGGCTTCAAACCCGCGCACCTGGCGAGTCTCGGTGGAAACAATCGGTTGATAAAAGGTGCGAAATTCTTCGCGTTGCAAGGCGCGGCGCAAATCTGTTTCAATTTGTAATTGCCCCACGGCGCGCGCATGCATTTCAGTATCGAATAGTTCCACGCAACCACGTCCGCGATTTTTGGCGTGATACATGGCGGTGTCCGCCGCCCGCAGAAAATCTTCGGCGGTTTCATGCTGAGCATGACTGAGTGCGATGCCGATGCTGGCGGACGCATAAACTTCGCGGCCACTCAGCAAATAGGGGACGGACATTTCCTGATGCAAACGCTCTGCCGCCTGGGTTGCATCATCGGCAGTTTTGAGATTATCAATAATGACGGCAAATTCATCACCTCCGAGGCGAGCAATCATATCGCCTGGGCGCATACATTTTTCCAGCCTGCGGGCAATTCCGACCAGCAATTCATCTCCCACCTGATGCCCCAAACTGTCATTAATTACCTTGAACCGATCAAGGTCTAAAAAGAGCGCGGCGAATAAATATTCGTTGCGATGCTTGGCGCGATTCAACGAACGTTTGAGCCGATCCATAAACAGCGCGCGATTTGGTAATCCGGTCAGCACATCGTGAAACGCGTTATGGAGCAGTTGCTGTTCAGCGCCCTTGCTGTCAGTAATATCAGTAATCGAACCAGCCAGGCGATAGGCTTTATCCTCTTTGTCGCGTGCCGATAAACCACGCACCAGCACCCAGCGATAAGAACCATCCCGATGCAACAGGCGATGTTCATTTCTAAACTGCGAAGTCCAGCCAATCATATTCGCTTCGACTTCCGCCTGAAATAGTTCCAGATCGTCCGGGTGGATGCGATCAGTCCAATAATTTGTACTCTCAACAAATTCGGCATCAATCTCGCCCAGCAGTTCGCCCCAGCGAGCATCGAAAAAGATTTTATTGGCGCACAAGTCCCAATCCCAAATTCCATTATTGGCGGATTGCGCAATCAGGCTATAGCGTTCTTCACGGGTTTCAAGGTCTTTAATTTTCTGCTTCAATTCCTTGACAGCATTTGCCTGAGTCCCGCCATGCTGCTCGATCCGGCTAATCAATTTTTCGTTTAAGAGCAGGCGTTGTTTGAGCTGATCACGTTCGGCTGAGGCCTCAGTCAGAGAATCAGCAATGCTGTTCATTTGAATCTGTGCCATCACCAGATCGGCGATATGGCACAACATCTTGCTCTGGGCGGCGGTGATCTCGCGCGGTTCCTGAGCAAAAACCGACAAAGCTCCAATGACATAACCATCGGGTGACAATAAAGGCACACCAACAAAAAAGCGAATTTGCGCGTCGCCTGTCACAAATGGATTGTCTTTGAATCTTTCATCCAGCGTCGTGTCAGCGACCAGCAGCGGCTCATTTCCCAGGATGACCCAGCCGCTAAAACTATCTTTTCGTGCGCCCTCTTCATTCAGACAGCCGTATTGTGATTTGGGCCAGCTTGAATCAGCGGTGACAAAAGAAATCGTCGACATGGGGACGTTACAGACTTCCGCTGCCAATTGGGTCAGCTTATCGAACCGTTCTTCGGGATCGGTATCGAGAATTTGACATTGGTGCAGCGCGGCGAGTCTGGCTTCTTCATTCGCTGGCAACGGTACAGTCATCATTTTGCTTAATACTGATTTAGTGGAGTTGTTTTAAATGACAGGCTGTGGGCAATGAGCCATCGAACTAAAAATATAACTACTGCATCAGTAGCTATTACTTCTCAGCAATTACTCCTCAGCAATTGCCGCGCCGAGTTATTTGGGGAACTCGGTCAGGAGCGCTTACTCTAGCAAACAAAGGTGTTCAATATTTCTGCTAAAGCTCTGATATTTCTTTGTTATAGATGGAGCGAAGCCTGAGAACACTGATCATAATGACAAAAACTCAAACCATGCCGAAAATCATGGCGACGTGATTGCAGGCTGAATTTTCATTGGGACAAAGCGGTCAAAGCTGATTTTAAAAACTTACAAGTTGACAAATCTCGTTACTTTTTTGTTACCAGAGAATGTCACTTCTCCTGCCTGAGTTTAGGAAATTCGTCAAAACCCTAACAATTCAACGATAAACCTGCTGGTACGAGAATTGCCCTGAACCAGACGGAGTCCCTGTGTCTGTCTTTTATCAGGGGCGCACCAGACCGGGTCTGGGAAATGGAATCAAGTTTCAAGCCTGAGAACGAAAATGAGTACACAAGCACATCAAAAACTGGCGCTCTTGCAGGAAGGAATTGCCTCAGCGCTTTCCGGCAATAAGGAGGCGGCACGGAAATTACTTGAGAAGGTCACCGCCTCCCACCCGGATAATGAACTGGCCTGGCTTTGGCTGGCGTCAGTGGCAACAGACCCGCAGGAAACCATACGCTGTTGGCGCCGGGTCATGAAACTAAATCCGACGCAGGAGCATGCCGTTAATGGTTTGCGCAGAATGTTGTTGCAGGAAGGTATTGCCGCCGCCAAAAATAGTAAGAAAGAAGAAGCCCGCGAATTACTCATTGAACTCACCAAAATTGATAGCAACTCTGAGGTCGCCTGGTTATGGTTAGCCACCATCGCCAATGATGCGCAGGAGGCGACGCAATGTACGTTACGAGTCCTGGAAATCAATCCGGATAATGAACGTGCGCAGGCCTGGCTCAACAAATTACAACCTCAAGCGGTGGTTCCCCCTTCAATCCGGGAAACAGTGCCGGGAAATGTCGAAGCTGCGGCTCAAGCCAATTTTAAAGTCCTCTCATCGTCCGGTTGGAGTTGCCCACTCTGCGGCAGCGAAGCCATCAAGGTGGTAACGCGTTGTCCTAAATGTCGGGCCGTCGTATCACTCACGAATTTTGAAGAATTATTGAATAACAAAGAAGTCAATCTTCCCCTGGTGCGAGAATCGGTGCGCCGCCTCGAAGATGAGGCGGATCGCGTTGGAAGCGGCGTTGATTATTTTACCTTATACAATTTGGGACTGGGGTACTTGAACCTCAACCGGATTGAGGAAGGAACCAAATATTTACGCGAAGCCACCAAACTGAAGCTGCGCGATGAAAAGCTCAGAACTCAGGTTGATAATTTATTGCAATACGTTCACCAGGCAACGACCGCCGCCACCAGCGCACTGGTCGCCAGCCTGCCCCCCCCCGAACCTGTCGCTGAACCGCTGCACGAGCCATTAAACGGGTACACGATTCTGGTGGTTGATGACAGTCCCACGATTCGGAAAATCGTTTCGATGGCGCTGGAAAAATACGGGCATCGCGTGTTGTGTGCAAACAATGGTCTGGATGCGATGAATAAGCTCAAGGAAGTCATTCCTGACCTGATTTTATCGGATATTACGATGCCCCACATGGATGGTTACCAGCTCTGCAAAATGATCCGGGGGAATTCAGTTACGAAAACTGTGCCGGTCATTATGCTGTCCGGCAAAGATGGAATTTTTGACCGCCTGCGCGGACGAATGGTGGGAGCCACAGCCTATATCACCAAACCTTTTGAAACTGACAGCCTGTTGCAAATGATTGATATGCACTGTCAGCAACAGGTTTGATAAATAATTTCAATGAATGATTTCGTCCATTCATTGAGCAATCCTGGCACGCTGAGAGGCTGCCACATGATTAATAAATAAGGAGATCATTTATGCCTCAGGCAAAAATTCTGGTGGTTGATGACAGTCCGACGCAAATGAAAATGGCAACCGCTTGTCTGCAAACTCAGGGCTACCGTCTGGTCACCGCCGTTGACGGTGAAGAAGCTCTACAGAAAGCCTCTTCTGAAAAACCGGACCTGATTGTACTGGATGTCATTCTGCCTGGTCAGAACGGCTTCCAGATTTGTCGCAAGCTCAAAACCGCCGAAGACACCAAAGATATTCCAGTGGTGATGCTCACCAGCAAAAATCAGGATAGCGACCGTTTCTGGGGCTTGCGCCAGGGCGCCGATGCCTACCTGACCAAGCCATTTGCTGATACTGAATTGTTAGCCGCAGTAGCCAAACATCTCTAAATCTTTGGGGTTAAGCGGCCCCGAGCGGCACCTCATTTGGATTTCTCTGCCGACTCTGAACAGCTCACCTTTACCTACTATTATGAGCGACGAAAATCAAACTATCGCGTCTGAGTCAATTCTTGATTTACCCCCCATGCCGGGTGACAGGATGAGTCCGCCACAGGCAACCTTCAGCAGCCATTCGCTGGAAGACATCATTGCGCTGCTTGATCAATCGGTGGCTGATCAGCGCTTGTCAGACAGAGACAGAGCCAGCGCCACAGCGACCACAACCGGCCAGCAAACACTGACACCGAAAACTCTCTTAACCCAGGGAAAATACATCATCTTTTCGCTGGCCCAGGCCAAATACGCAGTCCCGATCAATCAGGTGATGGAAGTCGGTGAACCGCAACGCATCACCCCCGTCCCCAATGTTCCGACCTGGGTGTTAGGTGTCACCAATCTGCGCGGAGATATTATTTCCGTCGTGGATTGCGGCGCTTTTCTCAACCTGCCGGAAAAACTCACTCCTGAAATAAGCAGCGTGTGCGTGGTGCGAAATAAGCGACGCGACCTGATGACCAGTTTAGTCGTAGATCAAATCGAAGGCATGATGAGTGTCTCAGAGGAGTTAATCAGCCTGCCGGAATTATCTTATGAAAATCGCGTCGAACCTTATTTACATGGGGTTTACGAACAAAACGGCAGTTTATTGAACATCTTAAACCTGGAAGGCCTGCTGTCATCTATGGCACTTATCCAGTAAGTTTTTTTACTGAACACCCCGTCTCAAGGTATGCGCCTGCTCCTGACAGGAGCCTTGTCCCGCGCCACAAGATTTTCACTTCACGTCATCTTTTTAGGAAGTGACGATACCAACCGCCGAAGCCAAACACCTTCGTCGCAGATGAACCAATTTTAGCTCACGAGCTGAATTCAGAGGCAGTAGATCCTCATCAATCACGGAGAGAACATGAAAAACCTGAATTTTTTCAATGTATTCGGGAAACTGAAACTTTGGCAGAAAATTACACTGATCGCTGTCCTGATCGGTTCCGCCGTCCCTTACATTACCTGGCAACTGGTCAAAGCCAAAAACAAAGACATCGTTTTTGCCCAGAAAGAAACTTACGGTACAGATTATTTACCCTCCACGCGCAAGCTCTATGAGCAAATGGCGAAACACCGGGGACTGGTTTACAGTCAGCTTAAAGGTAATTCAGGTCTGAAGGATCAAATTGCGACCACTGAACAAGCGGTCAACGCGGCCTTTCAGTCATTGAGCGAAATAGATGGACGCGCAGTAGAAGGAACCACCTACGGCGCAATGTTTGAGGCAACTGATAAGGTCAATGCACTCAAGCGTGATTGGGAAAGCATCAGAAGTAAATCTGTCAATGCTGCCGGGGCACAGGATGTTTTTGATGGGCACAACCGATTGATGACGCAAATTGATAGTTTGATTGCGCAGGTCGGTGATAAATCGAACTTGATTCTCGACCCTGATCTCGACACATATTACCTGATGGATTCGGTCATCACCCAGTTACCGGAAAGTATTGATGCCGCCGGTCAGGTGCGCGGGTTGATGGCTGGGGCACTGGGCAGTAAAACCATTACATCGCAGGAACAAGCAGAATTGAGCTTCCAAATGGCGCGTGCGCAATCATCGTTGAAAAATGCCGAAACCGGCATTCATAAAGCGTTTGATGCGAACTCTGCCGCTGGTGGCGATCTGGCTTCACGCGAACAACAGGCACTGAATGATGCTTTGCGTGAAACGAAAGATTTTCTCAAACGCGCAGAGAATTTCAATCCGGCGAACGGGAATGCTGAACAGGT
This sequence comes from Blastocatellia bacterium, assembly GCA_043719385.1. Taxonomy (GTDB): domain Bacteria; phylum Acidobacteriota; class Blastocatellia; order RBC074; family RBC074; genus JAFDVL01. The sequence goes on along the minus strand of JAYSTY010000535.1, from coordinate 18,562 downwards.
TTTCGGCGCAGGAACAAAAACGCTGGAGCGGCTGTTTGCCCTGCACGACAGTTCAGTCAGCAACTTAACAGAGCTATTAAATAAGCGTATTGGCGGTTTCAAATCTGAACGAAACACCACTCTCGCTCTCGTGTTCATTGTGTTGCTGCTCTCGCTCGCAATCACGATTGTCATCCTGCGTGGGATTGGTTCGCAGGTGAACTCACTGACCTGGCTGGTCAAACAAATCGAAGTCGGCAACGTGGATGCCCGCGCCGAAGTGGTTTCACAGGACGAACTCGGAACCCTGGCGAATTCATTTAATACGACCCTCGACAACACTCGCGGTCTGTTGCAATCACGCGAAGAACGCGACTCGATTCAGCGCTCAATTATGAGATTGCTGGAAGAAGTAAGTACGGTAGCAGAAGGCGATCTGACACGTGAGGCGGCGGTCACCGAAGACGTGACGGGAGCCATCGCCGACTCCTTTAATTTTATGATCGCTGAGTTACGGCGCATTATTGGTCAGGTCAAACAAGTATCTTCACAGGTTACGGATGCTGCCATTTCAACGCGGGAAAATACTCAGGCGCTGGTGGATAAAGCTGAACAACAATCTGAAGAGGTGCTGAAAACATCTCATGCTTTACAAGAAATGACTGTCTCAATTCAGGAAGTTTCCGAAGGCGCGGTGATGTCCGCATCGGTGGCACAACAATCACTTGTCAACGCACGACAGGGCGCGAAGGCGGTGCAGGATACCATCAAAGGTATGAATCGTATTCGTGAGCAGGTGCAGGAAACATCCAGTCACATGAAACGTCTGAGTGACAGCTCAAAAGAAATTGGCGAAATCGTTCAGCTCATTGATGAAATTGCCGACCAAACCTCAATCCTCGCGCTTAACGCGTCCATTCAGGCGGCTACTGCCGGTGAAGCGGGACGCGGATTCGCGGTGGTCGCCGAAGAAATCGAACATCTCGCGGAACGCTCTTCACAGGCCACCTCAAAAATTTCCAGTCTCGTTAAATCAATTCAGGTTGGTACGAACGATGCCATCTCCGCGATGGAATCCAATAACAAGGAAGTGGTCGAAGGATCGAAACTTGCCTTACAGGCGGGTCAGTCACTCACTGAAATTGAAAACGTTTCGGCGCGTCTGGCTGATCTGATTCAGGCTATTTCGCAGGCGTCAAAGAAACAAACACTCAGTTCTGAAACGCTTTCGCAAGCGATGTCCAGCATTTCAAACATCATCGGCGAAACGACTTCGGGAATTCAACAATCAGCCGTCACCGTAAACGGCCTGTCAAGTTTGGCGGATGAGTTACGCTCGTCAGTGGCGTCCTTTAAATTGCCCGGCACTGCTCGCTCCTGATTTCCTTCACCGGGAGAGGCGAAATATTCGTTTGGCTCCGGCAAATTCAGCCGAACGAATATTTTCGCCGTCTTGCGGCAACTATTTCGCACAGCTCGTAAGGCAGTGCTGTCAGGAATTTATCAGCAGGGCTGCCGCACACGATCTGCCTTTAATAACCAGGAATCATTATTCCTGCTATCGTAAGCAGCCCGTACAACATCCCCTTTTTTGCTGCCCCTGATGCCTCTTTTACAGCCCAAGTCCATAAAGGAATGATCCTATGCAATTGAAGTCAATCCAGGTCAAAATCACACTCTGGGCAGGTTTATGTCTTGCCATCGCCGGCGTGCTATTTATGAGCTATTCCGCCATTACGGCCAGGAATGCCGCCCTCGAAGCGGCACAAAAAATCGCTACGACGCAGGCCCAGGTTGAGGCGGCGCGCGTCAAAGATCAACTGGAACATGCCCTTGACGTTACCAAAACGCTCAAGCAGGCACTCGTCAGCGCCAAAAGTAACAGCAACTCTTTCAAGCTTTCGCGGGAAGGTGCCAACGCTATGATCAAGCAGGTGCTGGTTGAGAATCCGCAATTCGTCGCGCTGTATTCTGACTGGGAGCCGAATGCTTTTGACGGCGCCGATGCGAGTTATGGTAGCAAGCCGGGTTATAACCCGGATGGTCGTTTCAATTTCACCTGGAGTTATGACGAAAAGAATGAAGTCAAATCTGATGTGACACCGCCAGGGGATGAAGACAAATCCGACTGGTATCAGGTCCCCAAAAATGCCATGCGGGAATCCATCATTGAACCTTATCCTTATGTAGTACAAGGCAAAGAAATTTTGGAAACCACCCTCGTTACCCCCATTGTCATTAATGGCAAATTTTATGGCGTGGTCGGAGCCGATATTAAGATTGACTTCCTGCAAAAACTAGCTGACCAAATCAATCTGTACGATGGCGCTGGCAAGCTGATGCTGATTAGTAATAAAGGCATTATTGCCGGCTTAACCGGACAAGCCAATGCCGTCAATAAGCCGCTTCAGAATATTTTCCCGGAGCTTTCCGGCGATTTGGAAAAGATAAAAACTGGTAAGCAAACCATTGGCTTCGTTGGTGATAATTTGCGCGTTATCGTTCCGCTCTCTATCGGGAATACGAATTCGCCGTGGGCTGCCGTCATTCTGGTTCCCACCAATGTTGTGACCAGCGAGGCGACTGCTCTGTTGTGGAAACAAATACTCAGCTTCTTAATCCTCATGTCCGCTGCCATTGGTATTTTGTGGTACTTATCAGGCCGCCTCGCGCAACCAATCAAAGCTGCCGCAATGTTCGCCACTAATCTCGCCAACGGTGTCATGACCGAGCGCGTCGCGATCACCACCAATGACGAAACAGGCCAACTGTTATCCGCCATGAATAGCATGCTGGATAACTCGAACAGTCTGGTGCAATCCGAGGAAAAACGGCTGGAATTACAGGATTCAATTATTCGACTCCTTGAACAGGTCAGTGATGTGGCACAAGGTGATTTGACCCGCGAGGTCACTGTCAGAGGAGATGTAACGGGAACCATCGCCGATTCGTTCAACTATATGATCGGCGAGTTACGCAGCATTATTGGTCAGGTGCAAAAAGTCACGGCGAAAGTTTCGACTTCCGCCAATGCCACGCAGGACACGACATCTATTCTTGCCAGCGATGCCGAGGAACAGGCGAATCAAATCTCAAAAACGACCAAAGCCATCGAAAAGATGTCGTTCTCCATTCAACAGGTGACGGAGAACGCACAAATCTCTGCCACCGTTGCACAGCAATCACTCAGCAATGCCAAACAGGGGACGGAAGCCGTGCAAAATACTATCGGCGGCATGCAACGCATCCGTGATCAGGTGCAGGAAACTTCCAAGAAATTGAAACGTCTGGGTGAAAGCTCGCAGGAGATCGGTGAAATCGTACAGATCATCGGGAGTATCTCTAAACGTACTTCTTACCTCGCCTTAAACGCGGCGATTCAGGCGGCGGAAGCAGGCGAAGCCGGACACGGTTTCGCGGTGGTCGCCGAAGAAATTGAACGGCTGGCAAAACGTTCTGCCGAGGCCACCAAGGGTATCAACGGCCTCGTCAAAACTATCCAGTTAGGCGCAAACGAAGCCATCACCGCAATGGAAGAAAGTACGCGTGAAGTAGTGGACGGATCGCATCTTGCCATTGAGGCAGGTCAGGCGCTCAATGAAATTCAATTGGTTTCAGAACGATTGGCCGAGCTGATTGAATCTATCTCCCAGGCGTCTTCGGAGCAGAACACAAGTTCGGCGGCAGTTAGTACGGCGATGACGCAAATCGCGGCGATTACCCAGCGCACGGCAGCCGGAATCAAACAATCGAAAAACACTGTCCATACATTGGCAACGCTGGCGGATGAATTACGTGGCTCAGTCGCGTCCTTCAAATTGCCCAACCAATATTAATCATTGGCCTTTGGTCTTCAGCCAGCGGACTTAAATGTAAGCCCGACCAGACTGTGAGACCGACTGACAACGAACAACGAACAAACAGGAAAACGGTTATGAATCACCATCTCGACCAGGAAGTGGTCGTCGGCTTCATCAGTGAGGCAAAAGGTTATTTGCCGGAAATCGTCCTTGGACTTGAAGCTTATGCGGCTAATCCCTCGCAGCCTGAAACGATCAAAGAAGCTTTTCGTTACGCCCATATTATTAAGGGCGCCGCTTCGATGCTGGGTTTCAATCAGCTTAGCGAACTGGCGTATCAACTGGAAATGACGCTGGAAAGAATGGGCGAAAAGCGGTTGCCGCTCACGGAGAAGATTTTGGAAGACCTCTGCCAAACAGTCGGAGATGTCGCGGAATTACTGGACATCGCACTGGCTAAAACCGTCGCGGCTCCGCTCCCTGCCTCTGCGCCTGAACCATTGATTGCGCCTGTAGTCGAAGCAGATGAGGCAGCCGAGGCAGACGAAGAATTAGGGCTGCTGCCATTTCCTGTCGTGTCAATGACGCCGCCGGAATTGCCGACCGAAGAAGCCGGAGAGACTGTGCTGCTTGAGGTTCCCGCGTTTGGAGATGATATTCTCACGACTGAAATTGCAGCCTTCACGGCAACGGAAATCAGCGACGAAGAGCCGTTAGGTTCCCTGTTGGAGGAATCGGCCTTTATGGTCTCCCTGCCGGAAACAGCCACTACTCCGACCATTGGCGAGCTGGACCTGGATGAGGTCATTAATGACCTGAAAATTACTTATGGTGATGTTCCACCACCGCCGATGTCAGAATTTGAGCTGCCATCTGAATTGCTGTCCGACTTTTCTGAACTGCAATTTGCACTAGCACCGGAAAACGCTCAGGCTGCATTCGAACCTGAACTGCTTGAATTCCCGGAAATTAATGACACCAGTACTCTGGTCGAAGATCAGCCTGATGACTTCGCAGATAATTTATTGGATAGTACAACGGCAGAAGAACTCCAACTCGAACCAGAAGCTGAAGAAGCCAGCCTGGCGCTGGAGCTTTCCCCGGTAGCGGAATTATTTTCCAACCAGGAAGAAAATACTCAGGAAGAAAATAGTATTGCCGAAACTGTCCCTGAGCAACAACCAGCGGCAACTACCGAACTTCCTGCTTTCACTGAAGAGTCTGTCTTTGAGGAAAATTTGATTGAAGAAAATCTGATTGAGCAGCAACCGGATTTTGAAGCAATCCTGCCCTCTTTCCCCGTCGAGAATTTCTTAGCCGAGAATCAGGTTACGCAACAACCTGAGGAGGAACCAGAGTTTGAGGATTTGCAGTTGCCTGCCGAGATGATGATGGAGGAACCGACGGAAGCCCAATCATCTGAATTACAGGCAATGATGGAACTGCCCACTTTAGAGATGCCGCCTCATTTTATGGCAACCCATGAGGCAGGTACTTCTATCTTTGATTCACCTGATCTGCCAGAGGAAATGTCAAAAGAATTACTGGAGACTTTCCTGCTTGAAGCCGAAGAGCATTTGCAGATCATGCACACTTCGCTGCGCAACCTGGAAAAACAACCGGCTGATCATAATCAGATTCAGGAAGTACGACGTTCCGCTCACTCACTCAAAGGTACTGCGGCCATGGTTGGTTTCCGCAATATCATGCAACTCGCCCATCGCATGGAGGATTTGCTTGATTTGATCTTTGAAGACGAATTTCAGTTAACACCTGAATTGAATCGCCTGCTCGCGGAATCAACGGATGCCCTGGAAGATATGTCCAACGGGCAGATAGATGACGCCACAGTCAATCACCTTTATGCTGAATTTGCGCGCGTCCTGCCTGATACGGCTTCGTCAAAAATTGCTAATGGGCAAACTCAATCCGTCGTCTTTACAGAATTTGAAGATGTAGTTGAAACTGAAACAGCCGTTGCGACCAAGTCTGAATTACCACTGGAATCTGAACCGCTGGAAATAATTTCATCCGCAGCAACGCCTGAACTGGCTGAATTGCCTGATGAGCTTGCAATGCAGGCAATTGAGTTGGAAACACAGCTTGAAGATTCAGCACCTGATGAACTGGAAATGCTTGAATTGGCGGCTCCGATTCCGGTCATTGAGAAACTGGCTGAAATCATGCAGGCGCTTCCCGCCACTGCGGGAACGGTTAAAGAACCTGAAGTTATTCATCCTTCTCAAGCCGGGGCAATTGCGCAGGCTTCCAGTCAATTCGTCCGCGTCCCGATTGAGCGCCTCGACGAAGTAGTCAGGTTAATCAGCGAAATGATTATCACGCGCACGGCTTTTGAGCAGCGCATGGCGGAATTCGGGCATCAGGTCGAAGAGTTACAAATCTCTGGTTCGCGCCTGCGCCGTGCCTCCAATAATCTTGAATCGAAATACGAAGTGAGTACGCTGGGGGGCGGACGCCAGTCGCTTATTCCCGGTCAGATCGCGGCGGGATTAATGGCTACGCGGTCGCTGGGCATGAGTAATCCATCCGTAACGCACAACACGCATGGATTCGATGATTTAGAATTTGACCGTTACACCGAATTCCATTTAATGTCGCGCGAACTGGTTGAAGCCTCGAACGATATTCAAACGCTGGGACGCGAATTAGGGCATCTCAATGGCGACTTCCTGAGTTACCTCAACCGCCAGGGACGAATTTATTCTGAATTGCAGGATCGTCTGATGCGCCTGCGAATGGTGCCACTAGCAAACATTGCGCCCCGCCTGCATCGCACGGTGCGAACCGTCAGCGCCCAGGAAAATAAACAAGTCGAACTCATTCTTGAAGGCGACCAGACCGCTATTGATACTACTGCGTTGCAGGAGATCATTGATCCGTTGCTGCACCTGCTCAGAAATGCGGTGGCACACGGAATCGAAGTTCCTACCGAACGGCAGGCAAAAGGTAAATCATCGCTGGGCACGATCAAGCTGCGAGCATTTTATGAAGGCTCCCAGGTTGTGCTGCAACTAAGCGATGATGGTAAAGGATTAGATGTCCAGAAAATTCGCACCACCGCCATCAGGAATGGTTACCTCAGTGCGAGCGAAGCTGACTCAATGTCCGCGCATGAATTGTGGTCATTAATTTTCACGCCTGGCTTCAGCACTGCCGATCAGGTGAGCGAAATCTCTGGTCGCGGCGTCGGAATGGATGTCGTCAACACGACCGTGCAGAAATTGAAAGGAACAATTTCTGTAGACTCACAAATCAATCACGGCACCACCTTCACGATTCGTCTGCCGCTGACGCTGGCGGTTACTCGTGCCCTGATGGTGAAATCTCACGGTCAGAATTTTGCGATCCCGCTTGATGTCGTCACCCAAATCATGCGCGTTGAGATGAACAAGGTCGAGCGCATCGGGAAAGAACCCGTAATCCGTATCAACGGAAAAATTTATCCGCTGATGATGCTTGGCAGATTGCTGAATCTGAAACAACTCTCCGATGAAAATGAGACGCGTCCACCAGCGCTGATGCTCAATGTCGAAGGGAAAGAAGTCGTCGTCATTGTTGATCAGTTAATGGGCGGGCGTGAAATCGTGATTAAGACGCTGGGGAATCACCTGCGTAAAGTTCACGGTGTGATGGGCGCAACTCTAATGGGCGATGGCGAAGTCGTGCTGATTCTGAATCTGTCCGAATTGATGCGCGGTACAATGCGTCCTGTCGCACGTCGCCTGCCAACGATCAACGTGGGGAAAGTTACGCCAGAAATAAATGTCAAACCGGAAGCCAAAGCAGAAGACACAAAACCAGTTAGCAATGATCCGCCGTCAGCAGTTCAAAAACGAGCGCTGAACATTATGATCGTTGACGATTCCCCCAGCGTGCGGCGCGTAAGTTCTAATTTGATTAAGAGCGTGGGTTGGAATCCGGTGCAGGCCAAGGACGGTTTGGACGCGCTGGATAAACTGCAATCCGGCGAAATAATGCCGGAACTGATGATGCTGGATATTGAAATGCCGCGCATGGATGGTTACCAGTTGCTGACCTCGCTGCGCACGCTGCCGGCCTTCCGCAATTTGCCGGTCGTGATTGTTTCGTCTCGTTCCAGCGAGAAGCATCGGCAAAAAGCCTTTGATCTGGGCGCGACTGATTATCTGGTCAAACCTTATCAGGATGAACAGGTCATCGCCCTGATCCGTCGTCTGGTCAATGAACCCAGAGCATAAATTGTTTAGAGCGCACGCGGTCGGAAATTTATTTCGCCGACCGCGGACGTTAAAATCTTTTGGTTAATTTACATGAAACTGATTAGCGTAGTGGTGGCAGATAGTTCACCCTTTGTCTGTCGCCTGCTGAAAAGTTATCTCGAATCTACGCCTGATATTCGGGTTATCGGGGCAGCTACCAATGGGCAGCAGATAGTTGAACTGGTCGCTACTGAACAACCTGATGTCATCACGCTGAATCTGGAAATGTCAGATAGCAGCGGATTGGATGCGCTGATCGCAATTCAGCAGGTGCGCCCAACCCCAATCATTATTATCAGCGGAGCAAATGTGCTGGCGGCCTCAATGTCGCTGGAAGCGCTAAATTATGGCGCGGTTGATTTCGTCCTCAAATTCACGCCGGGTCAAACCGTTGACCCGGAATTATTGCGCCAGGACATCATCAACAAAGTGCGCATCGCGGCCCAGGCAAAGCTCTCGCCCCTGCCACAGATCAAAGCCAGCTTGCCGCAAGCCGAACTGGTTTTTTCATCAACTACAGAGACAAAACTGAAGAAGTTCGTTTCAGGCCTGAGCGGATCAGCAATCGAAGCTCAACTTTTAGCCAGGGCCAAACCACTTCCCTCTCCACTGCCACCGGATAAAATTATTGTTGCGGGCGCTTCCTCTGGTGGCCCTCTGGCTTTGCGCCAAATGCTTGGTTGTCTGCCTGAAGATTTCCCCGGCGCGATTCTCGTTGTCCAACATTTGCCCCCACTTTTCACCCCAGTGTTAGCTGAGCAATTGAACGAACAGGTTTCGTTGCGAGTTAAGGAAGCTGGCGATGGCGACAAATTAGAGCGCGCCACAGTCCTGATCACACCAGGCTGGACACATCTCCGCATCGGACCGGATGGTCGCGTCAAATTATTTTCCGGTGCCGAAGCCGGTGGCTACTGCCCCTCAATCAATGTCACGATGCAATCAGCCGCTGAAGTTTTTAATTCACGGGCGCGCGGCGTTTTGTTAACCGGCATGGGCGAGGATGGCGTAGAAGGAATGATCGCGATTCGTCAAAACGGGGGCCGGACTTTTGCCCAGGACCCGGATACCTGTACGGTGCAGGGCATGCCACAACGCGCCATTGAAGCAGGCGTAGTAGATCATATCGCTCCGCCAGAGCATATCGCCCGGTTATTAATGATGGGATATTGAGAAGGATTTGAGCTTTATGCCACAACCAGTAAAGAAAATCGTTTGCTGTTCTGTTAATGAGACAGAGTACTGTCTGGAGATGTCGGCGGTGAGTGGCATCGGACGCAGCTCGCAAATTACGCCTGACCAGACAGCGGCAGGACAACTCGGCTGGTTATCCATCAGACAAAATAAATTACCTGTTTTTAGCATGGCTGAGCGCCTCAACCCGGCGCAAGCTGGCAGAGCCGCAAAGCATCAGGTTCAAACAGACCTCCAGCAGGGATTTTTGGTGCTGCTCAATTCTGCTCAGCCCTTTGCGCTGAAAGTTGATCGGGTGACAGGAATCATTGCGGTCAACGATCATCAAATTGTGCCGCTTCCCATGATCATTGAGCCGCAGACCGACAAGGTATTTAAGGGAATCGTGAATCTGGCGGAAAAATGGCTCCTGCTGGCTGACCCGGTCAGGCTGCATCCTGATAATGAGTCGCAAGTGGCAGAAAATCTGGTGCCGGCAATTGAGGCCGCGCCAGCCAAATCCGAAGCGATTAAACCCACAATTTCAGGCCAGTCCACCAGATCGCAAATCCTGCTTTTTTCTTCTGCCCTCAAGACCAGCGAAACGCATGATCACTTTCCCATGGTCTTTGGCCTGAGCATCGCGCAGGTGCGGGAAATTCTTAACGTCCCGCCAATGATGACCATTCCAGGCGCTCCGGGCTATGTAGTTGGAATCACGAACTGGCGCAATTTTCCAGTCCCAATAATTGATTTGAAAGTCAGGTTGGGAATAACGGAAGCGGTCATCGCTCCAAATATGCTTTCCCCAAAAAGCCGCCTGTTAATTGTCCAGTCGCCAAAGCAGGCCGGGCTGGTGGGATTTTTAATTAATTCCGAGGTCAAAGCATTTCCGCTGCCGATTCCTTATCAGGCGAATAATCATCAGTTTTTGGTAGATCAGGAGCTGATTAAAGGGGTGTTTGATCTGGAAGGAGCGCCCTTGATTATTCCTGATCTGGATGCTTTATTAACCAGGAATTTTATTCCCCATCCTTATCTGCTGAGCTAAGCAGTGCGGTGTATTTCTCGCACCGATAATTATTAGTTCAAGCTGGCACGCCACTAACAATCATTAATCCGCCCGGACGACAATTACCTTTTTCAGCAGTCGTAACAAGATTTCAGCCGTCTCTTTATCGCTCAGGGAAGAGTTATCCAGAATGCCATCCAGCGATGAGTGGTTTTCGATCACATCACAAACCTGGATTTCGTTTTCATTCAAAAATTCGCTATTGAGACTAACTTTAAAGATTTTTCCGTAAGCCTCGATTTCATTGCGTAAAACTTTGACTTCATCAACCCGGGTGAGGCAGTCGAGCATTAACTCCTCTAATCCACCTGCCAGAGTTGGTTCGTCATCATAAGGCCGGTTCTCAATATTGAAGTGTCCACGCTCCCACATTAACAGGCGCGAAAAGGCTTTTACGCCAATCGCCCAACCAGTCTCAGCGTGCAACACCCGGCCATTTTTGAGAAACACCGTGCCGCTGTCATCATCCGTGGTGAAGCGGACCGCATAATCTCCATTCCCCAGCATCCGCGCAGTTTGCAGCACATCCATGGCACTGATCCCCCCAAAGTTTCCGCTCATAACCAGATTCGAATCCTTGTGTTCCAGTGCGGTCTTTAAAGCACGGAGGTACTGAACTTTGGTGATTTGCAGGCGCACTTTAAGCACGACTTCTTCCGGCACGATGGGTTTGACTAAATAATCGTCCGCGCCCATGCGTAAGCCCAGGATGCGATCCAGGGCCCCGTCACGGCCAGAACAAAAGATAAAAGGAATATCCACAAACCCGCGGGCGCGAACGGCGCGGAAAAATTCGTAGCCATCCATCCCTGGCATACTGACATCCGCAATAATGACTTCCGGCCTTAGCCCGTTCAGCATTTCTAAAGCTTCGTTACCGCTATGGGCCGTTGCCACACTAAAATTGGCACGTTCCAGACTGCGGGTCAAAATCAAGAGTACGGTTCGATCATCATCTACCAGTAAGACATCCGCTTGTTTGGGTTCCGGCTCTGCTGCTACCTGCATTTATCTCCCTCCTGCCTCTTTTCTTATCACAAGTATCAATGACAACAAAATGAATTCGCGGCTGGTTTTCAAACTACCAAAAAAGAGCCGTGCGTCACACCAACACTACGGCTCTTACGTTGTTTCGCCCATCTTCTTCCTCACGGTGGCGGTGCTACCTGACTAATTATTTTCCGCTGCCCGTTCGGATAAATTTCTGGCAATCGCGGCAACCGCCAGCGTGCCTAAAACTTTCACCAGCGTGGGATGTTCAGCATAAAATCCCATTGCCTTATCAAAAATCCCTGGCTCGCTATCATGCGCATGCGTAGCGAGAGCGGCAACCTCTTCCGGTGTCGCCTGGCCTGGGTCCTGTGCGACCGCCGGGTTTACTCCCAGAGCGCCCAGCAACGAACCGATATCCGCTCCATTATTAAGAAACCCCTGCAACAGGGAGCCAACCAAACCACCCCGCTGCGTTTGATCCATGGCCGAGGCGGAATTAAAAACTCGCTCCGTCACTTGTTGTGAACCAAGTGATGACAACGCCGGACCAATCATTGAACCAAGCATATCCGTTGGGACAGCGCCTGCAATTTGGTCGTAATCTTCGCTTGCCTGCTGACGATTTGTCGCGCCCTGCCCCTGGGAATATTGCTGCAATAAACCACCCAGCATATTTGTCCATTCCATTTGCTAATCCTCCTGCATAAATAGCACAGACCTTAGCCTGAGTAAGTGGCTCAGGAACTAAGGTCTGTGTTGGTCATTGCGCTGAAAACTATGTCGTTTAGCTTCCAGCCGGTAAAGTCAATTCCTGACCGACCTGAATTGAATCCGGGTCATCAAGTTTGTCAGTGTTGGCGTTGAAGATCGCATGATAGTGATTAGCGTCGCCATAAATATGTTTGGCAATTTTGGAAAGAGTATCACCAGACTGAACGGTATAGCTTCCCGCCGCAATATTGATGTCGGCGTCAATGTCATCACAAGCCGGATTAACCTGCTTGATGGCATCCCACACCGTATCTTTGGCATGTTGTGAAGGAACCGTCCCACGCACAAACAGTTTCTCACCTTCCAGATTCAGGTTCTGCACGCTCAAAGCCACCTCGGCTCCGGCATTCATTACTGGTTGATATTTCGCTTTCAATGCTTCAAAGTCTGCCATTTCAAATCCTCCTCAAAGTGCCAGCACGAACGGCTGGCAGGTTAATTCTGTCATAATAAGGGAAAGTAGCAGTAGCTACAGCCCCGAACAATTAGATTATTGTTGCGCCATTTCACTGGATGCGCGAATGCGTGGAGTCTACACAAGGGAAAGAGTAAAGGCAAATTCAGGCAGGATAGCAAATAAAAAATGCGGGGCAACAGAATAATACAATATTACTGTTGCCCCGCATTAAATTCGATGATCCAGGGTTAATAGGCGATCCGTTGCCACGTATTTGATTCACTGGACACATTACTTGTGCCAAATGTCAGGGCAAAGGTGCTGGTCGTAGTCGTAGTGTTTGTCACGTTCGCAGTCGGGAACCAGGGCGGCGATTTCGCGCTGTTACGAAACCGGGGATCGAAAATAAACTGTAACGGCTTCGAGCCATTGCTACCAAACCCATAGGTATGGAGTAAATCCTGGGTATAGGTTTGACTGCCGCGAATAGTCAAAGTAGCTTTGGTTTTGTCAAAGCCACAAGCTGGTGCGCCGGATAGTCCACAATCGCCAAAGCCGCCGGAATAGACATTCGGATTCGCCGTATAGGCAGGTTCATTAAATGCGGCCATCGCTCCATCAATCGTTAAATCTCCTACTGCGCCAGCGGTGTAAGTTAGATTGGAATTATAAGTAATTTTCCCTGTCGCAGTAAAAACTCCCATAATATTAGTGGCGCTCTGATTCGCTGAAATCGGGGTGCCATCGTTATTTACCACCTGGTCCGTATATTTCAGGTCTCCGGTAATCGTGATGTCCTTCGAAGAGGAAATCAGTAACTTCGTATTAGACGCAATGGCTGGCGCAGTAATCGCAGTTGACCCGGAGCCGGTTTTAGCCAGACCATGTAACGCCGCAATATTCCCATCCACATAAATCAGGGTACTGGCATTAGGACTTGAGTTGGCGGTTCGATCCATTGGCACACCCGTAAAATCTACAAACGATCCCGACCCTACTTTGATGGAGGTAGTTCCCGTGCCGGCCACCGGGTCAGTAATTTCAATTCTGACTGTCGTGATTACCCCACTTTGCGTTATATCGTAGTTTTGCCTGCCGCTGGAATCTTTATAAACCTTAAGGTCACTCACATCGCCCTTCACAATAATGCCACCCCCAGTAACGCTGGTTGTATCGGTAGAAGAAAGATACACCCCATTCGGCAAGACTACTGCGGGGTTGGGGTGAGTTCTACTCGCCGTACTCAAGCCGGCGGAAAGCTCTGCATTTGTAGGAGCAACAGTTCTGGGAGTATTGTCTGGTAGTCGCCCGGTAGAATCCAGCACTGCCCAATCCTGCTGATAGGCATTCGTTGGAATAGCCAACGGAGATACTTTAGTAAAAGTTGAGCCAGGATCAAAAGTCATTGTAGGTAAGTTATTACCCGTCCCGACTGCATAGTTAGTATTACCACTCGCGTAATATTGAAAGGTTGCCGGATTGGCACTGGAGGAATTGCCTCCCTGCGTAACAGCATCTTTAAAGCGATAGGTCGCAAAATTCCCAAATCTGAACCAATCATTCATGTGAATCGGGCCGCTATAGATACCGCCATCGAAAATACAACCACTACAACCACTTAGCCCGTTGTGATTCCATAGCGCAGCATAACTACTAAAGGAGCGGGTTGTTACGGGCTGTGTTGTCTGGCTTACATTTACGGTCGGATTAAGCTGAACGGTAACATACCCTACTTCTTTGGCAGTGGCGTTCGCCCCAATCACACTATTGGCAGACCCACCATTAAAATTGCCTCTGGAGGTGATGGAGTAACGATACCGGACCCAATAAGAATTCCCTGGCATCGCCGTCACTGGTACAACACCCCCGGTCGGTTGCGCCAGTGGAGTACCTACCACAATATTATCAATGGAAAGCGTAATGTCACCCGGATTAACAGTAAAAGTTCCACCACTTCCTAACGCTAATCCGTTACTGCGGGTAGTAATTGCTGCGACTGCAGTATTGATTGGCGAGGTCGAGGAGGTTGTACCTAATAAAGTAGCATCTTCAGTCCCATTAGAGTTTTTGCCTAAAACTTTCAGGAGTGGGGCTTGATCGAAAGTTGTTTGCCCGGCGGTCATGGTAATTGGCAACAACGTCGAACCTGCTGGTAGATTAGCGGCTTCTGCGGCACGCGCCATGATGGCATTATTCAATTGAATCCGTAACGTCTCGCGTGCTAATCCAACTCCGGCATCAGCCGCAAAAAATGCCTGATCATTACGGCGGAAACCTCCGCTGATAGCGACATCTCCAGTTGAATTATATAGTGCTGCCAGGCCTAACCCCGTTAATAAAAGCAAACACATCATCGCGGCGATTAAGGCCATTCCCTGTTCAGACGACTTCCATTTTTTTGCGACAAATCTTTTCTTCATATTGTAATTTTCCTGCCATTGATCGGGAGCTTTACCTTGTCCGGCTGCTTCAAATCGTGAGAACTATCTCTTATCGGTTGGGTACAAAGCCTGGCAAAACCAGATTGCGTGGCGCAACCGTCACATACAAAGAAACAGCGCGCTGACCCAAATGATCAGGGTCATTGGTCATTTGAGTTTGCCCGGTTAGTGTTACTCTGACGCGCCGGATCAGGGTGCGGTTGTTACTGGCAGATTGAACGACATTACTCACAACAGACTCAGGAAAGGTTGGCGGAGACGTGGAATTATCAACCGTTTCAATGCCGTACTCAAATTGCAGGTTCGTGATCCCACGCGCAACATCAACCCAGCCGGTTTGATTCTGATTGCGTTGTAAGGTGTTATTAACGGTATCAATCTGATACTCAACCATTTCCTGTAACTCGACCACCGCCAAATCACTGCCGCTGGGAAACGACATGGTATGTGACCAGGTGGAGCCACGGAGATAAGTTGAAAGCGTCCCCGAAATAGTCGGGGTCAAGGTCTTCCCCCCTGTAATAGCAGTAATATCACCAGTACTCGCAAGAGAGAAAACTGAAAATTCAGCAAAATCTGTTACATCTGTGGGGAGTGGTGACTGCACCTTCGCCTGGTTATAGAGCAGATAGGATTTTCCAACTACATAACTGGACGGGGTAGCAGTTGAAGTATCCATTGCCGTTATTTGTGTCGTACTACTGGCAACTGGCCCTGCCACAGTCGCACGCGAAAAATCAGGATTACCATAAAGAATCAGGATACGATCAGGATTTGTCCCACCGCCATCCTTAGTTAAAATTGGACCCAGGAATTTAGGAATGCCAGCTCCCGCCGCCTGAATATCGCGTGAGATCAAATCCATTGCCGCACGGAAATTCTGCTGCATATCGCTGCGCGCACCTTCGACGGTATAAGTAACCTGACCTTTTTGGATAAAGTAAAAAATCGTCCCAGTCAGCCCAATAGTAATTGACATGGCAAGGAGCATTTCCAGAATACTAAATCCTCGCTCCGTTGTTTGTATTTTCATTATCAAACCTCTTGAATTTCGAAGAAGACCAGACTACAAGTTTGTTACATGCTATTAAGCTAAAGGGACGGGGTACGGATGGTACTGAGTGTCGTCGCTTCCTTCTTTGGTCCCCCATTTGTTGTACTTACTCCATTCCCTACTAACGCCGCATAAAGTGCCTCGGCTCTGACCGAAATGCGTTTTAATCCCGGCAACTCCGGGTTACCTCCCACCAACACGTTATCCGGTTGGATTTGCCAGCTCACCACATAGGTCGGTTGCTGTCCGGTATAAAAGCCATTGAAAACCGGGTTGGTTGTTTGCACCTTAACTTCACCCGTTCCCTTCAGCAGGGCTCCGTTGACAAGGCGATCATGGTCAACGTAGTAAAATTCATTGTAGCCTGCTGTAAGGTTGGTATTTCCATTACTTAAAGATCCGCCATAGGTGAGAGCAGTTGAAGTAGGGGATGTCGCCAGGAGAAACTCCATTCTTCGCCGCGCCAGATTGTTGGCAATGGTCGCTTGTTTTGAGCTTTGATTGTTAAGGGTAGCGAGGATAAACAAATTCATGATGCTCATGATTCCGACGCCCATAACCATTGCCGCTACGGCGGTTTCCAGCAGCGTGAAGCCCGTTTGTCCAGCTTTTATCTTCACTTTTCTTTTCATAACATCCTCTTAGCTTACTTTTGTCCAGGTAGTGGTACCAGCAGCCCGTCGCCAGGTTTGAATACTGCCAGCGCTGGTCACAGTAATAGCCCTGAACTCTCCTGTACCATTGGTCAGATAAACCCAGTTGACAGCTCCAGGCACAACATACGGGATCCCCCTGGAAGTGAATGAAGTCTTATAGGTACTCCCACTTACCAGTTTGTATGAGGTACACTTTCCGCGATTACTTTCCTGTTTTTTTTCTTCAACAGTTTCGCTGCCGTTGATTGAAGTCGCATTGTATGTAGCGCTATAAACGATTGAGATAGTTTTGGAAGCCTCTTGATTAAGTGCTGTAATCTCTGAGTCTGTGGCAAACCGAATGCCGCTGGGTAAAGGCAAAAAGCCCCCCGCCCCGGTCTTGACGGTATTAGTAGCCATGTCAACTTGTACTTGTGCCGTAGAGTTAGTCCGTACAGCATCAAATTTAACCGCTTGCAGCGACTGAGAAATCTGCTGTGCGCCAACAGATAATCTTTGCGCTCGGATCGTACTCATAAAATTTGGCGCGGCAATTGCCATTGACGCCATCATCACTCCCGTGACAACCATCGTTTCCACCGCCGAAAATCCCCGCTCTTTCTTTTGTAGTTTCATTTTTATCCTTTCCAAGTCTGTTGCAGTGGCGCAAAACTTATTACTCATTTTTGTCCTGATGCACCACATTCAAGACTCAATATACATGCTCGCCGAATTCTCCTGGAGCCTGTAAAAAGAATTTAAACTCGCACTTTCCCAAAATTCTTATGAATTTATGATGATGCATGCTGAAAGTATTTATTTTCTGGAATGTCGGCGGAATTCACCACCTGTCAGGTAAAAGTGGTAGGAATTGTCTTTACTATTCAGGCGCTGACCATTAAACCTTTTATTTTCAGAAGAATATCTTCTGGCATTGTCCTTGCACTGGTTTAATCAGGGTGAGGCAGAAAGCTTTTTGCGATGATGAAAAACAAGCGAATACAAATTATTTACAATCCTGAATCAGGCGGATTGTATGGCAGCGCAGACACAATTCAAAGATTAGTCGCGGCGTTACGAACGAATGGGTTAAACATCGAAGACTCTCAGGTTAAGGCGACAACGACAAGTGGCGACGCGACGCGGATGGCGCACGAAGCCGTCGCACAAAAAATTGATGTGCTGATTGCTTGTGGCGGTGACGGCACAATTAACGAAACCGCGCAGGCGCTGGTAGGAACCAGCACGGCACTGGCAATTTTGCCCAGCGGAACAGCAAATGTTCTGGCGAAGGAAATGCGGCTTCCGCGCCAGCCGGAGGAATTGGCTAAATTAATTGCGGCGGGACGGACACGCGAAATCAGCGTCGGCCTCGCCACCAAACCTGGCGAAAACTGGCAGCGGTATTTTTTGCTGATGGCGGGAATTGGATTGGACGCGGCAATTATTGCCACCGTCAATCCTGCGCTCAAGAAAAAATTTGGCCTCGGCGCTTATGTCACGGCAGGTTTGAAAACTTTAGTCGAGTGGCGACTCAAACCATTTTCACTGAACTTTAATCAACAAAAACGTGAAGCCACTTTTGCCATTATTGCGAACGCCACGAATTATGCCGCGTGGTTCAGGATTGCTCCCCAGGCAAATATGGAGAGCGATCATCTGGACGTTTGCATTTTCAATTCCCGGAGTCGTTTGGTTTATCTGAGCTACGCGTTTTTGAGTTTATTTGGAACGCACACGATCAGCCCGCAGGTGATCTATGAACCAATCACGGAAACTTATGTCAGTTCAGCGCAGGAAACTCCTGTCCAACTGGATGGGGAATTAGTCGGGTATTTACCGATGAAATTTGCCTGTGTGCCGCATGCGATGCGAATTGTGGCTTAATTTTTCAGCGACAAATTAGTGCGAATTACGGAGAAAGATTTATGCAGTTGATAACAAAACTACTACTGGTGTCAGTATTTTTAGTTGCAGCCAATAATGCA
>JAYSTY010000534.1:0-54083 GCA_043719385.1 Blastocatellia bacterium | reverse complement strand
CTATCCTGCAAGTTTCTGTCAGCACATTGCATAGCGATTGGCGTCAGGCACGCGCCTGGCTTCACCTGCAACTCTCTCAATCATGACTCCTGAACGCTACCAACAAATCGGTCACCTTTATCAAACGGCGGTGAGCCTGGAGCCAACGCAGCGCGGAGCTTTTCTGTTGGGTGCGTGCGCCGAAGACCACGAGCTGCGACAGTCCGTCGAGCAATTGCTGGTGGCGGATGCGCAGGCGCAAGCAGAGGATTTCATTGCCGCGCCTGCGCTCGAAGTGGCCGCCGCGCTGTTGGCGCAAAAGAGTCCGGCGGCAGGCCAACAGATCAGCCACTATCAAGTTCTTTCGTTGCTCGGCGCTGGCGGGATGGGTGAAGTCTGGCTGGCACGCGATACGCGGCTGGAACGTCAGGTAGCGATTAAGTTGTTGCCCGCTGCATTCACGCAGGACGACGCCCAAAGCACTGAACGATTACAACGCTTCCTGCGCGAAGCCCGCGCGGCCTCGGCTCCCAATCATCCGAACATCATCACGATTTATGAAATCGGCGAGGCCGAGCGCGTTCATTTCATTGCGATGGAATTCATTGCGGGCGTGACCTTGCGCCAGCGCCTGACAGTGGGACGGCTGCCGTTGCCAGAGGCGCTCGCCATCATCAAACAAATCGCAGCGGCGCTCGACACCGCCCACGAAGCAGGCATCTATCACCGCGACATCAAACCCGAAAACGTCATGCTGCGCCCGGACGGATTGGTCAAAGTGCTTGATTTCGGACTGGCGCGCTTTGCTGAAACGCGCTCACAGACTGATGACAGTACGCAAGCAGGCCTCGTGATGGGTACGCCGCGCTATATGTCGCCGGAGCAGGCGCGTGGGTTGAAAGTGGATGCGCGCACGGATATGTTCAGCCTGGGTGTCGTGTTTTATGAAATGATCACGGGCGAACAGGCCTTCTCAGGCGTATCAACCGCCGAAGTGTTTGCCGCGCTGTTAGAAAAAGAACCACCACCGCTGTGTCAGTTCGTTTCCCCCACACCTGACAAGCTGCAAAAAATTATCAGCCGCATGCTCGCCAAAGAGCGCGATCAACGCTATCCAAACATCCGCGCCTTCCTGGATGAACTCGGGCAAGCCAATCTGGCCGACCTGAGTGCGACGAATGACATCGCAAACCAGTCTACGTTGCAATTCGCGGCTGCGCGCGACAATGGAACACAAGGCATTCGCAAAGAGACGGGACAGATAGATGTCCCCATCCATTCAACTCAACCATTGGCAGGACTGTCGGTGTGGCGAGCGCATCGTCTGAAATGGCTGGCTGCTGCGCTGGCGTTGGCGAGCGTGTTAGGGGTTGGCAGTTATCGCTGGCTGACTGCACGCAACCATGCCGCGGAACAACCCGCCGCCGAAACCAGATTCGTGCCGCTGATCGGTATGGCAGGCAAGAAAAACTTTGCCGCGCTTTCGCCGGATGAAAGCCGCCTGGCTTTTGCGTGGGATGGCGGACGCGGCGCTGAAGTCGGCCCCTCTGATATTTACGTCAAGGTAATCGGCACAGATGGGCCGCCGCTGCGGCTGACGACCGCACCCGCCGGTAGCTCTGCTCCCTGTTGGACGCCGGATGGCAAATACGTGACCTTCGTGCGCGGCAACGACGTGTTGCAGGTGTCGGCCAGTGGCGGGCCAGAGCAGAAGCTGGCGGAAACATCCACCCCGCCAGCCTGGTCGCCGGATGGCAAAACGCTGGCGGTGGCGGGACTTCACGGATCAGCCGAACGCAGCGGCATTTTTCTCGTGACGCCGGAAACAGGCCAGCGCACCCGCCTGACCACGCCGGAGCCAACGATGCCAACAATGAACGATAACAGCCCGCGCTTTTCACCGGATGGGAAGATGGTGGCTTTCGCGCGCGATTTTGGCACGAACGAAAAAGATATTTGCGTCATCTCGCTTGGCGACGGCGCGCTGCGGCAACTGACCTTTGAGAAAAGTCGAATCGCCGGACTGGCCTGGACCAGTGACAGCCGCGAAATCGTTTTCAGCACCACTCGGCGCAACACGCGCGGCCTCTGGCGCATTTCCGCGCAAGGCGGCACATCCACGCGCGTGCCGGTCAACGGACAAAATCCCGTCTACCCTGAAATCTCGCGGCAGGGTGACAAACTGGTTTGGACGGAACTGTCCAGCGATTCGAATCTCTGGCTCTATCAAGGTGCAGGCTTCGCGGGGCGGGATGTGCCGGGCAAATTCGGCGCGCCTGTGCGCTTGCCCAACTCTTCGCTTTACGAAGACCAGGGCCCGTCTTTTTCTCCCGATGGTCAAACGATTGTCTTTGCCTCAGAGCGCACCGGCCTGCCAGAACTCTGGCTGTGTGACGCCGAGGGAAAGACTGCCGCGCGCCAACTCACGCGCTCGGGTTCGGCTGGCTCGCCACGCTGGTCTTACGACGGCAAATGGATCGCCTTTGATTCTTTCACCAACGGCGATGGAGACATTTACGTGATGAGCGCGGCAGGTGACAGTGTCTGGCGTAGGCTGACGTTTGAGAAAACGACGGATAACCTGCCCGCCTGGTCGCGCGACGGGCAATGGCTTTATTTCAAATCGAACCGCAGCGGCAACAACCAGATTCATAAAATGCCCGCCGCCGGTGGTGAAGCTAAACAGATCACGTTCAAGGGCGGCTTCGAGGGCTTTGAGTCGCCCAATGGCAAGCTGTTTTATTACACCAAAGCGCGCGGCGGCGATGGCATTTATTCGGTTCCCGTCAACGGCGGCGAAGAAACACTCGTGCCCGAACTAAGAGACGCGGGGTACTGGCGTTCGTGGACGGTGGTGAAGGAAGGCATTTGCTTCGCCGCCAAGGAAAGCGAATCACGCTGGGCGATTCGCTTTTTCAGTTTTGCTACGCGCCGCACTACTTCTCTGATTACACTTACAGATGCGCCGCTCTGGTGGGCGCCGGGGTTAGCCCTGTCAGCGGATGGCCGCCGTCTGCTCTTCGCCCATCTGGAACAACCCTACGATGAACTCATGCTGATGGAAAATTTTCGTTGAAGCACGGCCTGCGCTACCTGACTGCAACGCCACGCCGCCTTCCGATAATCAACCAGACACAGGGCCAGCGCGAAAATCGTCAAGGCGTGAATTTATCAGCGACGACTGTCACAACCATCACAACAACGCCACTAACTGCGCAGGCTTCGCCGCCACGTTTTTCAAGATTGGACGCCTTAACCCTTTGTTATGAAGCTGCGTCAATTAGTGAGAAAATAGATGTCCGGTTTATCTACGACCCCGACTTTTTGCATGGCTTCTTTCAAATCATCAGAAGCGGCAAAGGCTCTCGCACGGTCGAGGTCGGCGGCTTCAAAAACGAGGATCACTTCGTTCGGATCGTCGGCACTGCGCAGCAGATGTTTTTCCGTGAGGCCTGCGGCAGTACGGGCGGGAGCGTGAGTCTCATAGCCGATTTTCCATTCTGAAAAATCCCGCGCCTTGTGACGAACAACCATATAATTAGCCATAAAAATTCTCCTTGTTGTTTGGGGTCGTTGTCATGGATTTATCGGCGCGGCTGTCACGACCATTCACGGCCAGTCCGATATTATTTTTTTACTAATTCATCTTTGATTTTCTGCCCAATCTCGGCTCCGACTTGTTGGTTAAAGCCCAGAAAATGCGCAATAATCCGACCGTCTCGACCGTAAATCACTGTTTGCGGGACAGACACATTTTGGTTACCCACAAATTTCATAAAATGCTTATCCTCGACATCCTTGACAACCGGATAATTCACCTTTTGTTCAGTCATAAATTGCAGCAACATTTGTGGCGTTGCACGGGGATCTTTGACGGACATTCCGACCACTTGTACTTCCTCCGCAAGGATACTCGGCATCGCCTGGAACTGTTGCTTAGAGATGGGGCACCAGGTTCCGAAGAAGACCACAACAATAATTTTGCCACGCCTGGAATCCAGGCTGACCTTATCTCCACCAATCGTTGTAAAGGTTTGATGTGCGACGGATGATTTTGGCATTTGCCCGATTGCCAGACCGCTGACAAATGGAATTTCCTTTTGCGATGCCGCTTGAGGAGCCACTTGAGGGGACGATTGAGGGGACGATTGAGGGGACGATTGAGGGGACGATTGAGGGGACGATTGAGGGGGCGAGTCTCCGGTCAGCGCACTGATGATGAGTAGTGCTACTTCCAAAACGGCATCGGAACCCTCAACCTGGGCCCTGATTCTGGCTTTACTACCAACAGTCTCTCCCGCCGTGTAATCCACTTGCGCGACGCCCTCTGCATTGGTCATTGCGCGCAAGGAGGTTTGTCCGGCAAATGAACCAACACTACTGCTGTCCGTACCACCGCTGCTTAGTAAGAATAATACCTGCGCGTCAGGGATGGGTCGGTCATTTTCATCTGTTACGCGGACCTGTAGATTTCGTGTCGAGCGGGCGCGGACATCGGTACTGATGCCCAGGTTGAACGGTTTGATGAGGTATTTTCGAGGGCCGACTTGTTGTGTCCCAAGCGCTGTAAGCGGGGCGCTTGCGAGCGAGATCACTAGCAGGTAAAGAAAAAACTTGGATCGTTGCATGGTTACCCTTTCATTTATTGCTAGTACACGAAACCCCAGGTTCTTTGACCTTCCCAGCCTGCTCAAATCTTCAGCGAAAGAGATGAGAAGACAGAAGGGAGAATTGAGCATGCTGGCTCTATAAGATCATCAAAGAACTTCCTTTTCGCTGTACTTAGGCTTTTTCGGTTTTGGCAAGCCGCATAATCCCGCCTGCATGAGGTAAGGGGGAATTCGCGTGCCAGAGTGTTCACGGCAGAGAAATTATTTTTATTCACTGCCCTTGCTTTGCGCTGCGAGGTGTCGCTACCCAAAGCTTCAAACGGGGTATGACACCTCGCAAGTTGGAAGGTTACGGTTGGGGCGCCTCGGTGATAAGACCGAGGGTACACCCCTGCGAAGTATCCCATCCGGCCCTTTCATTGTCCACCCCGCAAACGCGCCCGCATTCGCAAACGTCACACGAAACGCGTTGTTCACGACACCGGGCGGGAAGACGGTTGTCTGCCCACGATTCTGAGCACGGGGCGAGAAGGAGTTGTTACGTCTACCGGAATCGTCACTACGGATGTTACGCTTTTGGTTCCGGGACACGTCCGCTGTGCGAAGAGACCGCCTGCCAGCGGCCATTGCGCTTCGCGTAAACATCCGTCCAAACCCAGCGACCGCTCGTATCTTTCCCTTTGAAACTGCTCTTTTCCGTGTCGCCTGAAGTGGCGATGGCAACGTCACCGTAGACTCGCACCTTTACCGGATCAAGCGTGTAAGAATCAAGTTTGGTGTCTGCCGCGATGCTATTGGCGATGCTTTCGGCTTTCGTAGAGGTTTTGCCATCCCAGCCAATCCCGACATAGTCATCGGCGATGAGACTTTCCAGTTTGGTCTTGTCCTTATTTTTCAGTGCTTCCTCCCAGTCACGCTCCATTTGTGTCACGGCCTTTTCGATGTCAGCAGAGCTTTCGACTGAGGCCGCCGGAGTTGCGACAGCAGCCGTGATCTTGGCGCCAGTATTGTCGCTGGTGGCGCAGGCGGTGAATGATAGTGCGAAGACTGCCAGAGCGATGGTGATTAAGATGCGTTTCATAATGCGATTCTCCTTGTTGGGTTTGGGGCTGCTGGTGCAGCACGGTTAATCGGTTACTAATTTTGGCGCGTTATTAGCCAAGCGCTCGGCATGATGCGGGTGAGTTGTTCCGTTGCTGCTTGTGACATTTCATTATCCTTTCTGTTTGTAGTATTTCGTTCCCCCTTGATTTGCAACGAAGAAAACGATGCACCGGGGGTTGCCTCTATCCCTGTGCATCGCTCGCTCGAACCATTTGGAAAATGCAGGATCAGGAAATGGTAAACGGTACCGATTTCTGATCTTTTTGCTCGCCATTTTCATCCAGCATCAAGGCTTCAAATTTATATTTGCCAGCGGGCCAGGGATTATTCGGGGTAAAGGTGAAATTCGCGTCTCCGCTACTGGTCATCTCCACAATTATTTCCAGGCTTGGAATTGGTCCTGGCTTTTGCCCGGCAACATCCTCAATGATGATGTGACCTTTGACTTTAACCGCTCCGGGATTGTTCGAGATGACGGCAGTGGCGTAAATGGTATCGTGGAGGTCAAAGTTGCTGACTTCCTGGCTGACAGGTTTTTCCTTGCCCAGTTTCAGGCTGGACATATTGGCTGTCGAGACGTTGAATGAACAAGCCGAGCCAGCGGCGAGCAGGAAGATGATACCAAGCGTAAAATAAAATTGTTTTGTTTGCATATCTGTTTTTTTCCTTCAGGTAGTTTAAGGGTTCTTGTTTCAACTTATCTGGTAATAAAAACTGACGAGTCTCCTCAGTTTTTGAGGTGTGGACTCAAAAGTTTACTCCAGGCTTTATCGGCGCGGTCGTATTCGGACGGGCATTGCTGCGCTCGTTGTTTGGGCAGGACATTTTCTTTGACTAATCCTTGATGCGTCTTGGGGTCTTGCCCATAAAGCAGGCAAACAAGGTTGTAAAAGCGTTGTTGATTCAACGAATGCTCATCCGAAAAAGCTGATTCATCCAAATCTCCATCGCCAGCGGCGAGCGCAAATGACAAGGCTCCGTTAAAGACGGCTGCCGCGCCTTCGGGACTGCCATCCGCCACGATCAAGGCTGCGAGTTGATCCACGGCGTCTTCCTCTTTTCCCGTCACCGGCAGATCGTAAAGATCAATCAGGGCATGACCGAGTTCTTGAAAGAAAATAAGCAATGTAGCGTCTTCTACGGCTTCTGCTGCTTCCTGTTTGTCCTTGAATTCCTTGCCAAAGCTCTTCTCTAAATCCTTGATCAACTCAATACACATGGTGATTTGTTTGGCGTCTGGATCGTAAAACGCGTTGGCTTCTCCGCAGGTAGCTTCGGTAAAATAAAGATCCTGAGGCAGAGCGAAGACCTTGTTCATGTCATCGGCCAGTTCTTGCAGCGCTTTGCGAGCTTCGGCGTTCATGGCTGATTTGAGATTTTTGTTTTTACTTAACGGCGAGAAGCCAACTTTGAAACTGCCTTTGCCTGCTGGTTTGGATTGCGCTCTGGCAGCTCCGGCAAAAGGCAAAGCGTAAATTCCCAGAACTCCTATTATCAGAAGTACGGCAAAAGTCAGCGCTGCTGGACGTGAAATGAAATAATGATTCATTGGTAATCCCCCTCAATGCTTTTTTCGTAGGTTTAAATTCAGAGGGCAACTGCATCAGGGTGAGGACACGACGCGCACACTCCCCTGATGCAGTCAGCCCTCTGCTAATTTTTGCCGCTGGCTCCGCCGCTGCGCATTGCGAAGCTCCCCCAAATTTCGTCGATGATTTTCTCGTTCGCTTTGTATTCCGGTTCTTCGGCTCCAAGCACCATCACATAGTTATCACTGATATCCGTCGCCACCAGCACTTTGCCTTTGACTGGCTTCCCTTCTTCATTGATTGCTGAATACGTCCCCACGCTATAATCAGGACTTAATTCAGTCAGGCTGCCGATCTTGATATTCTTCGCGCCCAACCCTTCAAGCCCGCCCGTCGCAACTTTGACCAGGTCATCTTTCGTCAATTTCGGATCCTTGAAGGCCATCACCATGATTCCGACTGCGGTCGGTTCAGGGGTTGAGGCCAGGAATATATCCATGCCATTGGATTTTTGGGTGCTGCGCTCTGTTCCTTCTGGTACTTCAAAAGAATACCCTTTCAGGTCATCAGCCATGGTGATCCAGTTCGCAGGAACCGGCACAACCTTCGAGGCGGGGATCGTCTTTGCTCCCGCTGGTGCAGCCTTTGTTTCGGCTTTAGTGGTGGGTGGTGGTGTCGCACTCCCTTTCAAACTCCCACTGGTGGTCACGGTACAGCCTGGTGAAATTATTGTCAGCGCTGCCAGGCAACCTAAAATTACTTTTATGTTTTTCATTGCGTAGTCTCCCTGTTATTGGTTGAAGGCGATCACTGTCCGCCTTGTATTATTAGTGTTTTAGCTCTTGCCGCTTGCGCCGCCGCTGCGCATCGTGAAGCTACCCCAGATTTCATCTATGATTTCTTCGTTCGCTTTGTACTTGCTTACTTCAGTTCCGACGATCATCACGTAGTTGTCGGTGACATCCGTGGCGACCAGCACTTTGCCTCTAATCGGTTTTCCTTCCTTATTGAGCGCGGTGTATGTCCCTAAACTGTAATCGTCGCTCAATTCGACCACGTCTACGACTTTGAAGTTCTTGACATTCATACCGTCCATCGCACCTGTGGCGAAATTTATCAGGTCGTCCTTCGATAATTTCGGGTCTTTGAAGGCCATCACTAACACTCCGACAGCGTAGGGTTCAGGAGGTACAGCCATGAATAAATCCAGTTCGCTGGATTTCTGGGTGCCGCTTACTGTCCCTTGCGGCACGTCAAAGGAATAACCCTTTTTTTTATCCGTCAACGTGATCCAATTTTCGGGATGTGGCACTACCTTTGAGGCGGGCGGCTTCTTTTGCTGCGGCAGAGCATTCACCGATTTCGCGCTCAGCGGGCTGGTTACGGAACCGCACATGGCAATCACCGCCAGTGCGATCACGCAACCTAAAACTGTTTTCAGGCTTTTCATTACTTATCTCCTTGTCGTTATGGGCAGCCACCTATCTATGTCCCGGCATTCTGGGAGGGCTGCTGGTACGGGGTTTACTGCTGGGAAAAGCCGCTGATTAATGACTGAATTTCTCAATAAAATCCTCGGTCATGTGATGGAGGATGTCATCAATGGCATCCAGCACGGCTGCTTCTTTTTCTTCGTGCCAATCGCCGCAATCTTCATGAATGGTGAAATGATGATTGTCCGTTACATTCAAAACCACATGCAGTTCGAGCGCATTCGCACCCGCTGTATGCTCAACCACAAGCTTCGCGGCTTCCAGCCATTCGGCAATCAGATGCTCGACCGATTCCGCTGTATGACCGTCAATATCTCCGTGAATTTCAACCTTGATATGAACGTGCTTCTCGACGTTCGAGAAAGCCAGGATTTTGCTGGCCGGGTGCGCCTCAGTGCGTGCGCTCAATCCGGTCAGGAACACTGCCATCGCAATGGCGAGGGCGGCTGAAAGACGAATAATTTTGTCAAATGTTTTCATAACTTTGTTTTTCTCCTTTTGTGATGTAAAAAATCGGGCAAAACGTCACGCTCTTCTCTGAACTGCTGCGTTACGATTGCTCTTAATATGTAAGGGGAAATTGGCGGGCAAAAGTGTTCATGCCGCAAAAAAATATTTTCAGCACGCCTTGTCCGATGGTTGAGACAGCATTGATGTGCCATTTCAATTCCTCTTTAGAAAAGGTCGCGCAACTTCAACAGGTTGCGCGGCCTTCGCGGCGACGTAGTGGTTCACGCCGCTGAAAAAGTATTACCGTTTGGGTTCAAGAACTATTTCTCTGCCAAGTCGGTTGGCCAGGACTTCCCGAATCTCAAGCCGTTCCCGATAGCCTTGTCTTTGCTTATCGTCATCACCGATGACTTTTTGTAACAGTACGTCGGCTTTAGCTTCATTGGCTTCCCGCGTTGCCAGGTCTTTGTATTCGGTCATGATCATCAAATTAAAATCAGTTGTGCCGTGTGCTTCGGTCTGGATAATTTTATAGGAAAGAATTTGCCCGTCTTTTTTCAATGCTTCCTGCTCGCGTTTCCAGTCGCCGGCAAGGTAGCTCAAATAAGCCGATTCCATGCCAGGCTTCATGCGGATATAGCCGATGTTCCATGCCGAGCCGTTGCGATACGGGCGACTGACTTGTGCGAAAACAACGACGCTCAACGTCAGCACAAGGGCGACGAGCGAAGCGATAACAAAGCGATTAGGTTTCATAACTTTCTCCTGTTTTGTTCAAGTGAGTGTCAAAGCAAAAAGGCTCTGTGACTGTTGCCCCACTCGTTTCAAGCAACAGCCGCCCAATAATTTATGCTGCTTCCATTGATGTCGTCATATGATGTCGTCATAATTTTCCTTTGAAAATCTGGCGTTGTTTTTAGCTCTAACGAGAGCGGTGAATTGTGCGTTCGCTCTCCTTCTAATGGGTAAAGCGTAAGACAAAAGCAAAGCCCCTCATCCTTTGCAAAGAAAATTCATGGTTGTTATTTCTTACTCTCATTGGATAAGGGGGAATTGGCAGGCAAAAGTGCTCATGGGGGCAAAAAATAATTGCCAGAAAACAGGGTGATGGCTGAGCGTAGTCTGATGTGATAAATTAGCCAGGTAGTTGCTGTAGCGAACTGTGAAATTATGAACCTCCCCACCCCCCCAAACATCACGCAATTACTGGTCGCCTGGAACCATGGAGATCAGGATGCGCTGGCACAACTCACGCCGCTGGTGTACCGCGAATTGCATCGTCTGGCGCACGGTTATCTGGCAGGCGAGCGGCGTGGGCATGTATTGCAAACTACGGCGTTAGTCAACGAAGCTTTTGTGCGACTGATTGATTGGCAGCAGGTCGAGTGGCAAAACCGTGCGCATTTTTTTGGCGTTTCAGCGACACTGATGCGACATATTCTGGTGCAATTTGCCCGCGAACAACAAGCCACGAAACGCGGCGGTCAGGCTATCCAGGTTTCTCTTACCGATGCTACTACCGTCAGTACGCAGAACAATCCCGATCTTGTAGCGCTTGATGATGCGCTGACAACCCTGGAAAAACTTGATCCGCGTCAGGCTCGGACTGTTGAGTTGCGTTTCTTTGGCGGACTGAGCCTTGAGGAAGTTGCCGAAGTAATGAAGGTTTCCCTCAGTACTGTGCGACGCGACTGGCGGATGGCACAGGCCTGGTTACATCAACAATTGAGTGCAATTTCATGACCCCTGAACGCTACCAACGCATTGGTCAGCTTTTTGATGCAGCGCTGGAACTCGCCCCCGAACAGCGCGCGGCGTTTCTGGCGCAGGCTTGCAGCGCCGATATGGCCTTGCGTGCTGAAGTTGAAAAGCTGCTGGCAAATCACGTCGAGTCCGCAGAATTTCTCTCGCGTCCGGCAATCGGCGTTGCCGCCACGCTCCTCGCACAAAATCAGCCTGTGCCTGCTGGAGCTTCTGCTTCAGGTAAACAGATCAGTTACTATAAGATTCTTTCTGGCAGCGTTTCAGAACGTTCAGCGGAACGCTGGCACGGATGCCGCTGGTTGGTGGTTCGCCCCGCGAGCTACTCGAAAACGTCAAACACGCGGCCTGGTCGCCCGATGGTTCGCAACTCGCTATCATTCGTGAAGTCGGCGAAAAAGTACCCCATCGGCAACGTACTGTATGAAATCAGCGGCATGTTGACCGATCCGCGTTTTTCGCCCGACGGCACACGCATCGCGTTTTTCGATCACCCGAAAAAACTTGATGACAAAGGCGCGGTCAGCGTGGTTGATCTGAAAGGCCAAAAAACCATGCTGAGCGATGGTTATTGGAGCGAGCGCGGCCTGGCCTGGTCACCAGATGGCAAAGAAGTCATGTTCTCCGCCAGCCTGAGCGGCGGCGATTTCGTAATCTTCGCCGTGACGCTGGCAGGTGTGCGGCGCATCGCCGAGCAAGCGCCAGGCGGGTTAATGCTGCAGGCGGTCGCGCCGGATGCCAATAGTGGAAGATGGCTGGTGAATCGCCTGGATTATCGTTATACCGCGATGGTGCATACGCCTGGTGTACCACCCAACACTACTGAGGATATTCATCTTTCATGGCTCAGAACCTCAAAATCCAAAGCGCTATCACAGGACGGACGCATGGTTTTATTTACTGAAGACAGCTCTGGCTGACGGCAGAGGATAACGTCGTGCAATGGAGCGGCGAGGGGCGTGCCTGGTTCGTCTATCGCGGACGCGATATTCCCTGTCGCGTCGAACGGGTTGATGTCGCTACCGGACGCCGCGAATTTTTTAAAGCGATGGCACCTCCCAGTCGCGTTGGGATAATTTCCCTCGTCCCGATCTTTATTTCTGACGATCAGCAAGCTTATCTCTATTCAACCTACCAGCAGGTGTCGAGCCTGTTCGTCACAGAATGAAGTGAGTGAGTAAGATGGCGGATACTCATTGCCAATAATTGCGATCCAGCGTCCTGAAATTCACGGCTTCGGCGATATGATCGCCGCTGACCTGCTCGACTCCTTCCAAATCAGCGATGGTGCGACTGACTTTCAGAATCCGGTCATACGCCCGCGCCGACAAGCCATATTTCGTAATCGCACGTTCCAGCATCGTTTGCGTCGCCACCTCCAACTGACAATATTTCCGCAACAAACGCGGCGTCATTTGCGCATTGCAAAAAACATTTTCTCCGGCGTAGCGTTCCTGCTGAAGCTGCCGCGCCTGCTTCACGCGTGCGCGAATTTCGGCGGAACCTTCGGCGGCTTCGGCCTCGGAAAGCTCACGGACTTTGACCGCTGGCACATCAATATGAATGTCTATGCGGTCCAGCAATGGCCCGGAAATTTTGGCAATGTAGCGCTGGATTTGCGGCGGACTACATTTGCAATCACGCGTTGGATCATTGAAAAAACCGCATGGACAGGGGTTCATCGCGGCGACGAGCATAAAACTTGACGGAAAGGTCAGCGACATCGCCGCCCGACTGATCGTCACTTTATGATCTTCGAGCGGCTGCCGTAAAACTTCCAAAACGTTGCGCTCAAACTCTGGCAGCTCGTCGAGAAATAAAACGCCGTTATGGGCTAACGAGACTTCGCCAGGTCTTGGAATCGCGCCGCCACCGATTAACCCGGCATCGGAAATCGTGTGATGCGGCGAGCGAAAAGGACGCTGGCGCACTAAGCCATGCGAATCAGATAATCCGGTCACGCTATGAATTTTTGTGGTCTCTAACGCCTCATCAAAAGTGATCGGAGGCAAAATCGTGGGGACACGTTTGGCAAGCATGGTCTTGCCTGATCCCGGCGGCCCAATCATCAAAATATTGTGCCCCCCCGAGGTCGCAATTTCAATCGCGCGCTTGGCACTGAATTGTCCCCGGACTTCACTAAAATCAATCGGGTAGCGATCTGCTTCACTCAACAGAGCTTCAGTATCAATTTTCAGCGGCTCTGGCATTGTCTCGGCATTCAGCAAATCAATCACTTCGCGCAAATCACTCACGGCATAAACATCCAGACCGTTGACGACGGCAGCTTCGCGGGCATTTTCAGCAGGCAAAATCAGGCGCTTGAGGTTATTCCGTTTGGCGGCAACAGCTATTGGCAAAGCACCGCGAATCGCTCGCACACGACCATCAAGAGCAAGTTCACCAACCAGCAAAGTATCACCTAAATCTTCGCGCTGGAGATCGCCGTTAGCACCCAGAATCCCGATGGCAATGGGCAGGTCAAACGCCGAGCCTTCTTTTTTCACATCGGCTGGTGCAAGATTAATGGTCGTTTTATAAACGGGAAAAAAAAGTCCGCTGTTGGTAATCGCCGCACGGATTCGTTCGCGGCTTTCGCGGACAGCTAAATCAGGTAAGCCGACAACAATCACAGCCGTATCGTTTTGTGAATCGCCAGGGCGCGGGGTCAAATCAACTTCAACCTCGACAAGTTGGGCATCAATTCCGTAAACTGCTGCGCTAAGCGTTTTGAAGAGCAACGTTCACCTCCAGAGCAAATGACTAAGTTTTATAAGAATATCGGGTACAGCTAAGAACGGGTGAATGATAGTCAATGTCCGACGAAGTTGCCAGCGCAGGATAAAAAAGAAAAGCAGTAACGCATTAATTAATGCGTTACTGCTTAAGCAACCAGAAAGGAAATTATGAAAAGACTATTTGCTGCGCGTTGGCACTTTCAAAATTTGGCCGGCACGCAGGGAGGTAGTTGCACTCAAACGATTGAGCGCCGCAATGTCTTTCGCCGATGAACCATAACGAGCCGCGATGTCGCTGAGAGTTTCGTTACTCTTCGCCGTGTACACAATCACTTTTGTATAACCACCACCAACAGCAGAACTGGTTGAAGTCATCGCACCTTTGGGAGCAACGGAAGCGACGGTACGAACATTACTACCAACTGGAATAATGATTTTTTGCCCACCCTTTGGCTCGACTCCACCATTAATAGCGGAAAGAGTTGCTTCGGAAACACCGGCACGTTTGGCAATCGTTGTAAACGAATCACCATTTTGTGCAGTCATTAACCGCCAGGAATTGCGCTTGTCAGAAGGAATCCGCGTGAGCCAGGCCTGAAGCTGTTTGCCACGTCCACCAGGGACACGCAAGCCGTACAACATTCCCTGTGGCGTCATGGCCCGTTTCAATTCAGGGTTCAATTCAACCAAATATTCGTAGCTCGTATCGCAGGCTTCAGCCGCCAGCCGCAGGTCAACCGAATTATTCACCATCACCGTGTCATAACCGACGGGAGCATCCTGCTTCACACTAAAACCATAACGCTCCGGGCTTTTAGAGATGATGATGGTTGCCAAAATGTTTGGGACGTAATTTCTGGTTTCGTTCGGTAACAAGCCGCGTTGATAAATTTCCCAGAAATCAGCATAGCCCGAACGCGCAATCGCACGATCCACATTGCCTTCGCCGCTGTTATAGGCGGCCATTGCCAGTTCCCAGTTCCCCGCATAACGATTGGCTAAAAATTTCAAATAACGAGCCGAGGCACGAGTCGCTTTTTCAAAACTTGAGCGCTCATCAATCCAGTAATCCTGGCGCAGCCCGAACCGCGCACCAGTTCCTGGAATAAATTGCCAGAGACCAACCGCCGCCGCCCATGAACGAGCGTGTGGCAACCAGGCGCTTTCAACTTGTCCAAGCCACGCTAAATCCTGTGGCACGCCCTCTTCTTTGAAGATGCGGCGCACTTTGCTTAAATATTTGCCAGAGCGGCGAATTCCGACTTCCATCGTCGAACGCCCACGTCCCTGATAATAATTGATCCAGCTTTGCACCAAAGCATTTGGCTTAAAGCCAAAGTCCACTCGCGCCGCTTCCAACGCTGCTTTCGCCTCTGCTTCCGTCGCTTTTCTTTCGTCCTCGGTCAAATTAAGTTTCGAGACTTCATCAAGTGGAGAAGGAGCGTAATTTGGATCACCAGGATTTTTTCCGGTTCCCTTCTGCCCTTGTTTGGTAAGCTGAGCGGATTGCGCATCCGTCAATTCGTCCTTTGCCTCAGCCGATAACGGCAGCGGCGCGGGCAATTGTTGCGCCAGCATTGCCTGGCGCAGGTTAATCCCGTCAAGCAATTTTTGATAATGTTGTTTGAGCCGGGCATCACGACGAACGTCAACATTAAATTCTAAAATAATATCAACGGCACGATCATAGCTGCGCCGCGCCTGAGCGTATTCTCCCGCCTTAAAAAGCTCTTCGCCTTTTTGAAAAGCATCCGCCGAGCGCTCAATAATTTTTTGGATTTCGTCGTTGCGTTGTTGAATTTCGATGGGGATTCCGGCTGAAGTATTTGCAGTACTACGATCCTGTGCGAAAGTTGAACAGGTCAAAGAAAGCCCCAGACAAGACACGATAATTGCCTGATTAAAAAAAATAGTAGAAAACTTACTCATTATTTCGATAACTCCTCGATTTCATTACAGCACATCTTTGTACCGAGAGAGCGTTTTGGCGACACTGAATATTTGACACAATTTTGCAAGCCAAAAGCCTCGACATTGTAACTTTTACATACTTCGATGTCAAAAACTATCTCCTCTCAAGCAGACGGGACTGTCTGACAGTTGGTTACAGTGTAATTATTGGGGCCATTCCAAAATTATCAGATTAATTCATAAATAAGGGATAGGGTCAGGGATTCCGGCGGCCTGAAAGCCGCGCAATCTGAGCGCACAACTATCGCATTCACCACAGGCTTTATCCTCAGCTTTGTAACAAGACCACGAAAGTTGTAAAGGAGCATTAAGCGCAGTTCCCTGCTGAATAATTTCACTTTTTTTAAGCGTAATCACCGGGGTCATAATTTTGATCTGCGTTTCGGGCTTGGTGCCGACTTCAATCAGGCGATTAAAGGCCTCGTAATATTCCGGGCGACAATCAGGATAGCCGGAACTGTCTTCGGCGACTGCACCGATATAAATTCGGGTTGCGCCAATAACCTCAGCCCAACTGGTCGCAATCGAAAGCAGATGTGCATTGCGAAATGGCACATACGAAGTTGGAATTTCAGTTGACGCTAAATTTGCCTGGCTGACTTCAATATTTTTGTCAGTGAGCGAAGAGCCGCCGATTTGTGTCAGATGCGCGATGCTCGTTACTAACCTTTTGCCCACACCGTAAAAATCAGCGATGGCGTTGAAGGCTTTGCGTTCGCGCTTTTCTGTGCGCTGCCCATAACTGACATGCAGCATAGCAATTTCATCGGATTCACGGACAGCAATCGCAGTTGTCACGCAACTGTCCAATCCGCCGCTGGCTAAAACGATAGAAAGCATAATTATCGAATGGTTGTGCCGCGCCTGCCACTGGTTGGGCGTGGGCAGTAACCTGCGGCGAAGCGGCTTACAGAATTTTGCTTAATTGACGTTGCGAGCAATTTCAAATACGCCGCCTGATAATAAATTGCCGGCTCGGTGATTTGCCACGAATTTTGCGGCCAGCTTGTGTTCCAGTCTTTGTAAGCTTTTTGCACGGGCTGATTTTGGGGCGGGACAATCGCTGCGCCTGTATAAGCGGCATCCGGCACATAATATTTATTCGCGCCACCCATCACATAACCTGGTGGCGGGCCATTGGGCGAGGTTTGGACGTTGTCATAAATCGTCCCGTCGCCAAACCACGCGTGATACATTTCGTTCGCAGAACGCTCCGCGCCGAAATCCCCCATCCGGGTCAAATGCACCAGCCCAAGCGGATTCACGCCGTGCAAATAGTGGACAAATCCGTCTCCAGCAGTTTTATACGTGGCTGATTTTGGCGTGTCCAGGCCATAAACTAATTGGCTGTAAAACACCATGCCCATCTGACTTTTGACCTGGTTGCTGCCCCAGACGTAATCATCGCTTTTCAAATACGCACGATAAGCATCGGTTTCATTATTGAAGGCCATGAGAAATTCTCCGCCACCAATTGCACTTTGTTTGTTGGTGCGAATCGCGCTGACAACCGAAGCCGTCACGCCTGGCAAGGAAGTAAAATATAACAACGCGTCCTGATATGTTGCTTCATAAGGAAACCAGTACGTCCATTGCAACGAATGCGCCTGGGTATAATTGCTTTCGGCGTAGGTCAAAAATCGCGGTTCCCGGGTCGCGCCATACAAATAAATTGCGGCGCACAATTTGTACATTTGGCGACCGTAATCATCAATTTCTGAATTCGCACTTTGAAACCCGGCGTTTGTGAAAATCACGCCCGGATTCGTGTTCGCCCAATCCCAGGCCTTTGTCGCGGCACTCCGCAAGGTTGCGGCATACGTCGGATTGATCGTATTGAAGACAATTGCCGCGTGTGCGAACGACATTGCCGCCGACAACGAAGAGGAAGTCGAAGCCGCGCCGTAATAACGCGGAGAACTGTCATTACTCACAGGTGACAATGCCTGAAATTGCGTGACCGAAACTTTGCTCAGCACCGAGCCATCACTGTTTTGCATTTTCAGCAGCCAGTCCAGTTCGACTTTAATTTCATCCAAAAAATCCGGGACGCCGTTGCCCGATTCAGGAAGCCCAAAATCATCCGTCCAAATTGCTGGATTGTTCTGATACGCGAACAGCAAATCCGACAAAGTACCAGTCGTGAAATTCACGTACTTGTTGTAATCGCCTGCGTCGTGCCAGCCGCCCATCAAATCTTTTTCAGTTGTGGCATCATTGATGGCCGAAATCAGGCGGCATTTTGTGTCCTGTGTGGTGCGCGTGTGACAAATGGTGTCTGTCCATTTTGCGTCGGCGTAAGGAGTCTGTTTCGCTACGCCGCAACGCTGATAATAAAACATTCGCGCGGCTTGTTTTAGCACTGCGTTGTAGACGTTCAGCCCAATATCAAAGGCGTAGGAACGTTTGTCATTCGTTGGATCGTAAATGTAATAGCTGCCCGGACAGGTCAAGGCAGAAAAATCAAACCACCAGATTTTATCGCCGGACTGATCGTGAATCGCGCCATTTTTCCACGCGGTCGGCGAAGCTGAAAAAACTAATTCATTATTACTGACTTTGCGAATTTCGAGCACAGCTCCCGGCGTATAAGCGGCAGGTGAGTTGTAGCCAAGCTGCGCATCAGAAAGCACAGCGACCTTGGTCATTTCCGGCAGATAGCCAAATTGATCAATGATAATGCGGTCAGTAAGTTGACCAGGCGGCAGCGCAAAAACTGAAGCCGAAAATAGTAATAACAAAAACATATTTCGTTTCATTCAAACTCCAATGACATCTGCGCCCCAAATCAATTTGTGCATTTGTAATTGCATCCGCGCTCGCACACCGGATTGCAAAACCCAGGCGGCTAAATCCTTCCATTCGACTGCGCCCCAGACTGGCGACATCAATACCTGTGGTTCTCTTTTGTCGAGCGCATATTTTTCAATCACACCAAGCGCATAATCAAAATCGGCGCGATCCTGAAGCACAAATTTTATTTCGTCATGCGGATTCAGCGTTGCCAAATTTGACCACACATTGCTTTCAGCTTCACCACTCCCCGGACATTTCACATCCAGAATTTTTACCGCACGATTGTCCAGCACAGTCGCGTCAAGCCCGCCACCCGTTTCCACCAAAACCTGATAGCCCTCATCACAAAGTTGGGTGACCAGTTCACAGCATTCACGTTTTTGCACGAGCGGTTCGCCGCCTGTGACTTCTACCAATTTGCAATTGTAACTTCTGACCTTTTCCATCACGGCAGCAACGGTCATCTCTGCGCCGCCTTTGAAGGTATATTCGCTGTCGCACCATGTACAACGCAAATTGCACCACGTCAGTCGCACAAAAACACAAGGCAAGCCTGCGTAAGAAGACTCGCCCTGGATGGAATAAAAAATTTCCGTAATTCGCATACACGAAAGGAGGGACGATGAGCGGCGAATGATGAATCAAAGTTCCATTCATCATTCAGCGTTCCGCCTTCATCGTTTCAGAACAGTCTTTCCTGCGGCGGCTTCACGCCTTTCATCCGAATATAAACTGTCGTCTGTCCGCGATGGTGTGTTTGATGCTCAAAGGCAGCAGCAATGGCTCCGATGCGGGTCGTATCAAAACGATTGAAAAGCTTGAGCGGTTCACCGGCCTTTGCCATGTCCATGCCCTTCACGCAGCCAATCATAAAGTCATAGCTATCCATCACAGCCTTTGTCAACGCCGCTTTATTCGCTTTGAACTCGTCCATTTTTTCCAGATTTTTGCCTTGATAAGGATTCGTCGCGCCAGTCGCAATCGAACCGAGCATATAAAGGTTTGTTGCCAGATGCAGCATTTGTTCCGCAAAGGTACGCATATCTTTGTCCTGCGTATTGGGCTTAAAATTCGTGCCATCTTCCGGCATCGCGTCCAGGTATTCTTTGGTATACGATTTGGCGCGTGTCCAGTCTGTCACCATCATTGCGATGTGATCAGGCGCGGCGGGTTTGGCAGCTTGCACCGCAGCCGTACTGCCAGCCGTCGTTTGCGCGATCCCGACAAGCCCCAGGGCACAGCTCAGGGCGAGTGTGCTGACAAAATATTGCAGTTTTTTCATTTGCAGTTTCATAAAATATTCCTCTGAAAAATTGCTCTGCCTTGAGCGTAAATTGAAGGCCGCTACATTTGCAATTAAAGCGGTTCTGCCGGTGGCGTCACGCCTTTCATGCGCAAATAAATTGTTGTCTGACCGCGATGATGCGTTTGATGCTCAAAGCCCATCACTAACGCTTCGGCACGGGGAATGTTGTTGCCACGCACAACAATTCGTTCTTCCAGTTTCGCCACGTCCATCGCTTTGATTGAGGCCATCACAAAATCGTAGCTTTCCAGCACAATTTTGCTCAGTGCTGCTTTGTTCTTGTATTCATCCATCTTCTCAAGGTTTTTCCCCTGGTACGGATTGGTTGCGCCAGTCCCGCGAACACCGTAATTAAAATTGGCGTTGGCTAAGTGAAGCATTTGTTCTGCAAAGCTGCGAATTTCTGGCACAGGTTTGAAGTTCAAACCATCTTCGGGCATTTTGTCCAGGTATTCCTTCGTCCAATTTTTGGCGCGTGTCCATTCGGCGATCAAGCCGCCAACGCGATCCTTTGGCCATTCTTTGGGCGGATCAGCAGGTTTTGCTGGCTGCGCCCCTGATGTGACCTGGGCAAAACTGACCAGTGATAAAGCGCAACTCAGCGCCACCGCGCTCAGCCAATAACGCAACGCCGTAGATTTTTCCCTCATAAATTCTCCCTGAGTTAAGCAGGCAAATTACCTGTTTGATTAAATTGTGAAGTGTAAGCCGCTAAGTCGTGGATGATGACACATCAAAAATGCACACGCAATAACATCAGTCCAAAATCAATTCCATCACGATATTGACGCGCTGATATTCGGAATTGTTATGAAGGGCGAGCGGGATGGATTGAAACCCAAATTTTTCGTAAAGTTTAATCGCAGGCGCTAAAACTGTATTGGATGCGAGGAAGATTTTTTTCGCATTTTTGCTGCGTGCCCAAGCAATTGCAGCCTGTATCAGATGATTGGCTAAACCTTTACCCTGCGCGTTTTTGTCCACAGCCATTTTCACCAGTTCATAAGTCGTTTCATCAATTTTCAGCAGCGCACAAGTTCCCAGCACCTGCTCATTTTCCAGGACAAAAAATATTTCGCCACCTGATTCGATAATATTTTCACGCGGCTGCAACAGGTATTTGCGATCTGCTTCTTCAACCACAAAATATTGCTCAATCCAGGCAAAATTCAGGCGGGCAAAATCGTTTTTATATTCGTCTTTGTACGTGGAAATTTCGCAGGCGGGCATACGCAATCAGCCATTTTTCTCTGTTTTCTTTTTTTGCAAAGCAACAACAAATGACTGATGTGCCAAGGTAGCTATTCCTTTTTGCAACTCTGCCAGAACAGTTTGCATATCACCGTTCAGCAAGGCTGTTACGGCCAAATGCAGGCCCGGAAAAACCTCGCTTTCAATAACGCCGGCGGCATCGGGAGTGAGTGGGATAAACTCACCATCACTAAGCGAAAACCAATCCAGCGCCTGATCTTTTACGCGCCACACGATGTATTCTTTGACACCGTTACGCCGATACACTTTTTTCTTGTCATGCAAATCATACGAAGCGCTGCTGGAGGCAACTTCAACAACCAATTCTGGCGCACCTGTCACATAATCATTTTCATCCGGCCACGATTGACCGTCATATTCTTCTTCAATCCGCAAATAAACATCCGGCTGCGGTTCATTATCTTCATAAAGAATTGTAGTGGCATTATCCGCGACTTCAGTGCCTGGCGTAGCAACGCTATAAATCACGAGCCAGGCATTGAGCTGACTCGTGTATTTCCCATGTTTCCGTCTTACTGGTGAACTCACGTAAACAACTCCTTCGATTAGTTCTGCTTTTTTCAGTTCTGGCATCGCCTCATAACGGCGATGGAATTCGCGGCGCGGCAAATGGTCGCCCGCTTCAAGCTCAGGAATTTCGGTTTCGATCAGCCTGTTTTTCATCACTGGATTGATCGAAGGAGTTGCGTCTAATACGTTTGTCTGTGCCATAAATCAACCTCACAGTTTCATTTTAGCTCACTCACCAATCTCGCGCCATTGCCGCCCATCGCGCTTGAGTAACTCATCCGCTTCTTTTGGCCCCCACGTTCCGCTTGCGTAATTCGGGAAAGTGCGCGGTGGCAGGGCTTGCCAGACATCTAAAATTGGGTCAACGACTGACCAGCCCGCTTCGACCATATCGGCGCGTTGGAACAACGTCTGATCGCCGTTCATACAATCGTAGATCAATCTTTCATAGCCCGTGCTTGGCGTGCTGCCGAAATAATCTTTGTAATTGAAGCTCATTTTCACGGCGCCAAGATTTACCACGGGGCCGGGAATTTTTGCGCCGAAGCGAAGTGAAATTCCTTCGTCCGGTTGAATGTGAATGACTAAACGATTCGTGCGTAATTTTTCGACGTTGGTTTTACGGAAAAGTTGATACGGAGCCTGTTTGAATTGAATCGCAATTTCCGTCAGACGTTTCGGCAAACGCTTCCCCGTGCGGACATAAATCGGGACATCAGCCCACCGCCAGTTATCCAGTTTCAGTTTCACGGCCACAAATGTTTCGGTGGTCGAAGTCGCGGCGACTTTGGCTTCGCTGCGGTAAGCGATGGCCTTTTGATCTCCGACATCTCCTTCGCCATATTGCCCCCGTATGGCGTCCGTCAATACTTCTTCAGGATCGAAGGGATTGATCGCGTGCAAAATTTTCGCCATCTCATCGCGGACATCATCAGCATCGAATGAAATCGGCGGCTCCATACAAGTCAATGAAATCAATTGAAAAATATGATTCGGGAGCATGTCGCGCAGGCATCCCGCGCCTTCGTAATAACCGCCGCGCTGCTCAACGCCGAGGCTTTCAGCGACCGTGATTTGCACGTGGTCAATGTAGTTGCGATTCCAGATCGGCTCGAAAATTCCATTGCTGAAACGAAACGCCAAAATGTTCTGAACGGTTTCTTTGCCGAGGTAATGGTCAATGCGATAAATCTGATCTTCGGCGAGCGATTGCTTGATGTCACGATTGAGAACTTTCGCTGAATCCAGGTCACGCCCGAAAGGTTTTTCAATAATGACGCGCCGCCATTGCCCATCGCATTCTTTGGCTAAACCTGAATCACCTAGCTGTTTCACAATCGTCGCAAAAAACGTTGGCGGAGTCGCCAGGTAATACAAATAATTGCCGTGCGTATTGTGATCTTTGTTGGCTTCATCAAGTTGCGCTTGCAGCCGTTGATAAGTCGCTGCGTCATCGAATTCGCCTTGCACATAATAAAGACGGTGCTGAAACCAATCCCACAAATCAGGGTCAAGTTCATCGCTCGCGTATTCCTTGGCGTGTCCATTGATTTCATCGCGGTAAGTATCACTCGTAAA
This sequence comes from Blastocatellia bacterium, assembly GCA_043719385.1. Taxonomy (GTDB): domain Bacteria; phylum Acidobacteriota; class Blastocatellia; order RBC074; family RBC074; genus JAFDVL01. The sequence continues at coordinate 30,986 of JAYSTY010000534.1, read as the reverse complement.
AGCATCGCGCCCCACGCCAATAATAGCGAATTCACGCGACAGCAAACCAGCTTTGGATAAATTATAAAGCGCTGGGATGAGTTTGCGTTTGGTCAAGTCGCCCGCCGCACCAAAAATCACCATCACACATGGGGCAGCGATTTCTCCGCTGAGTTGTTTTTGTTCTGTTGGTTCGGTCATTATTTTTCCTATTGGATTTACTCTTCTAAACTGGTTGGTTATTTTCTTCTTTGCTCGTCGGAAAGGCAACTCTGTCTTGCGCGGGGCTACCAAATCTAAAACCTGAAAGTGATTTGGTAATTCAAAACCCTGAGCGTTATACTCAGGCAAAATCACTTGAGTCGTACCATTTTTCTTAACCTAAAGGATGCCCCATGAAAGTTAGTATCTTGTTACTGATCGCCGCGATTGCTGAAGTTGGATTTGGTCTTGGTCTTATCGCCACGCCAGAACTGATGATGAATATTTTCGGCGTGACCTCGAATGCTGGCAGTTTATTTCTGGCACGAATGTTCGGAGCCGCCATTCTCAGCTTAGCGATTTTGTTTTGGATGAGTAGAAACCTGACCAGTACAGAGAGCCTGAAACCAGTGCTGACTGCCGGATTGGTTTATAACCTCCTTGCTTTTGTTTTGATTCTTCTGGCAACTTTATCAGGCGCGATCAGCGCTACAGCTAGGGGCGCAGTAGTGCTTCATTTATTGCTGACAGCAGGGTTTGGCTATTTCAGTTTTGCCAAAAAATAATCATTACCCTAACAACGGCCAATATTCATTTTTATTTAAGGTCATCAACAAAGAAGATCAAAGGTTGTTCATATCCTAACGCATCGGATGCAGCAAAAACTTCTGCGGCTATTTTATCGTGCGCAATAAGCTTTCCATCATCAAGCGCCAGCCATTCACCAATATAGTTGCGACTGTTTTCGCGCAACCATTGATGTTCACGCGAACGATCTTTGTAAGGGACACTGGGCTGGACACGTTTGCCCAGCGTCTTTCGTTTCAGTCTCGCGCTAATCGCCTCAATCAACTTTTGCTGATCTTCTGACGGCAATTGCATAACTTGCTTATAAATACTTTCAAGTGTGATGTCCTGCATTGTGTCTCCTTTCTTTTCTTATCCTCCCGTTGGTCTCTCAATATGTCCGCCAAATTTATTTCGCATCGCCGACAACACTTTATCTGCAAACGTTTGATCCTGACGGGAACGGAAGCGTGCAAATAACGAAGTCGCTAGTACGTCTACGGGGACAGCCTCATCAATCGCCGTTTGAATCGTCCAGCGGCCTTCGCCGGAATCCTGCACGAAGCCGGAATAATTTGAGAGTGACGGGTTTTCTGCTAACGCCATTGAAGTTAAATCAAGCAGCCAGGAACCGACGACACTGCCGCGCCGCCAGACTTCGGCAATGTCGGCGATATTGAAATCGTAGCGATGTTCGGCGGGTAATGATTCAAGATTGGCATTGCGGAAAATGTCGAGGCCTTCGGCGTATGCCTGCATCAGGCCGTATTCGATGCCGTTGTGAACCATCTTGACAAAATGTCCTGCGCCAGATGGGCCGCAATATAAGTAGCCTTCTTCGGCAGTGGATTGCAGGTTTTCACGACCAGGAGTTTTGTCTATGTTACCTGTTCCCGGCGCAAGTGTTTTGAAAATTGGATCAAGCTGCTGCACTGTTTCGGCAGGGCCTCCGACCATCATGCAGTAGCCGCGCTCCAGGCCCCACACGCCGCCACTGGTTCCGCAATCAACATAGTTGATGCCTTTGTCTTTGAGCATTTGTGCGCGGCGCACATCGTCTTTGAAATAAGAATTTCCGCCGTCAATGATGGTGTCTCCGGCCTGAAGTTTTTCAGCCAGTGCCAGCACTGTTTTTTCGGTTGGATCACCGCACGGAACCATCACCCAAACGGCGCGTGGCGTGGCAAGTTTACCAACAAAATCATCCAGTGATTCCGCCCCTGTCGCGCCTTCAGCAGCCAGCGCTTTAACCGAGTCCGCATTCAAATCAAAGGCGACACAGTTATGTCCACCGCGCATCAAACGACGCACCATATTCGCGCCCATTCGGCCTAATCCAATCATTCCAAGTTGCATATTATTTCTCCTAAAAAAATGTCCTGTCAGGGATGCGTGATAATAGCTCAGCCGTTGCTGGCTGGAAATAGCCTGAGTGATGGCAGAATTTCCACGAGACTAGAATATTTAGTGACCAGCCGAATTGGGTGAGATTTTTTGCAGTTTCTTTTCTGTCAGCAAAAAGCCCAGCACCAGCATCACACTCGCGGCGGCGGGCATAAACGAAGGTGATGATGAAGCCGAAATAACCAGACTGGCAAGCATCAATAACGCGGCGAGCAATTGCCAGGGCGTGCGAGTTTTGAGGAAAACCAGACCGCCAAAAATTATCAGCAGCACCATCGTCACAAGAGCGGAATATGGCGTGCCGAAAGATTCGACTTCTTTATAGCGGGTGAGGCCTTCGAGCACGACTGGTTCCAACCCAAAGCCCGAAAATATTTTGGCAATTCCTAATATGACCAGCGCAATGACAATGCCCCAAACAACTAATGAAGCCAGCGGATCAGCGGTCAGGCGAACTTTGGCGCGACTGGCCTGATCGAAAGCGACAATCAGCAAAAATGGCGTCATTACGGCGCGCAACAAATAGCGCAAGCGGGTCAGCATTTCGAGCAAGGCTCCCTCGCCCAGAGCGTTCCCCACCACAAGCACCAGCGCGTCATAAATCAACCAGGCCAGCAGCGGGATCAGCATTGCCAGCGCCCAGCTTGGGTTTTTATAAAACATGATGGCTGCCCAAATCAGCAACACAAAAAGAATAAAGGTAAGTAACGGAAATACAGTTGAGGCCATCCGAATCCCTCCAGGAGCTTTTTTTTCGATAGTGTTATTTTTTATTTTCAATGAGGCAGGGGATGCGCATGCTCATTATGAGCTTTATTTTTCGGGCAGGGTAATATTTTTTTCTTAGCTTGTGATTAAAATCTTCGTCCGGTGATGTGGCGGTCTAATTTCCAACTAGCATAAGCAAAGGCGAGCCACGCAAAAAGATTATTGAGATGTTCCATCCACTGAAAAGTCACCGGACGATTCACAATGCGAGCCATTCCCAGTTGTCCCAACATCACTACCAGATTGAAGGCAAACAACACCGCCACGAGTGTCACGCCACGGCGCCACGATTCCCGAATCAGTAAAAGACTGGCGCTTATATTTGCTACTGTTGCAACGCCAACCAGAACGATAAACCACCCGTTGCCACCTTTTGACAAAACCCTGATGGCGGCGGCTCCCTCGGCGGCGGTGATAATAATTACCGGCACGACCCAGACCGGAACGCGCCCACTGGCCCGAAATAAATTCCAGAGCGCCCAGGTCAGACAAACAATGCCAGGGGCCAGCAAAATAAACTGGAGATTATTCAACACAACCGGATGCGTGTTCGTCGTTACCAGCAGGATTTGCCACAGCGCTTTAGCAAAGCCACCCAGTGTGATCTGTAATAAGCCCACTAAAGCCAGCACTCCGCATTCACGATTGATCGTGGCAATCATGCGGGTCAAACAAATAAAACCAATTGTGGAAAGCGCAAAGGCAACGAAATCTACTAACGCCAGGGGGACGCTTAGTTTTTCCATAGGGGGAACCTTATTTGAAAAACTCGCGGTCGGTCACGACCATCTTTGCGAGCAGCAGACGCAGATTAGAATAAACTCGCCAACAATTCAATGACTACCGGCCTTGCCGCTGCCCTGTTCAGTGCGCGGCTGGCTCGCGGCAAAAAAGGCGAAGACATCTTTGAGCGCAACCTGCACAATGATTAAATGCTCAATGTCAGGATATTCGCGGTAATTGATTTGTTTGACTTCGGCTTTTTGTAATCCTTCGTTCAAGCCTTTGGCATTTTTCAGCGCAAAATCCTCGGTGCCGATGCCGATAAAAAAGGGCAGTTTTTTCAGTGCTTCTGATGGATTGCGAATTCCTCCGCCACCGCCCAGCGCCGCGACCGCCGCAAATTTTTCAGGATTTAATTGCGCCGCCGCAACCGCCTGTCCGGCGCCCATCGAATGTCCAATCACAAAGACGCGCTTCGTATCAACTGGATAAAACCGGGCCACGGCGTCAATAATTTCGGCGACGCGTTCGGGCTTCATCCCGGTGCCGCGCGGGGAAACCAGCAACCAACCGCGTTGTTCGCACAGTTGCGCAATTGTGCCGTGGCCATAAGTATCAAAAAACATATTCTCGCTACCACCCGCACCGTGCAGGGCGATGACCAGCGGCAACGGTTTGTTTTGTTTGACGGCGACAGGAGCCAGCATTCTGACCGGCAAAATCCCCTGTGCCAGCGCCAGCGTCAGCCAGAATTGCCCAGGCTTCGCTTTGCCGTAAAAATCGCCACTGGTTTTATGCGCCGCCTCGACTTCATTCAGCAATCTGGCCGCCGGAAAATTTGTCTCCAGCGTTTTCTTGCGCACCAGAGAATCAAGCAGAATTGTCAGGTCTTTCATTGTTTGCGGCTGTGTCCCGCTGGGCATCAGTCCGTAAATCATCGGACGCAATTTTTCAATTCGTGCGGCGAGATTTTCCACGAAAGAAATTGTTTGTTCACTGACAGCCAGAACCTTATTCCCAATCACAATTTTTGCTGTCAGGGTGAAATCACCGTCAGCAGTTTTCGCAAAAAACAGCGGCAGCTTTTCCGTCAACGGTAAACTCGTAAGGGGAAAATCAATTGTCTTCGCTTTATTCGCCTGCGAGAAACTAAGCTTCAGCACTGCGCCGGGTGGAATTGTTTCGGTCGTGGGATAAAATTTATCCAGCGTGAAAGCCAGGGCTGGCGCGGTTTTATCAAGCAAGCGGCTTTCCGGCAAAACATACAATGATTCAGCCCACTGCACTTCGGGCGACAACGGCGCAGCCGACTTCAAAGCGAACCGCGCCTGATCCAAATTCTTCGCCGCTTCATTAAGCTTGAAAGCAAAAAATAAAGTCACGGCCTGCTTCACATACGCAGAGGCACGCTTGCGAGCGGCAGCATCAGGTTGCGCATCCCATGCAATTTCCAGGGCACGCGTGCGCTGCCCCAATTCAAAGCGAACAGGCTGGGCAAACAGATGGATTGGTAAAATACCGATGAAAGTAAGAAGGAGAAGTGACTTGATATTTTTCATAATTAAACCGCCAAAAAAATCTGCCCGGACACAGCTTGCCGTTAATTCCATTACAGCGGGTAAACCGTCTGTATCATTCAAATTTGGTAACAGGAGAAATTATTTTTTAGTTGCGCCGCGTGTGTAAGACTAACAAACAGACAAAAAACTTGCGCCGTTTCGATAAGTCGGGGCAGCGCTACCGAGTTCATACATCAATCACGGGCTGTTGTTTACTATAACGCAAGCGCGGCAAGTATTGTAGACAGCCAACGCTGTTCGTCTTATGAAAGAAGACAAATTCCCGCCGCCGGATCGTGTTGCTGGTCGCGCTTGAGAATTACAAATTTGGAGGTTGACGGTTTTGTTAAATTTCGCATAGACTGCGCCCGTCATAAAAAGATTGCTATTTTCACTCAGATTTTATCTGTAATTTCTGTTGTTGCCTTGCCCCTTCGCAACTGAAATGCCCCTGAAAAATAATTTACTCAAGCCATAATAATTTTCACAAAGGATTGAGACCGTACTGATAAGACACAAGGTTCAGCCGCTTAACCCTGGATCAAATACAACCTGGAGATTAAACAGTGAAAACTAACTTTAGCGCATTTCGTCTTATGCCCTCGCCTGCCCTCGCCCTTGCCATCACAATTTTCAGCACGGCGCTAATTTTGTGGGGGGTGTCTGTTGTCCAGGCTAAACGAGATACACCGGCCAGCGCACAGGCGGTATCACGCGCCGCTGCCTTACTGCCGCCTGATAATGATCCAAAGCGAACGGCGCGGATAAGAGAACTTTATGGCAAATTGCCGTTGCAGTTTGAAGCCAATCAGGGACAGGCCGCCGCGCCGACAAAATTCATCGCCCGTGGGCAGGGCTACAATTTGTCGCTGTTGCCGGGGCAGGCCGTATTGCGCCTGCGACGGCAGGCAGAACAGGAAACAGAGCTAGTCCTAAAATTTGTTGGCGCAAATACGGAAGCAGCGCTGCAGGGCGAAGACGCATTGCCGGGCAAAAGTAATTATTTCGTGGGCAATGATCCGACCCGATGGCAAACGAATGTAGCGACGTTTGCCAAAGTGAAATATCAAAATCTTTACCCTGGCGTAGACCTGATTTATTACGGTCAGCAGGGCCGGTTTGAGTATGATTTTGTGCTCGCACCAGGCGCCGATGTCCGCCCCATTCAAATGGCGTTCGAGGGTGTGCAGGCAATCCAGATTGATCAGCAGGGTCAGCTTGTGCTGCATACAAAAAATGGCGTGGTGCGACAGCTCAAGCCAGTGATTTACCAAACGGTACAAGGGAAACGACGTGAAATTCAGGGGCGCTACATCCGGCAAGGTCGTAAACGTGTAGGCTTTCAAATCGGCAAATATAATCACAGCCTGCCGCTGGTGATTGATCCGATTCTGGAATATTCAACGTTTATTGGTGGCACCAGTATTGAGCAGGGATCAGGAATTGCGGTGGATAAAGATGGCAATGCTTATATTACGGGCGACACATTTTCGACTGATTTTCCGGTCGCGGGGACTCTTCAGCCAGTTAAGAATAATGTGAACGATGCTTTTGTCTTAAAGCTGAATGCGGCTGGTTCCGCCATTGTGTATGCAACATATCTGGGTGGCGCAGGCTCTGACACTGCGAATGGCATTGCACTTGATGCGGCGGGTAATGCGTATGTTACCGGGGTGACAAGTTCGGCAGATTTTCCAATCACGAACGGTGCACTACAGCCAACATTTAAAGGGCTGAGCGATGCCTTCATTACTAAAATTAATGCTGCGGGAACGGCGCTTGTTTATTCAAGTTATTTAGGGGGAACTGGCAGAGATGCCGCAACAGCGATTGCCGTTGACAGCGCGGGGAGTGCTTATATTGCCGGGCGTACCGATTCTTCTGATCTACCAGCGACAGGAATACAGACGACCAGAAATGGCGCACTCGCCTATAAAACACTCAACGGCGGCGGCGCGTGGGCGAGCAATAATAATAACCTGGTAGGAAGTCTTACCAATGCTATCGCCGTGAATCCGACCTATCCCAACATTGTCTATTTGAGTACGAATTCAGGCAGCTATCGAACCATCAATGAAGGAGCACTCTGGCAACCGCTTTCACTTCCACCTTTTACGAGTACCAGCTTTCCGCTCGTGACTTCCTTTGCCATTAACCCCAAAAATCCAGGCATCGTGTATGGGGGGGGATCAGGGGTTTATAAGAGTACTGACGACGGCGCAACCTGGGTAGCGAAAAATACCGGACTGCTGCAAAATAATGTTCCTCCATTAGTCAACGCGTTGGTGATTGATCCTAAGCAGCCGGACACTCTTTATGCTGGAACAAGTTCAGGACTTTATAAAACTACGGATGGCGGAGAAACCTGGACGGCGATGAATTTCGGTTTGAATTACCAACCGCTAACGGCGGCGCAGATTCGAATTACAGAATTAGTGGTTGATCCAAATGCACCAATGATCGTGTATGCGGGAACAGTCAATGGTGTTTTCAAAACGACAGATGGTGGCAGCACCTGGACAACGTTCAGTAACGGTTTGCAATTATCGGGACAATTACCGAGCGAAATTGCGTCGCTGGTTATTGATAAGACAAATCCTTCAATTCTGTATGCAAGTCCGACGACAGGGCAGGGCGGCGTATATAAAACTGTCAATGGAGGAGTAGGCTGGGAAGTCGTGTCGAATGGGTTAAGGGTAAATATCAATGGATCGTCTGCCCCGCTGATAGCGAATTCACTGGCAACTGATCCGATCATTTCTGGAACAATCTATGCTGGAACGAATATCGGCGGGGTATTTAAATCCAGTGATGCTGGTGTTAACTGGAACCGTATTTCGGATGGTCTGAATAATATTAACGTGCAGGCTCTGGCGCTTGATCCGACCACACCTGCAAAAATATACGCGGGCACATTTATTGGTAATGATGGGTTTGTAGCAAAAGTAAATCCCGCCGGATCAGGGTTGAGCTATTTGAGTTATTTAGGTGGCAATGAAGATGATGAGGAACGCGGCATTGCGCTCGACAAAGATAATAATGCCTACCTGATTGGCAGTAGTAACTCCTCAAACTACCCCACTGTTAATCCAATCCAGCCTAATAATTCTCCGTTTAGAGATGTAGTTGTTAGCAAGGTCAACGCTACAGGAACAGCATTAGTTTATTCCACTTTTCTTGGCGGAATAAGTGACGATCAAGGACGGGGAATCGCTGTCAATGCTGCCGGGGAGGCATATCTCACAGGGTTTACCTTTTCATTTAATTTCCCCACTGTTAAAGCTGTTATGAATACGCTCGGTGGTTCTTCTGACGCGTTTGTCACAAAGCTCAGCAGTGATGGGAAAACGCTCTTATTCTCGACGTATCTGGGCGGGCAAATCACCGATCAGGGGCTTGGGATTGCGCTTGATAAAACTGGCGATGTGTATGTAGCCGGCGTCACCAATTCGCCCAATTTTCCCCTGGTGAATGCGTACCAGAGCCAGCTTAACGGCCCCAATTTTGGCCTCAACAATGATGCGTTTGCAACCAAACTGGATGGTGCAGGAACGAAAATTCTGTACTCAACATTTCTTGGTGGTCGTTCTTCTGACCAGGCGAATGCGATTGCAGTGGATGCTGTCGGGAATGCTTATCTCACCGGACTTACCAATTCGCTTGATTTTCCAACGGTTAACCCATTAGCGCAAAATCGCAATAGCGATGTGTTTATCGCCAAGCTGACTACGGCAGCAGATGTTTCTCTTACGATGACAGATTCACGCGATCCGGTGATGGTTGGCAATGAATTTACCTATAATTTAACGGTAACGAATAACGGGCCGGACACTGCGAATAACGTCGTAGTGACGGATACACTGCCAGCCAATGTTACCGTTGGCTCAATCATCACAAATCAGGGGAATTGTACCGGAACGGGGCCGCTGATCTGCAACCTCGGTACGCTCGAACAAAATGCAAAGGTGACGATCACGCTGACGTTGACGCCCAATGTAGTCGGGACAATTACCAATCAGGCAAGTGTGACCAGCAGCACTTTTGATGCTACGACTGGAAATAATTCGGCGTCACAAAGCACGAAGATTTCTGACAAGCCTTCCATTCTGGGGCGTGTCGCGTTGGCAAGCGGTGAAGGCGTTGGCAAAGTTGCAATTAAGTTAACAGGGAATGCTGCGACCACGACGACGAGCGTGGATGGGGCGTATCAATTTCTGGAATTACCATTGAATAGCAACCTTACAATTACGCCGACGCGCAAAGGCTATGTCTTCAATCCACCGAGTCAAACTCTAAATAATTTGAATAAAGATCAGACCGTAAATTTTACGGCGGTGCTGTGTGATTTCACACTGATGCCTGTCAATCAATTATTTGCTAATGTTGGTGGCGCAGGCAGTATTCAAATTGCGAGTCCCGACCCGCAATGCCAGTGGACTGCGCGCAGCAATGCTGCATGGATAAAGCTCACCTCGCCAACGAGTGGGACGCATAGCGGTGCAGTTTCTTTCACGGTTGATCCAACCGCCGCGCCGCGTAGTGGAACCATCACAGTTGCCGGAAAAACCTTCACCGTGATGCAGGAGGTTTCCCCTTGTAACGGTGTGGAATTCAATCTGCCTGCGGTTGCCACTGCTTATGTGGCAGCCACACAATTTGTCAATCGGGATTTTAATGGTGATGGCTTCGTAGACGTGGCAATGATTTCACCACCGGATCAAACAGTTTCACTTTCGCTCAATGACGGCAAAGGCAACTTCAACCAGCTTGCGACCGTAATTCTTTCCGGCGTCCAGCCCAAATCGCTTCACAGTGGTGATGTGAATGGAGACGGCAAAATGGATTTAGTCTTCGTCAATAACAGCACGGATAACAATATCTATCTTTTGTTTGGCAATGGTATGGGCGGTTTTGCTGCACCAAGAACATTCAAAGCCGGTACGAATCCCAACTGGGTGGCGCTGGGCGATTTCAATGGCGACAAGAAAGTTGATTTGCTGGTTGGCAATTCCAGCACTAATGGTGGAACCCCGGAAAATATTGCGGCGGTCTATCCGGGAAATGGCGATGGAACATTTGCCACGGGAAAAGGAGTCGGCGACCCATTGTCGTTTTTCGATCCGGTTATCCAGGTCGAAGTCGGAGATTTCAACGGCGATGGCAAACTGGACGCATTGCTGGGAACGCGGAACAACGGGGTGCGAATTTTGCCTGGTGACGGAGCAGGCGGCTTTGTTTCCGCGATGGGAAGCGCACCGATTAATGCCGTGGCTTCCGTCGTAGCCGACTTCAACCGTGACGGAAAAAGTGATTACGCTTATCTGTATAACGGACGTATTTACGCTTTATTAGGTCAGGAGACAATCAGTTCTCAGGTTTACGAGATGCCTGGCGCGCTCAATATAGCGGCAGCGGACATCAATGCCGATGGCAAACAAGACTTGCTTGGGCTGAGCCAGGAAGGTGTTTTGATTCGCATCGGCAATGGTGACGGAACATTTGGTGAACTCGTGACTTACAGTTCAGGAATGAAAAATTCAACGATGAGCGTACTGGACGCCGACGGCGATGGGCGGTTGGATATTTTAGTAGCAGGCACTTTCACTGTGATCCAAACTCAATCTATAGGCTGGGCAGTGTTGCGCGGCACACGAGATGGCGGGCTGAACGCGCCACGTCTTAACGTTGCATTTCCGGCCAATCCCAACCTTGGTGGAGACGGAATCCAGCAATTGTTAGCCGCCGATTTTAATCGCGACGGGGCTGATGATTTATGGGCGATGGCGGGTGGCGGACGCTTCGCTACCTTGTTGGGTAATGGCATTGGTGGCTTCAAAATCACCGCGCCAGTCAACAGCGAAATTACACCGCAGGCAGTGCAGGTGCGAGATTTTAATCGCGATGGTAACCCTGATCTGGCGATTCTCGCCGGAAATGCCAGTACCATTAAAATTTACCTCGGAGATGGTAAAGGCGCTTTCCCGACAAGCTGGATCGTTCCATTGAATTCCTTTCCGAATGATTTTGAAATAGCAGATTTCAATCAGGATGGAAATTTGGATTTGCTGGTGAAAACCAGTGATAACACGCTGGCAATTATGACCGGCGACGGCAAAGGTGTGTTTACGGAAACAGTCACTGGCCTGGCTCCTCCCGGCAACATCAGGTCTACGTTTACTTTTACCCAGGGAGATTTCAACGGTGACGGCGAAAACGATATTGCGATTGTTCAGGCATACAAGTTTGGAGTCTGTACGGATACAAAATTGGTGATGTTACCTGGTGAAGGCAATGGCGTCTTTGGTGATCCGGTCATTTCCGATCTGCCCGTGGGGCCGGATAAATTGTACGCCAGCGATCTGAATGGCGACGGTCGGACAGATTTAGTTTTCACCGAACGTTGCACGTCCAATCGAAATGCAGTGAATGTTTTATACGCCAACGCGAATGGCAGCTTTGGTGCGCCAGTGAATATTGCAACCGGAGCAGAACCAAAATTCATTGTCATTGGCGACGTTAACGGCGATGGGCGCAAGGATATTCTTGTTTCAAGTTTTGTCAGCGGCAATATCGCAATTGTCCGCGGTGGGGTTGGTAATTCGTTTTTTAATGCTGCGCTGTTCCCCACTTTCCAAAGGTCAGGAGCAATCGCGCTGGGAGATTTCAACGGTGATGGCAAGCCTGATATTGGCGTCGGAAATTTCGACACCAACACAGTGATGGCGTTGCTGAATCGCAACAATTGTTTCACGGCGAACAAAATCGTCACAACGAACGCCGCAAATTTTATCGGCACGAAACTCACGCCGGAAGGCATCGCGTCCAGCTTTGGTGCAGGCCTCGCCACCAGCACGCAGGTCGCCGCTGGCATCCCCTTGCCGACAACGCTGGCCGGAACGACAGTAAAAATCAAAGATTCCCTGGGAACGGAATTTCTGGCCCCGCTGTTCTTTGTGGCGGCACAACAAGTGAACTGGCAAGTCCCAAAAGGCGTTGCCGAGGGAATTGCGTCCGTGACAATCACCAGCGGCGCAGGTTCCATCTCCACCGGAACAGTCGAAATTACTAAAGTCGTGCCGGGCATCTTCGCCGCCTCTGCCGATGGCGCTGGTGTGCTGGCGGCCTCGGTCTTACGCATTAAACCGAACGGAGATCGCAGCTTTGAGCAAACGGCGCTTTACCTCGCCGCCGAAAATAAATATGTCGCCAGAGAATTAATTTTGGGAGCGGATGATTTGTTCCTGGAAATTTATGGGACAGGCATTCGCAATCGAAGCGGCTTAGCCCAGGTCACGGCAAAAATTGGCGAGGTGAATGCCGAAGGTTTATATGCCGGGGCGCATTGTTGTTTTGTCGGAGTTGACCAGATAAACGTCAAAATCCCCAAAACTCTGGCGGGACGCGGAGAGGTGGATATTGTGCTGACGATTGATGGTAAAGAAACAAATCCATTACGACTCAACATCAAATGATTTGAAACAGCTTTGCATAAAACCTGAGATCAACCTGGCAACCTGCGCCACGCCGCGTTCATTGAAAAGAATTGTGTAATGCGTGACATCATTGATTGTGTGCGTTTCCAGATGTGGAACAAGCGTGCGCATTTCCTGTAACACGACATCGGGCAAAATGCCTGGCTGCCCTTTCGCCATCCCCTGCTCGGCGCGAATCACCATCGTCGGGCAACGGACGGATTGCAATCGTGCAGTAATTTCTTCGCGCCGCAACATGTCGGCGAAATCCGCTCGCACGCCGGCTTCGGAACCTTTCGGTTGTAAGTTTGGCGCTGCACCGCCCAAATCATAAGCCAGGTATTTTTCGAGTGAATCATTCCAAACTTCGGGCGGATAGCTCGGCAAGCCACGCCAATAATTTAGATATGCTTCGTGTGATGGATACGTTTGCTTCAAACGACCAATCACCGCCGGCCCAACAACTAAGTTGAGAATTTGATCGGCATCCAACCCCTCCGGCATCGGCGGAAAATATCCGCCATCAAGCATGACCAGGCCAGCGACTAAATTCGGCTCCTGTACCGCCAGCGCCGTAGCGATATAAGCCCCCATCGAATGCCCGACCACAACATAGGACTCCGCACCAAAAGCCCGTAACACCGCCGCCACATCGTGCGCGTGCTGTGCCATTCCATAAGGCGCATCCGGCTTGTCAGAATTGCCACGCCCACGCAAATCAATTGCCAGTACCGCATGTTTTCCAGCCAGCGAATCCGCCAGGCTGATGAAACTCATTGAAGATGCTGTCAGCCCGTGAATACACACGATTGGCGTTCCGCGTCCAGGCCAATAGTTGAAGGCGAGACTTACACCTTCACTGTTAATGAGGCCTTGTGCGGGAGAAATTATCTGGAAAGATTTGTTCATCATTTCATGTTCAGTAAGCTGCCAGCTTGTCGGCAGATTTTCTCAAGCGAACCCGGCTCGCTACGGCTCGCGGTACTGTACCCTGAGCCGTAGCGACGGGGTTGGTGCGCGGTACATTTTTTTATTTGCCTGTAATAGAATTCATCAGTACCCTGCTGCCGCGTAATTTAACCGTATTTCAAGGTGTAATGTAAATCCGTTATGAATAAGAATCTTTACTTTTCTTCGCTTCTCCTGTTGCTTATTTTTTCTCCGGCCTTATCTGCACCGCGCCCGCTTCTCAAGCCACACTCTATCAAACTAATGAACGGTAAAACCTTCACGCTGAATTTGCCTGAAGGCTACGACATTAGCGTTGCCGTGCAGGGGATGAGCCGGGCGCGATTTATGGCGAAGAGTCCTGATAATCGCGTCTTTGTAACCGATTTGTACAACCGCACCGACAACAACAAAGGCGCGATTTATATCCTCGAAGATTTTGACTCCGGCAAATTTCGTCAGCAAAAAGCCTGGCTCAACAAATTGCGCAACCCGAACAGCATCGCTTTTTATACCGACAGCGACGGCAAGCATTGGCTGTATATCGCGCTGACGGACAAGCTGATTCGGTATCGTTACACTGCTGGCGAAGACAAACCTTCGAATGCGCCGGAAACATTAGCCAAATTCCCCGATTACGGATTAGGCTACAAATACGGCGGCTGGCATTTGACGCGGACGATTGCGATTTCTGCGAACAACAAAATTTATGTTTCCGTCGGCAGCAGTTGCAACGCCTGTGAAGAGACCGAGGAGATCCGCGCCGCGATTTTGGAAATGGATGCCGATGGAAAAAACCAGCGTGTGTACGCCACAGGTTTGCGCAATGCTGTGGGCTTGCGCTGGCTTGACGGCAGGCTGCTGACGACAAATATGGGGCCGGATCATTTGGGCGATGACAAACCCGATGACACAATGTACGAAGTCAAAGAAAACGCCAATTACGGCTGGCCTTATTATTATTTTTCCCGCGCAAAATATTTCGCTGACCCACAATTTCCTGACCGGAAAAATTTGCAGGTTCCCAAGCCCTTCGCTTCATTTTACGCACATAGTTCGCCGCTCGGTTTTGAGAGTTTTGAAGATGGTTTTTTAGTCGCGCTGCACGGCTCCGGCTTTATTCGCATCGGTCACGGCTACACTGTCGCACAAGTCAGGCAGGGGAAATTGCCCCAGGATTTCATTACGGGCTTTATGGTCAATCGCAAAATTAATGGTCGTCCCGTAGACATTATGAAATTTGGCAATGGCTTTTTATTGTCGGATGATTATGCTGGAGTGGTATATTTTATCACTCACAAATAACGCAGCTTCCTCGGAAAATTTATGACTAAACATATCCTGATCGTTTTTCTTTTGTTGAGCATCATTCCTGTTTTCGCCCAACCAAAACGCGGGTTGCAACCTGACGACCTCTACAATTTCAAAGAAGTCGCGGATGCCAATATTTCTCCTGATGGCTCCCGTGTCGCCTACACCGTCACCGAAGTCAGCGCCGATCACGCACGCAACGTGACGCACATTTGGTTAGTCAGCACGAGTGGCGGCGAGCCGAAGCGATTGACCAAAGACGAAGCAGATGAAACGACTCCGCGCTGGTCGCCCGATGGAAAATTGCTGGCGTATTATTCACAAGACGCGTTATGGATCATCAATCCTGATGGCGGCAAGTCGGTACATTTGCCGGATGGAAATTGGATAAAAACTCCGAACGCAGAGCCGCAAAAAATTACGCAGGTAGCTCGCACAAATTTCTTTTTTAACAAGGCTGGCGAAAGCTTCACGTGGTCGCCGGACAACAAACAAATTGCGTTCCTGAGCGATCCGGGTATTTTGCCCAAAGCGATGCCGAACATGATGGAGCGGCTCACGCGGCCAATCACCATAGATGAAATTATGGCGTTGCCACCGGCGACTCGTGCGATGATTTTGCAGGCGCAGGGCAAATCTCCTGAAGACATCAAACGACTGGAAGCGGAAGCAAAAAACAAACCGCGTGAACAGGTGACAACAACTGATGTCCGCGTCATCACGCGGTTGCAGTACAAATCGCGCACGTCGTTTTCGGACAATTTGCAATCGCACATTTTCATCGCAGATTTGGCGACGAAGCAGTTGCGCCAATTGACGAGCGGAAATTACGCCGAGCATTCGATCAACTGGTCTCCGAAAGGCGATGAAATTGTTTTCGTCTCCAACCACGAACCCGATCCCGACAAAATCAACAACACCGATTTATTTGTAGCCAACGTCAGCACAGGCGCAGTGCGACAACTGACCAAAACAAAAGGCTGCGAATGGCAACCTGTCTTTAATCCAAACGGAGCTTGGATTGCTTATTTGGCAACAACGCGTGATGTGACAACAATTGATAGCGTGGCGGAGGACACACACGCTTGGATGATTTCTACAGATGGAAAAACAAAAGGTGACCGATATTCTTCAGGTCGTGTTAGCGCCCTTCGATGGGAAAAATATAAGTCATTGGGGATTTCTGTTAACAGTGTAGGAGTAACTTCTATTTTCGTGAAAGACAACTTCAACGCTTTTTTCAACCCAACAGATGCCAATCCCTCTATAGGAAATCAAAGCTATTTTATTTCTCCTGAGTCACAAATTACTTCTTTCGCTTTAGGTAATAAAAACCAAGTTTTTATTATGTCAAAATCTGATTCTTTCCCTGAACTTTGCAACATAGAATCTAATTTGACTGAATGGAAACCAAATCTTCAATGGAAATCATTAACAAATATCCACAAAAATCTGTCGGAGAAAATTCAGCTTTCTTCAATGCGTGAATATACATTCACCAACGAAGGCTTTGAAATTCAAGGCTGGCTCGTCCCTCCAATCAATCTCGACGAAAAGAAAAAATATCCGGTGATTCTTTATATTCACGGTGGGCCGCACGGAATGCACGGGTACAGTTTCAATGCGACGGTGCAGGCGCTGGCGGCGAAAGGCTACGGCGTATTGTTGATTAATCCGCGCGGATCATCGGGCTACGGGCAAAAATTTTCGGATGGTTGTGTGAACGATTGGGGCGGCGGCGATTACCGCGATTTGATGAAGGGCGTTGATGTCGCGCTTGAAAAATTTCCGTACCTCGACAAAGACCGGATGGGCGTGATGGGCGGCAGCTACGGCGGCTATATGACGAATTGGATTGTCACCCAAACGGATCGTTTCAAAGCCGCGATTGCGTCCGCGAGCCTGTCAAATCTGATTAGTTTTTATTCGACTTCGCTGTATCAGGATTTAGTGCATGCCGAATTTGGCGGGATGCCGTGGGACAATTACGAAAAACTGTGGGATCGCTCGCCGCTCAAACATATCAAAAATGTGAAGACGCCTTTGATGCTTGTGCACGGCGAAAACGACAACGACGTACACATCACACAGGCCGAAGAAATGTTCATCGCCCTGAAAATGCGCGGTGTAGACACTGTGCTGGTGCGCTACCCCCGCGAAGGTCACGGCATCCGCGAACCAAAACACAGAGTTGATAATTTACAGAGGAATCTGGATTGGTTTGAGAAATATCTGAAGTAGCACGGGCTGCCAGCCCGTAAGCTAAAATTCTAAACGCTAAGCTGTCCCCAAAAAACCTTGCGCCTTAAACCTCAAGCGCGGGCTGGCAGCCCACTGTACCTGCGTCTCTACACGCCAGCAAACGCCGAGAACCCGCCATCAATCGGCACGACAATCCCTGTCACAAAAGTCGAAGCCGGGGACAGCAACCATAAAACCGCGCCCAGCAAATCTTCCGGTTGTCCGAAACGTCCCATCGGGGTATGCGTGATGATGCTCTTGCCACGCGGAGATAATTCACCGGTCGCTATGTCGGTTAACAACGAACGATTTTGTTCCGTGATAAAAAAGCCTGGCGCAATGGCGTTCACCCGAATGCGCGGTGAATATTCCTGGGCTAAATGCACGGCTAACCAGCGCGTAAAATTATCTATCCCCGCTTTCGCGGCGGAATAGCTGATAACGCGGGTCAGCGGACGCAACGCACTCATTGACGAGACATTCAAAATTACGCCGTCGCCCTGCTCCGCCATCTGTTTGCCGAATACCTGCGTCGGCAAAATTGTCCCGATCAAATTTAACTCAAAGACATATTTGAAAGCTTCCTGCGGCAAATCAAAAAACGACTGATCAGGCCGTGTAGTCGCGTTTGGACTGTTGCCGCCAGCGCCATTAATCAGACAATCAATGCGTCCAAATTCAGCCGTTACCTGCGCGACGGCTGCTTGCAGTTCCTCTTTGTTAAGGACATCCGCCTGTGCCACGATGGCCCGTCCAGAGCCTTTGAGTTGCTCTGCCACCGCCGCGCCTTTTTCAGGATTGCGTGCGATGATGGCAACATTCGCGCCGCAGCCGACCAATGCCTGCGCCATCGCGCTGCACAAAATTCCGGTTCCGCCCGTGATGACAACGGAGCGTCCGGTAAAGTCATACATCTTCGTCAAGTCAGTTAGATTCATTTGTAGTTACTCTTAAGAATTTTTCCTGTTCCTTGCATAAAGTCCAACAAACTTCAGTTTGTTGCGGCTTCGTAACAAATATACAGTGATCGAAGGGAGCAACAAACTGAAGTTTGTTGGACATCAGAAATACTTAATCGCCCATCGCGGCGGAGGCTGCGCCAAAGGGTAATAAATGTTTGTCGAAATGCGTTTCCAGCATCTGGTAATACGTCTCTTCGTCTTCGCGCAATGCAGCGAAAAACCGCGCCCGGAAAGGCGCGTGATGCAACACGGAACCAAACGTGACGTGCAACACTTCGCGGGCGTGAAAATCATCCAGCAGCGTCGTCAGTTCGTCATCGGTCAGCGCCGCGACATCCGCCATTTTGCTGACTTCAGCCGAAACGTGATACGTCGCGCGGTCGGTGGGATAACGGTCGCTGGCAAAGGCGACAATTTCACGAAAGAGCGTCGGGTTATTTTTGCCAATGGCGCGTAAAGCTTCAAGATAACTGGTGCCAGCCGTTTTCAGATGCACCAATTCGCCGCCAACCCGTGCGGCAATCGGATAAATACTGAATTTGTCCGAGCCGGAATGCAGGCTGAGTTTGTACGGCCCATACGTTTTTGACACTGCTAAATGTTGGGCAAAAGATTTTTCAAATTCATCCAGATCGCCAATATAATCCACGCCTTTTTCAAAATCACCAACATAGCGCGGCGCGAGGCTGACCCACTTCACCCCCATCCGTTTCAGTTCGTGCGCGATGTAAATATGTTCGGCCAAAGTTGTAACGGTTTCAGTTTCGTCCACGCTCATTTCCAATTCAAACGGACGCCCGTTCATGGCCTGTTCCAGATGCCGATACATCTTCACTGTGTGCGCGACAACGTGACCATATTTTGCCGCCGAGCGCAGCAAATCCTCTTCGCTCAGAGCCACGCTGAAATCACCCAGATCAATCGGGGCGCTGCCTAATTGTTGTTGCACCGCTTCCCAATTCGTAGCCAGTTCTGCCCAGGGCAACGTCGTCACTTTTTGCCGCAACACTTCAACCGGAGCAGTGTTCGCTTCGTTATCCACATGCGCACCGGGATCAATCGTGTAAAAGGTGTATCCAGCCGCGACGCAAACATCAATGTCGTCAGTATTTTTCAAATGATCCGCATCCGCGCCAAAACCCTCGCGCCAGCCTTCTTCAACGATTCCCCACAACGCATCGTCCATCACTTCCTGCGGATTGCGTCCGGTGCGCACATTTTCGCGGATGGATTGTTGCGCCAGAATCGGAACCATCGTCGAATGCCGAATCGCGCGAATATGTCCCGGCGTCGCCAGACCTAAACGATCTCCGCAACCAGCGGATTTACGCAAGCCTAACATTTGCGCCACAAGGAATGGCAGGATCAGGCGCAGCGCCGCCGCATTCTCAGCCGTCGTTTCGCAAACCTTCAGCGTCAGCGTTTGTGCGTCAATATTTATTTCCGTGGCGATACCATGAAATTTATTGCCGAGCTCGGAGTTGTTCGTGAGCAATACAAGAAATTTCTGGACGCCTTTGCGACCCAAAAAGAAAATAGTTTTTTGCGTACAGGTAAGTGAGCGCGGATAAACCTGCAGCCCGCATAATTCGCCAAGCGCGGAGGCTGTCGCATGCGCTTCAGTTTCCGGCAACGATGCGGCAAGGTCAGTCGTTTGTAATAAAGCTGTAATTGAGGTTGTCATGAATTAATCTCCCGATAAATTGATCTTGTCCCAACCTGAAATTTAACCGGAAGCGGGGTTGATCTCAATACTTGCGGCTTGTTTGATAAAGATTCCGGCGATTTAGTTCCCTGCTGTTTGGTAACGGGTAAACTTTAAATTCAGGCTATTGCGCCAACCTTCGTCGCGCCCGTTTCCGCCAAAAATAAATTGTCGGTGCAAGTAAAAAAACAACCGCAATTAAATCTAACGGCAAAGGAAACTGCCAGCTATCTTCGTCCACAATCGGCGGAGGTTTGACGATGGATTGATCGGCAGCCGGCAAAAAATACAATTCATCGGTTGCCGGACGCGGCGAAGATGTATCAATAAATTCCGTCAAGCGGTCAGGAATTTGTTCGACAGGCAATTTGTAATTACTGGCGATTTGTTGTCTTTGCTCTGTTGTGATTGAATTCGACCAATCCATTACCGCAGGCCAGTTTCCGCTCTCGCCAATCGTCGCGTTCATTCGTTGAGCGCCCACAAACCACACCCATAAAACGCGCGATTTTTTTTCAGCAGGGGTTTCCGTCTTCGGCTCACGATACGGATAAAAAGGCTTGTCCGTTTTGAATGACATTCGCACTGCACTTAATAAAGCGGAACGCTCGCCTTCATTATTCGCAACCTTGAACGCCGTAATTTTCCAATGGGCTTTGATGTAATTCGCCAGCCAATCCGTCAGCTCCGGCGTCGAAGCGTAGTTATGTTTTTTGAGCCAGACACCAAGCGCGGCGGCGCTATCAGCTTCAAGAACTACGGCGTCATAACCTCCCACAGTTTTTTTATCGAGGACGCGGACGGCTGATTTGGCTGCCGTCATTGGCGCAGAGGTGGTTGCGGTTTCGCCTCCCAAAAACGAAGAACTCAACGGCGTAAAATCAAAGCCAGCAAAGACACGCTTTTCAATCCGCTCGGCTTTGGTGAAATCACGGAGAAAAGAAAATTCGTTAGACGTTTCGCTTAATTCCGGCACGGATGGCGTCGGAACCAAAAAGCCTAAATCTTTGCCTTCGCCTGAAAATTCTGCGCTGCGAATAAAATGTTCAGTCTTAGTTTTCTCGTCCCAAATGATGATTGCCTGCTCTACATTTACATTAAAGGGATTGCTAACTTTTCCATCCGCCGTAGTTGGCCTGGCAATCGCACACGCCAAAAGCGGCATCGGAGTGATTAGGAAATTCAGGCTTATGAGTAAAGCGAATAATTTGGACGGTCTCATTATGTTCCTATTGAGTACGAAGAATACTGACAGAAAAATGAGGGCAAAAAAATTATTTAACGATTTAATTTTTCTGCCCCCATTTTTCTGTCAGCCTCTTATTCAAATTTATAAGCCCTCTTCGCCAACCGATACGCCAGATCGTGGATCATTTCTTCGGCGTCTTCCATATCAATCACGCCGCGCACCACTAAATTTGCAATCCAGTTGGCGTCTGACCTGCGTGCTAAATCATGTCTCGCCGGAATTGAAGGGAACGCTCGCGTGTCGTCATTAAATCCAGTGGTATTGTAAACGCCCGCCGTTTCCATCACCTGATCGCGGAAGTGTTTCATGCCATTCCAGCTATCGTGAAACCACCAGGGCGGACCGAGCTTGACCGCCGGATAATGTCCGGCAATCGGCGCAAGTTCGCGTGAATACGTCGTTTCGTCCAGCGTAAACAAAATCAGCGACAGGCGCGGATCGTTGCAGTATTTGTTGAGCAACGGCTCCAGACTTTCGGTGTAATCAACTGCAATCGGAATGTCGCAGCCTTTATCGAATCCGAATTTATCGAAAATAATTTCGTTGTGATTGCGGTACGAACCGGAATGAAATTGCATCACCAAACCGTCTTCAATGCTCATCCGTGCCATTTCCATGAGCATGTGTCCGGTGAACAGCATCGCGTCTTCTTCGTCGGTTTCGCCTTCGAGAGCGCGTTCAAAAATTGCATTGGCTTCGATGTCGGTCAGCTCTCCCGTAAACGGAGTTTGCGCCGCGTGATCGGTTGCTGTGGCTCCCATGGATTTGAAAAATGCGCGACGGTCTTCCAGCGCCTGGATCAGTTTTTTGTAGTTGCTGATGTCGTGGCCCATCGTTTCGCCGAGCGCATCAATTTGATCCAGCCAGTCAGGACGATCAATATTGACTACGCCATCGGGACGGAAGGTCGGCACGACGCGTCCCTGCCAACCGGATTCACGAATTGCTTTGTGGTGTTCTAATGAATCCGAAGCCGCATCAGTTGTAGCTAACACTTCGATATTGAAGCGCTCGAACATCGCACGGGGACGAAACTCCGGCGTAGCCAATTTCGCGGCGATGTGATCGTAAATTTCACTGGCATTTTCGCTGCACAATTTTTCTTCGACGCCGAAAACTTCTTTCATCTCGTGCGCGAACCACATCCCCGTTGGAGTCCCGCGAAACAGATGAAAATTGTCTGCAAAGATTTTCCAGATTTTGCGATGATCCTGTTCGACTGCGCCGCCGTCAATGCGCGGGACTCCCAGGTTTTCCATTGGGATACCCTGCGAATACAGCATCCTGAAAATGTAGTGATCGGGAATCAGCAATAAATCGGCGGGTGAGCCAAACGAATAATTCGGATCAGCAAACATCGCCGGGTCTACGTGTCCGTGCGGGCAGACCAGCGGTTTGTCTTTGACTAAATTATAAAGTCGAAGCGCAATTTCTTTTTGTTGCGGGTCGGAATCAAAATAGCGGTCATCGGGTAGCGTAATTTTCATAGTCATATTTTTTATTTGAATCGTAATGTCAAAAGTTGAAGATGAATACTAACGCAACTTGCCTTGCGAAGGCGAGACAGCAAACTTGTTTTATGTATAAGTATTTTGAAGTTTTCGTGACATCCATCATAATCGTTTGCGCTCTACTTCTTTCCCTGCAAATCTTCTGAAAGAATTTCATTGGTAGTGAGTTCCTTATGTGTGGTCGGATTTTTTTCATTCTCGTTTTTCTAAGTTTCACTTCATCGCCGCTGCTGGCACAAGGGCAACCTGCTGAGCCATCGGTAAAAATTGGCTCGAAAGAAGTCTTGTTAGATGTCATCGCCCGCGACAAAAAAGGTCGTAACGTCCGTGACCTCAAGCCTGAAGAAATTGAAGTTTACGAAGATGGCGTCAGACAATCCATCGTTTCATTGCGACTGGTCGAAACTGATCCAACAACAACGAACACCACCAATACAGATAAAACCAATCCGACCAGTTTCCCCGTTGATCCTGCGCGTCCGATCAATCTGGTCACGATGGTTTTTGATAACCTCGACAACAGCAGTCGTAAGCTCGCCCGCGAAGCTGCGCTTGATTTTATCAATACCGGAATGCGGCAAAATGTGCTGGTTGCGGTTTACACCGTCGGCAATCGTTTTTACGTTTTGCAATCATTCACATCTGACAAAGAAAAAGTCAGACTGGCCATCGAACTCGCCACGAATCGTGCCGAAACACAGTTTTCTTCCGTTTCCAAAAACATCGTGGCGCAGATGGAAATCATAGCGAATTCCGCTGACTTCGGCCCCGGCGCAGGCGCTCCCGCACAGGCGCAAGCCGCTGTAATTTCAAACTCCAATCCGGCAATTCCTACGATGCCGAGCGGGATCGCCCCAACGGGAATCGGGCGTGGTGGAAGCCCCGTTGATAAAGCTATCGCACAAATTACGCTCAATACTTTATTGGCCGTCGAAACCGCGCAGGCGGAACAACAGGCACGCTCTTCGCTCTACACCTTCCTGCACGTAGCGCGTGAACAACGCTTGTTAAGTGGTCGCAAAACGCTGCTGTATTTTTCAACGGGAATGGTCGTACCTCCAAATTTAGTAGACGTGTTGCGAACAGCAATGAGCGAAGCCAATCGCGCCAACGTCAGCATCTACGCCATTGATGCGCGGGGCTTGCAAATTGATAACGAGAGCACCAACGCACGTGCGCAAATGGCGCTGGCGATTCAGGGCAGAAACGATGCCTTCAACGAAGGCGGCAGCATGTCTGCGCTCGCGGGTTCATTCAAATCCAGCGAAGTTGTCGAAAGCAGTATTCGCCAAAACAAACAAGGGACGCTGGCAGAATTAGCCGAAGGCACAGGCGGAGCGCTTATCGCCAACACGAACGATTTGCGCAAACCGATTCGACAAGTTGCGGATGAGATTGGTTCGTATTACGCAATTTCGTATTCACCTGTGGCGCAGGAACTCGACGGAAAATTTCGTAAGATCACAATTAAGCTGATGCGTTCGGATATTAAAGTCACTTCGCGCAGCGGTTATTTTGCGATTCCGGCAGTAGACGGCAAGGCAGTGATGGGCTACGAAATGCCGATGCTTGCAGCGTTGAATGAGGCTTCACAAAAAAAAGATTTCCCTTATCAATTCGGAATCTTGCGCTTTGCTCCCGGCGCGCAATCACAACACGTGTTGATGATGGCAGTGCCGCTGTCTGAAATTTCTTTTAAGCAAGACAAAGCGAAAAAACAATACAGCACACATTTTGCAGTGCTGGCGCTCGTGAAAAATGAAAAGGGTGAAGTCGTGACGCGCGTCAGTCAGGATTATCCATTGCAAGGCAAGCTCGAACGATTAGAGAGTCTGAAAAAAGGCAATTTCGATTTCACGAAACCATTTTCGCTCGCACCTGGAAAATATACATTGCAAACTGTCGTACATGATTTTGAAGCGAACAAAACCAGTACAAACAACCGCCCATTCACTGTCCCCGAAGTAACCCCAAATCTTGCACTCAGCAGCTTGACGCTTATTCGGGGACTTGCCCCAACGGAGATAAACAAATCCGAAGCAGACAAGCCATTGCTCACCGCGAACGGTCGTGTCGTCCCTGATTTTGAAAATAATGTCTCCGCCGAAGCTGCCAAAGGCGTAGGGTTTTTTGTGACCGCGTACACAAATTCAAAAGAAAAAGCGCAATTAATTTTGTCCTTTTCACAAGCCGAAAAAATCGTTGCGCAGACGGCGATGGATTTGCCTGCGCCGGACGAACTCGGACGTATTCAGTATATTTTCAGCATCCCGATTGACAGCTTTGCATCCGGCGAATATCAGGTCAAAGCCATCGTCAATCAGGCGAATGCAACAGCCGAAACTTTTACAAAATTTACGCTGACAAATCCCAATCCAACGAAAGCAATCGTCACGGCAACCGCACAAACAAAGGCTTCTAACGCTCCTGCTGAAAGTGAAGTTCTTCCCGAAGCAAAGGAAGTAAAAAATATTATTCCTCCAATTTCAACCGTTGGAATTAGCGACGCCGTGCTGAAGGCGACAGCCGTGCTGAGCAACAACAAAAGCTTTAGCGGCGCGGCAGTGAACATCAATGAACTGCTCAACGAAGCCAATAAAAACGGTGTCGCGTTGCATCAAAAATTGTTGGGCTTCACGTATCAGCTTCGCAAAGTCCAGCATACACTCAACGATGAAGGTCATCCCACCAAAGAAGAATTTCAGGATTACGAGGCGTATCCAGTACGCGGTCGTCACGTCCTGATTAAAATTGCTGACAACGGAAAGAAGCTGGCAGATTGGGAAATTGAGCAGGAGCGCAAACAAGCGGGCGGCGAACTTGAAAGAGCCGATACCGATAAAGTCACAGAATTGAAAAGTTACCTGACCGCCGCCGTGAGTGGTTCGTATCGCGGCAAATATGCAGGGTTACTGATTGATCCAACAGCCTTTTTGCAGGCCTGCGATTTCACTGATCCGCGCACGGAAATCCTGAATGGCCGCGAAATGATTGTGCTGGATTTTACGCCGCGCATTGGCGCAAAGCTTCCCATCGCCAAAGCCTTCACGACAAATTTGCTTGGTACAATTTGGATTGATGCGAATGACAAAATCATCGTCCGCATCGAAGCCAAAAATATTGTTCCCGGACTCGATAAAGCTGGAAAACCGCTCCGTATCAGCCCCGAACCAAAGCTGGTTTACCAACAAACAAAATTGCCGAGTGGTGAATGGTTTCCGTCCGTGATTCGGATGAATGCGGATGGCGATGGTTCTGCGTTTTATGGTTTGAACTGGGATGTAGTATTTGAATTCACAGGTTATCAGCAATTCAATACGGCTACCGAAAAAGAAAAATTAATTACGCCGCCAGCGAAGAAGCCTTGAGTTGCACCAGCCTCTCTAAAGCGTTGCCAGCACTGCCCTGATTTCGCCGTAGCTGAAATCTTCGCCCAGGATTTCTTTAATTTCTGCAATAGATTTTTTTGCTCCATGTGTGATGAGAGCATTTTGAATCACGGCAACTTTCTCATCCGCGACAAGGTCTTCCAGATTTATTTCGCCAGTGGGAAGATAACGCAGAAGATGACCTTCAATTGTGCTTACTGCAAGACTACGCTGCCGGGCAATTTCACCAACCGCAAGCCCCGACAAAAACATGTCCAGCGAAAGACCGAACGTTGTGTTGCCATCGGCATCACGTTTCGTTCGCGTTTTTGGGACACGCTTCGGCACTTTCAGGTGAATCCGTGAGGTGAGCTGATTGGCTGCGCAATAATGATTGATTGCCTGCAAAAACTCCGCGCCGTATTTTTGCAACTTCAGATCGCCGACGCCGGAAATTTTCTGCATTTCGTTTTCATTCAATGGCAAATATGTAGCGAGTTCAACCAAGGTTGCATCCGAAAAAATAATATACGCAGGAACGCTTTCCTTCGTTGCTAACTTCATTCGGAGTTGCTTCAAATTGTCGAGTAAATCTGGCAAATGCAGATACGCAGCTTCACTGATCAGCGATGATTTTTTCTCCAGCTTAGCTTTGACTTTGATCAAATCTACCTGCACATTTCCGCGCAAAACATCATTACTTTTTTCGGTGAGAACAAGCACCGGATATTGTCCTTCGGTTTGTTTTAAGTACCCCTGCGACATCAAATCCCGAAAATAATCAAACCAGTTTTCTTTGGAAATATCCGCGCCGACGCCGTAAGTTTTCAAATTCTTATGTTCATCACGAATGGCCTTTGCCTGTGAACCGCGCAGGAAATCAATCAGGTAACTCAACCCAAATTTTTGACCTGTTCGCGTGACTGCGCTCAACGCTTTTTGTGCGATGATCGTCCCGTCGAAGCGTTCAAATTCTGTCTGGCAATTGTCGCAGTTGCCGCAAACTTCAATCGTTTCTTCGGCAAAATAATTAAGCAGAAATTTTCGACGGCAGGTTTTCAAATCGCCAAAATTGCCCATAATCTTGAGCTTTTTCAGCATGATTTCGGATTGCTCCGCGTTGCCTTCGACCCGCGCAAAATCTTCTAACTTAGAAACATCGCCCCAGCTAAAAAATAATAACGCGTCGCTTTGCAAACCATCGCGTCCGGCGCGCCCTGTTTCCTGATAATAACTTTCGATGTTTTTTGGCAAATCGCAATGCACGACAAAACGCACATTGGATTTATCAATTCCCATCCCGAACGCAATCGTAGCGACGATGATTTTCGCTTCGTCTTTTAAAAATAATTCCTGATTTTTGTCGCGTGTTTCTTTGTCGAGTCCCGCGTGATAAGGCAACGCCGCGAAGCCTTCATCCTGTAAATCTGCGGCAAGGCTTTCGACGGATTTTCGGCTCAGGCAATAAATAATTCCGCTTTCCCCTTTGCGTCCTTCGAGGTAATCCAGCAGTTGCGGATAATGATTTTTCTTCGGCTGGACGCCATAAAAAATGTTCGGACGATTAAAGCTCGAAACAAAAAGTTCAGCATGTTCGACATTCAATCGCTCGATAATATCTTTGCGAACCAGCTTGTCCGCCGTCGCCGTCAGCGCAATTAAAGGAATGTCAGGAAAGTGAGATTTGAGTTTGCCAAGCTGAATATATTCCGGGCGAAAATCGTGTCCCCAACTGGAGATACAATGCGCTTCGTCAATCGCAAATAATGAAACGTTGATACCTTTGAGGTAGTCAATAAATTGATCGCCGCTTTGCAACAGGCGTTCAGGCGCGACGTACAGCAGCTTCAATTTGTCTTCACGAATTGATTTAAAAACTTCAGCCTGTTGCTGCCCTGATTGCGTAGAATTCAAAAATGCGGCTTCGACACCGTTGGTTCTGAGCGCGTCAACCTGATCTTTCATTAACGCAATTAACGGCGAAACGACCAGCGTTAAGCCATCCAGCATCAACGCTGGAATTTGATAACAAAGCGATTTGCCTCCGCCGGTAGGCATCAGGACGACGCAATCTTTTTTGGCTAAGACCGCTTCAATCGCAGCTTCCTGATTCATCCGAAATGAATCATAACCGAATTGGTGTTTGAGAATTTCTTTGGCCTGGGCAATGTTCATCAAACTCATGATAGCTATTAAAATACAGGCTGGCAAAAAATGAGGGCAAAAATAATCAGACTTTTTTTCTGCCCTCATTTCTCTGTCAGCGATTTTGTATTGAATTATTTTTTCTTATTTTTGGACGCCTTCTGCATCTTCCTCAATCTAACCAATTCTGCCGCATACCGCTTCCCCATTTCGCGTTGCGCCGCCGCATCAAAATGTAGCTCATCGCCTTTGTGTCCCAGCCCTTGCGAAGAGACTACACCGATGAGCAACCCCTTTGCTGGCAAGGTTGCAATGCCTTCATTGACGACACGAGCAAAGACGAATTTATTATCTTTCCGCGCATATAAAAACTCTCCCAACTGTCCGGCAATGAACGGAACGTCAGGCGCGTTCAGGTCGGCGCGTAAATCTGCGATCATCTGCGCCAGTGTAGCCCCATAAGCTTTGGCGCGTGTCTCATCATCCGTTTCATTTTCGCCCTGATGCCAGAGAATGCCTTTCAGTGTCCCGTTTTGCATTGCTTCCTTTGTTCGCTGAACAGCACGTTCATACAGATCGCCACCTTTGATCCAGCGACTCATCGAAGTCCCGCCAACTGCGCATGGGATCAATCCGATAATTAATTTTGCGTCCTGTTTTCGTAGCTCCCGCGCAAAGTTAATCCCCGGCCCCATCCCCAAATTTGTTTCCCGATCCTGATGTAATGGCTCCGTCGCCGTGACCCATTTTCCGAATTTATCATACGCGAAAATTTTCGGATCGGTCAGCTTATCC
The DNA here is from genome assembly GCA_043719385.1 of Blastocatellia bacterium. GTDB lineage: Bacteria > Acidobacteriota > Blastocatellia > RBC074 > RBC074 > JAFDVL01. The sequence goes on along the minus strand of JAYSTY010000534.1, from coordinate 2,078 downwards.
TGCTCTTCAATCGCGCCGCGTCCCGCCATGTTCGATTGCCCGATGAGCAGATACAGATGGAGTTTCGATTTATCTTTCGGCAAATCATTTTGCGCCAGCAAAGTGGTTGCGGGCAGAAGCAGGGCGAGGATAAATAATAGAATTGTTTTCATGGTTGTTTACTCAGAAGAATTCATTTCTTTTGCAAATAATTTTTAACTGATATTTACGGTTTTGTCATGAAGACCCATTTAAAATCACGGTAACGTGATTGGCTTTTCGTCGGTGTAATTGCTTCCCCGATTAGATTTCCATTAGTATTTCTTTTCGCCAATAACGTTGTCCACATATACTCGCCACGCTCATAATTGAACGTCTCGCCATCATCATCGTACAACTTGAAACTGCCAAGGAATTTTTGCCGCGCCGAGTTTAGTTAGAGCTTCGGTGTTTGGATTAATGCCTGCGGTTTTCAGCAGGTCTAAGGCTTCGGGAGTACCGATGCGCACAGACCAAATTCCAGGGGCGACAGGCTCCCAAACAATGCGTGTTTCCTGAGCAAAAATTGAAACGCTAAAGCACAAGCACAAAAGCGTGCCGACGATGAGTAGAAACTTTTTTTGTGGGGCTTTCATAACAGGGATAATACCAAACCCGAAAGAACAACTCATCTCCTTGATAAGTTTATGCTGCGAATTTTGTGCAAGTAGAAAAAATATTTTGGGCTGAGTAACTTGATGTGCATAGAAAACTCTCTCAAGCACGAAGCAATACGCAGAAGTTGTAAGCAGTCTTAACGAAAGATTTCTTCCAACCGATATGTAAGCCTTCTAGCAGCAGGCCAGCCTGCATCAACAAAAATATCCAGTATCTCAATCAACGTGCGACGACAAGCTTCACTTTCTTGCAGATACTGAGGATATTCGGTAATAAATTGCTCAATAATTTTGACAATCAGGGTAATTGCCATTGATTCGTATTGATACCCTCCTTCTTTACCTTTTTTCAAGACTTTGCCAATGAGTAGGAATATTTCGAGAGGGTCAAATGGAAGCAAATATTCTAATGTTTGTATTAGATGATGCACCAACCCTGCATACTCAAATTCAGCCAACAATTCCAAGATAGGGCGAGCATGTTTCCAGAAACGTGTTTGCTCTAAAACACCACGCGGAACAGGGTCTTCAGTATCGTTATCCTGAAAAGCACCAGACGCAAAATATATTTGCATGCCGATTGAATCAGCCAGATGCGCAAGGTCACTCGCCTTTTTCTGATCAGGCTCACTCCACGAAGAAAAGGGCAAATCTTTGGCGTATTTTGAGTTCAATTCTTTCGCCTGATTTAGTGTTGAAGTCAGCAACTGTTGCAATATGGTAAATGATTTTACTCGAACTTTATTATGCTCGGCGTTGGGTGACTCAGTTGATCCTAAATTGAGTTGAGCACGTAGATTGAAGGCTATCCGATGAGCCTCAGTATTGAATTTCACAGGATCATTAATAATCATCTGCAATGTTTCTTCACAGACAATTTGGTTTTGCCAAATATATAGTCCTGTAAAAATATCGGTACAGCACTGCCTGGTTTCAGATGCTTGATCATCACCACTAACACGATCAAAAATAATCCTCACGAGTGGTGCTACGCGATCAGCATCATAAAATGCCAAATTTCTTAGACCGTTTGCGACAAAGCCACTTAAGACCCCATTGTCATTTTCGAATTGACTGAAGTTGTCAAATAACTTCCACATTAGTTTTGGGTTTGACTGGTAAAGCAGCGTGAGACCTCGAGCAATCATAAATCGTACAGGTGGCACTGGGTCATTCGCCAGATGCTCAACCATTTCAAATAATTCCTCGCCCGCACATGAAGCTTTTTCGGTAAGCCGCATGATTCCTTCTGCTGCATCAATGCGTGCCGCAGGGCTACCCCAACTACGACCATCCCAATCTTGATATGCCGTTATAGGAGGATCAGAATAGTGAGCCGCTTCTATTAAGGTTGTCTTAATAAAAGGCGCATTGTTATCTTCACAATTAAAGCTCTCGCATTTAGTAACGGTTTTACAGGCATTAGCAAGATAGCCCCAAGCA